>JACQWQ010000117.1:24590-53597 GCA_016209205.1 Chloroflexota bacterium
CTAAGCCCCAAGACCTTCGAGGTTTTCAACCCTGTGCGTAATTTGGGCATTCGCGAGCGATGGGCGATGTATTCCCATCGCATTGATCGCCGAAACCTCGAAGGTCTTGCAAGAGATCCGACTTTGGTCGAACACAGATTGCGACTTTTGTCCCATATCACTCTCTCGAACCTCTGCGTTCCTATAGCTGAATACGGCACGCATTCGGGCTTACCGTATGTGTCAATTCAGATCCGTGGAGGTTTAGCATGTATAAAAAAGTATCGCTCATTACTGTTGCTTTGGCGTTACTCTTGGCAGTCATGCTCGCTATGGCGCCCCAAAACGCGCTTGCCAAGAACGGCGGCAAGAACAAGGGTCGCGCGCGTGGTCCAATTACTGCCATTGATACGTCCGCCAGCACAGTGACCATCCTCGATCGCGGCGGCGCGTCGGTAACACTCAACGTTACGAGCGCGACCGAAATTCGCAAGGACAGCAAGAAAAATGTACCGCTCAGCGGGCTTGCCGTCGGCGACAAGGCGGATGCGCGCTACGATACCACGACAATGAACGCGCAGCGCATTAAAGCCAAAAGCCCCAAAGTGGAGGGGACCATCACTGCGATTGACCTCGCCGCGCAAACTGTGACGATTCAACCGTTGAGCGGCGATGCCGTGACCGTCAAGGCAGTGGCGACCACCAAGATCGAACGCAACGACGAGCACGCCACACTCGCCGATTTCAAGATTGGCGACCGCGGGCAAGCCCGCTACAACGCGACGACGCTGGAAGCATCCAAAATCGAAGCGGAAGGTCCGTAATGAAAACCTCGAAGGCGCTAAATGCCTTCGAGGTTTTTCTTGTATTCCACAACCGCATGGTCGTTCGTGATATAATGGCTGCTGCGCGATGGCGCTCAAGAAAGTAGGTTTCGCTATGACAATTGCACAAATCTCCCTCACCAAACCGGAAATCGTCTACCCCGAAAGCGACGGCAAGCCCATGGCAGACAACACCAAGCAATTTCGCTACATCGTCACCATCGAGTGCGGCTTGGACGCGCAATTTGCGAATGAGCCGAATGTGTTTGTGGCGGGCGATTTCTTTTGGTATCCCCGTCGAAGGGCATCCGGATATTCGCGTTGCGCCAGATGCCATGGTGGTGTTCGGGCGTCCGAAAGGGGATCGCGGCAGTTACTTGCAGTGGAAGGAAGAAAACATTGCGCCGCAAGTGGTCTTTGAAATTCTGTCGCCCGGCAATACGCCCATCGAAATGGCGCGCAAAAATAATTTTTATGCGCGCTATGGCGTGGAAGAATACTACGAGTACGACCCCGATCGCGGCGAGCTGCGCGGCTGGCGACGCAGCGACCATTATTTAGAACCTATCGAAGAAATGGAGGGCTGGATTAGCCCACGCCTCCAAGTGCGTTTTGAACTGGAGGACGGCGAGCTTGTCCTCTTTCATCCTGACGGCACGCGCTTTGAAACGTTTGTTGAAATTTCGGAACGCGCCGAACGCGAAGCAGAGCGCGCCGAACGCGAACGCGCGGAACGCGAACGCGAGCATGATCGCGCGGAGCGGCTGGCAGCCAAATTGCGCGCGCTGGGCATTGAACCCGAAGAGGGCGAACCAAATACCTGAATCAAAAAACCTTCGAGCGTCGAACTCGAAGGTTTTTTATGTGCGCCGTAAAAACATCAAACCAACTTGCAGCATCCGCCACCCGCCGCGATAAAACCATTCGCCGCGCTTGCCGTACACACAATGCGCGATAAATCGTTTCAAGCGCAAACGCTGCCCCAAACGCGATTGCGCGATCGTGCGTGCGTAATCCGCGAATGAAAAATCATCGCGCGCGACAGAATCTATCACATAATCCGCCGCGCGGATTCCAAAATCCAGCGCGTGCGAAATGCCTTCCCCAAGCCACGGTTCCGTCCCCGCCGCATCGCCCGCCAAAACAACGCGCGGAACAGAATGCTGTTCGCTTGGATCAAACCACCTTTCAGGATGCCCCTCCAATCTCCATGCTCCAATCTCCAACCCACGCTTTCTTAATTCATCGGCAAGCACGGGTTTCAATGCAGCCCGCGCGCGATCAGCCCGCACGCGCGAATCAAACAAACCGCGATTCATCACCGGCGCGCCATTTCTGTAGGACGGAAAGTCCCAGTAATAGCCCTGCACACCGCGCGCGACGGGCGTAAAGTCAAACACTGCCGTATGATTGGCGAATTCAGGCGTGCACGCGGCATCTTGCACGGGCGTCAAAATTTCGATCAAACGCGAAATGCGGTCGGAACGCACGAGACCCAATTGTTGTCGCACCACACTGTTTGCCCCGTCCGCGCCAATCACCACGCGGGCGCGAAATTCGCCCGCGTCGGTGTGCAACGTCACGCCCGCGTCGTCACGCGCAATTTCGCGCACCCCAACGCCTTGCTGCACTTGGACACCGCGCGCCTGTGCCTGCTGCAACAGTGCACTGTCAAATTCCGCGCGCTGGACGACGCGAAACAGATTGCGCCAATGAAACGTCGTCTCAAGGTCGTCATATACCAAGCGCATGTGATGAATCGGATACGCGGGCACGTCGAGTGTCACGTTCAATTCGCGCAGCAAATCCCACGCGTGCTGTGTTACCCCCCCCCCGCACAATTTCTGGCGCGGAAAAATCGCCTTGTCCAAAACGAGCGCGCGCGCCGCCAACTGCGGCGCGCGGTTTGCCAAACGAATTGCGGCAGCGGAACCCGCCGGTCCCGCGCCGACAATAATGATCTCGTACTCGTTCATCAGAAGGTAGTGACGAATTTATTCGTCCTTTCACATTTCCTCCGCCGCAACCAACGGCGTCGCCTGTTCGGAACGTTTGCGCGTGACCAAGCCCACGCCTGCAATAATCAACACCAAGCCCACAAACGTAGTCCGCTCTAACGTTTCGTTCAAAAAGATCACGCCCAAAAACACCGCGATCACGGGACTGATGTACGTCACCAGCGAAGTGCGCGTCGCGCCGACCTGTTCGATCAGCCAATAGTACATCAAATAGGCGAACGCCGTGCCGACCACCGCGAGGGTCAAGAGTGATAACAAGGCCGGAAGCGACGGCTGTAGCGTCCACGGCTGATCAATCAGCAAACTCGCGGGGATGAGGATCACCGATGCCGTTACCATTTGACCCAAAGCGACCGTGGTATGCGGAAAACCTTTCAAATGTTTGCGGGCTTGAATGGAAGCAAACGCGTAACTGATCGCCGCCACGACAATCGCCAGCCCGCCTACCAGATTGAACGTCGCGCCGGCGAGCACATCGGGCAGGAACAGCACGACGACTCCGGCAAAACCGAGCAAGATGCCCGTGACTTTGGGCGGCGTCAATTTTTCGTCGAGCGTCAGCCAGTGCGCGAGCAGCACGGTGAAAATCGGCATCGCGCCGACCAGAATCGCGGCGAGTCCGCTCGAGACGCGCGTTTCGCCCCACGTAATCAACGTGTACGGAATTACGCTGTTCAAGAGGCCCATCGCGGCAAGCCAACGCCACACCGGTTCCCGCAGCGGTGGTAATTTTTCGCGATGCACCAGCGAAATGAGAAACAACGTGATGCCCGCCACGCCCACGCGCCCCATGACAAACGTGAGCGGCGAAATCGTTTCGCCGCCGACTTTGATAAACAAATAGCTCGCGCCCCAGATGGCGCCGAGGAGAAGGAGGATTAGATATGACATGTGGGAAATTGTAACGCGACCTGCGAAATTCGTCCACCGAAATTAGGACGAGACCTTGTCAGGTCTGGCACGAGGATGAACCCACCGTCAAGCGGTGGGTTCATTGATCTATCCTGCGGCGGCGGATTCGATGCGAACAACATTTACAGGCAGTGACCTTTCGTGCCGAGAGTCTATCGCTAGATCAATGGAATACTGACCAGCGCGCTCGAACTTGACGCCGCCCAAATTCAAAATCATGTTTGTGCAAACGGAGTGGACCGCTTCCGGGAAATTCACACCCAGGTTGCCCTCAAAAGTCGGAAGGACCGCTTTTCCATCCATGTCTACAAAGTCCAGCCGAAAGTGATGGTTGCCTTGTTCGATGCGCTCAAAACGCACGCGCACCGCGACGGCGCAAAAGGGATGAACGTAAGGAAACTCCGCCACATTGATTCGGTCGAATGCGCCGAGCAGATTGAGTTTGCCCGCCGAATCGGTCGCCGCATCACACAGCGCAAAGATTTCGACATCCATTGTGCAGCTCCATTGTTTCTTTTGACGACATTTTAGATACGAAATTATAAGTTGAATTCGGTTTCAACTCAACTGCTCGCGCTCGCGTACGAACGAATCGCAAAATTCCACAAGCGGTTGGTGGCAAACAACAACAGCGCGGCGAGCGCCAAACCAATCAGCAACTCGTTCGCGTCCAGCAAACCGATCAACGCCGCCGCAGGAAACGTTGTGATAAAGGCAATCGGAATGACGAATGTCAAGAGTCCGCGCAGCAGACCGCTATACACCGTAATCGGAAAACGCGCGGCTTCGTAAAACGAATAAAACAATTCCGCGAGATTGTCCACCTTGACGAACCAAAACGACATGGTCATCATCGCCAGCCAAATGCAATACACCAGAATCAGTGCAATCAGCAGCAGCAAAACAAACGCGAAAAACTCGGACGCGGCGGGCACGCGTCCCAGCGCATTGAGCGCATACACAATCACCGCCGCGCCCGCGAAAACATCCACGATACGCCACATCGTCAGTGAGTGAAAACTGGAATAGAACTGCGCATTGACGGGTTTCACCAAAACAAAATCGAATGTGCCATCGCGCACCTGCTCGATCATTTGCGTAATGTTCGGGCGAAAGAATGCTTCCATGACGCCGGTAAAGATCGAAAACAAACCCAAGACGATCAGCACCTGATAATACGTCCACCCGCCGATTTCCGCGCGGTGCGCAAAAAAAATCGTCGCACCCAGCACGCCCCACACGAGCCAAAAAATGCTCATGCAGCCGTTCGTGATGAAATTGACCCGGTACTCCATTTCCTTTAGCACCGAAAAGCGCCAAAAGACGAGAAGGAGTTTCAGGTGTTTAAGCATGGGACATCGTGAAACGTCAAACGTGAAACGTCAGTCTCTAGTCTCCAGTCTCTACGCGCCAAACGCGCTGAATTGACGAATGCCGCGCGCCCACAAAAAGCGTTGAATGCCAAAGAGGAGCGCAATCCAAATCGCAACGTAACCCAATCCAATCAATGTCTCGCTCGTCGTCAAACGCCCCAGCATGATTTCAATGGGAAACGACAAAACGACATCATGAAACGAAATGGCAAAAAGTACGCCAATGTACGCAGCGGTTCCGGCAGTAGATCAATCGGCGCAATGCCTCCGCCAAACAAAAGAAAAAACATCCAGAACACATCCGCCAAAACCAGCGCCTGCGAAAACCAAAATGCAAACAAGCCCAGTGAGAATTGGGTGAGATAACGCATGAACCACGCGCCCATCAACGCCAAGACGAAAAATGCCAGATGGAGCGGCGTTGCCGCCAACGTCACACCGGGCACGAGCCATGCGACCAGAACGACCATCGGCGTAAAGACAAGCCCGCGCAATACCTTGTCGGCGAGATTGAGCGAAATGTATTCGTGAATCGGGTGGAGGGGGTGCAGCAGTTTCGTATTCATGTCGCCGTGCCGAATGTCGTAATCGAGTTCCCACGCCACCCACACGGCGGTCATTTGACGCATGTAAAAACCGAGCAAATAGTATGCGACAAAATCGCCCGCGCTGTACCCGCCGACCGGTCCATCTTGAGCGAGCGATAACCACACCGCGAGCATCACGAGCGGAAACGACGCCGATAGCATCCAAATCAACATCGCTATGCGATATTCGAGCAGCACGCCGATGCTGCGACGCGTGAGGACAAGGTACTTGTGAAAAAAAGTAAACATGAACGTAGTAACGAATTCATTCGTCGCTCTCGCCGCGCGCGTGGCGCGCCAGCGCGGCTTGTTCAAACACGCGCGCAATCACATCTTCAATCGGCGGGTCCTCGATGGTGACATCGGCAATGGGTAAATCCGCCAAAATACGCGCGGCGGTTTCCGATGTGTTACTGCGCGGCACGAGCAGTTCGATGCGCTGCCCTTCTGCTTTGATGACCTCACCGTAGTTTGCCAGACGATGCCCATTCAGTTCGGACGACAGTTCTACGCGCACCAGTTTGTGCGGGGCGATACGCGTGGACAATTCATCCAACGCCCCGTCGTACAGCAATTTGCCGTGGTCAATCACAATCACACGTTTGCACAACGCGGTGACATCCGCCATGTAGTGACTCGTCAGAATCACCGTCGCGTTGTAGCGACGATTGTATTCTGCAACAAATTGGCGAATCTTGGTCTGCATCGTCACGTCAAGCCCAATCGTCGGTTCATCCAAAAACAAAATTTGCGGGCGGTGCAAGAGCGCGGCAGCCAGTTCACATTTCATGCGTTCGCCGAGTGAAAGTTTACGGACTTGTTTTTTCAATAGCGGCGCGAGGTCAAGCAGTTCCGTCAATTCCCTGAGCGTTTGTTCATAAGTCGTCTGCGGAATTTCATAGATGGCTTGATTCACCAAAAAAGTTTCGATGGCGGGTAAATCCCAAGTCAACTGCTGCTTTTGCCCCATCACCAACGTCATGCGCCGCAAGTACTCCGGCTTGCGCTCGCTCGGCGTAAAGCCCAACACACGCGCGGTCCCGCCCGTTGGGTACAACAGCCCCGACAGCATTTTCAGCGTCGTCGTTTTACCCGCGCCGTTCGGTCCGAGAAAGCCGACAATTTCGCCCGTCTCGATTTCAAACGAAATGTCGTCTACTGCCTTTACGTCGCGATATTTGCGATGGACGAATGATTTCAAAGAACCAGAGATGCCCGGCTCTTTGTGATGGACTTGATAGTATTTTTTAGCCGTGCGACCTGAATGGGTATCATTCAACGTCCCCGTTTCACACAATCAAGTTCATGTCGCCAAACTCGTGCCACAAATAACCGCGCGCGATACACGCTTGATACGCGGCTTGCAATCGCGTTGGCTCTACGAATGCGCTCAATAAATCCAAATGACTCGCTTGCGGTTCGTGCAATCCGGTGAGTAAGCCGTCCACCAGGCGCAAACGATAATTTTGATGAATGCGCAGCTGCGTCCAACCGCGCGTTTCCGCCAGCGTGTCGTCCGCGCGCGCTGCCGTCTCCAACGCGCGCACGACCGTCGTGCCCACCGCGAGCACGCGCCCACCGCGCGCCCGCGTTTCATTGACCGCTTGCGCGGTCGTCGCGGGCACGTGAAACTCTTCATCATAATTGGGATGCCGCGCATCCACCGCGTCATCGCGCGTCGAAGACAAGCCGGTGTGCAGCGAGATGGACGCAAGCCCTACACCATTTCGCTTTAATTTCAACAACAGTTCCCAAGTGAGCGGGCGTCCCGCCGAAGGCATTTCCACCGAGCCGGGCGAATTCGCATAAACCGTCTGATACAAATCCAATGGTAACGCGTCTGGCACGTACGTATAACGCACCGGCTCGCCGAGCCGATAAATCAAATCCAGCAAGGATGAACAACAGACATCAAACTTCATGCGCCACAAAAACGGCAAATCGGGACGCCGCGCCAAAATGCGCGCGTGCAAATCATTTCCAAAATCGAGACGCATTCCGACGCGCCCAATGTGCGTTCGTCCGTTCAATAACAGCGCATCCCACAAATCCTCCGCGCGGCGGTGCGCTAAACGCACTTCGATGGGTTCGCCATTTTCGTCGCGCGCGCGCAGCAGTGCGGGTAGGGTGCGCGAATCGTTCACGACCAATAAATCGCCCGCGCGCAAAAATTCGCCGAGCGCGTCAAAACGCGTGTGAATCGGTTCGCCTGATGCGTGCGGCAGCACCATCAATCGCACCGCATCGCGTCGCAGCCCGCGCAATTCTGCGGGTTCACGCGCTTCGAGTTCGGGCGGCAAAACAAATTGCACCAACGCCGATGCGCTTTGCCCTGCCCTGTTTTCTGAAAGGGTCAGTTCCAGCATCAGAATTTGTTGGAAATAGGATTTTTGACAGGATTAAGGCGATGCAGTTCATCGCAATTAACAGGATTGGTCTCGAAACAAGTTCAGAAAATCCTGTTAATCCTGTCTATATTAGTCCCTTTGCGCGGCTAAAAATTGCTGCGCCAGAAATCGTTGACCACTTACCCGCGCGGACTCATCCGAAGCCAAATAAACAAACACCGGCGTCACCGTTTCCGGTTTCGTCCACCGCGACGCGTTGCCGTCCGGCTCCGACGCGCGTTTCATCGCCGTGTCCATGTCGCCGGGATCAACGCTGTTCACGCGCACGCCCGTTCCTTCCAGCTCTGCTGCCCACACGCGCGTTAAATGATCCAGCGCGGCTTTGGAAACGCCGTACGCGCCCCACGTTGGATAGCCGACTGCCCCCGCGTCCGAGCTCACATTGATAATGGAACCCGCGCCGCGCGCCAGCATTTGTCCGACTAACGCGCGCGTCAACATGAACGGCGCGGTCACATTCGTTCGCAGCACCACCTCGAATTCTTCAATCGGCGTGTCCACCAAGTATGGCATCGGCGTCGGACCCAAAGCCGACGCGTTATTGACTAGAACGTCCACGCGTCCAAAACGCGCTAACGCTTCGCCGGCGAGCCGTTCCACGTCCGCGCGCTGCGACACATCGGCGAGGACACTCAAGACGGGCGCGTTCAGCGCGCGCACCCGCTGTTCCGTTTCCGCCAAACCCGCCGCGCTCGTTCGGCGCGAGTTGATAATCACGCTCGCGCCCTGACGGGCGAATTCGATAGCAAGGGCGCGTCCCAAACCGCGTGACGCGCCCGAAATCAATGTTATTTTGTCGCGCAAGGCGAACATCCTTTTGCTCCTCCGAAAAAGTGACAGGTGCCCCTTCGCTTCACGCAGAGCCGCCCTGAGGAATCGAAGGGGCTGGCTCAGTGACAGGTGACGGGGTTTTCCTCCGTTCCGCTGCAATCTCCAGTCTCCAATCTCCAATCCCTAATCCGGCAGCGCGCGTTCCAAAATACGAAGCCAGTTGCCGCCCATGATGCCGCGCACGTCGTCATCGCCAAAACCTGCGTCGGCGAGCGCAGTCCCAAATTTTTGCAGATCGGCGACGGTATCAATTTCACTGGGCGCGGACTCCATGCCAAAACCACCGTCAAAATCCGTACCGATGCCGCAATGCCGCGCGCTGCCCGCGAGGTCACAAATATATTTTATATGCTCGATCACGGTCGCGAACGTTACCGCTTTTTTGTCCGCGCCATTTTGCCGCCATTGGTATTTCAAGAATTGATTGTAAAAAACCGCGCCGATCACGCCATCGCGATTGACGAGCGCGCGGATCATGTCGTCGCTCAGGTGGCGATCGGTCGGCACAAATTTGCGCACATTGGAATGGCTGGCAACCACCGTGCCCTCGAACAAATCGAGCGCCTCAAAGAAACTTTCTTCCGCCAGGTGCGAAATATCGAGGATGAGTCCGAGCCGGGACATTTCGCGCATCAACTGCTTGCCCAATTCCGTGAGCGGTCCCGGCTTGCCCGTCCCGCCGCTGTAACGCGTTTGGCTCCACGCGGGCCCGATGACGCGCACGCCGCCCTCGTACCATTTCCGCGTGTCCTGCGGTTTCACGATGGGGTCCGCCCCTTCCATCAAAATGACCAGTCCCAGACGTGATTCCCGCGAATCTATAACCCGTTTCAAATCACTGCGACTGGTAATGAGCGAGACCTGCGGGTTGCCCGCCATCAACGCGTAATAGGCCAACTGCTCTTGCGCCAACGCTTCAGCTTGTTCGGGCGTCTTGTAGTTTTTGCCCGCGGGATTGAAATTGCCTTCGGGCGACACGTAAATCGTTCCAAACACCACGCGGACATTCCCAGCCAGGAAATTTGGCAGCCCGACCGTGGCGATCCCGTCTACGCCTTTGGCGGGTTCGCGCGCGCGCGTCTCATGCGCAGCGATACGCGGGTCGCGTCCGAGAGTCAACGCGTTATACGCCAGGTCTTCGTGGGCATCCACGATCAAATACGGTGTAGGCACAGGGCTCCTTTGGCACACGAGAATATATCACACTCGGCTTACTTTGTCAACATTTTTGTTTATAAAGTATCTAATGTTTGCATTCGCCTGCGATTTGGATATAATGGCGGCGTATGCACGATCTATCTACGCGCCGCCAGATTTTACAGCTCTTGCGTATGCACGGGGCGCAAACGGCGCAGCAGCTCGCCGACGCCGTGCAGATCACCGCGATGGGCGTGCGCCGGCATTTGGCGACGCTCGAACGCGATGGGCTGATCCGGGTCCACGCCCAGCGCCAACCGACCGGGCGCCCTACGTACCTGTACGGCTTGACCGACGCGGGGCGGGAAACGTTCCCCAAAAGTTATGATCTGTTGGCGACGCAGCTGCTCGACGTCGTGCGCAGCACACAAGGCGACACGCAGGTTCAAAAAATCTTTGCCGGGCGCATGGACGAATTATACAAGCAATACGCGCCGCGCATGAGCAAAAAAAATCTGGCAGAACGCGTGCAAGAGCTCGCCAAAATTCAAGCCGAAGCGGGTTACATGGCGCGCTGGGAAAAGGTTCCGGGCGGCTATTTGCTCAAGGAACAAAATTGCGCCATCTATCGCGTGGCGTGTCGTTTTCAAGACGCGTGCCGTTTTGAAATCGAATTGTTTCGACGCTTGTTGAACGCCGAGCTGCAGCGCGTCGAACATCAAGTCCAAGGCGATTTAGCGTGCACGTATTTTATTCCTGAAGAGTCATTTCGCCCAATGGCGCGCTCGAAAGCGAAACCGCGAAGAACGCGGAAACGCGTTGCATTGCCCAACGAATAAATTCGTTACTACGTTTCACGTTTCACGTTTCACGTTTCACGTTTTACGTTTCACGTTTCGCGTTTCACGTTTCACGTTTCACGTTTCACGTTTCACGTTTCACGTTTCACGTTTCACGTTTCACGTTTCGCGTTTCACGTTTCGCGTTTCACGTTTCACATTTCACGTTTCACGTTCAACGCCACGTTCCGTCCGCATAAAGTACGACGAGTGTTTGCGGTCCCCCCGCCCACATCACGCCGCGCTCGAATTCTTGAACGTTCAGCACTATTCCGGCTTCGTCCGCTACGGCGCCGGGTAGTTTGGCTTGCACCTCTGGATTTTCGCACCAGACTTTGCCAAACCCGCGTTTGGGGTGGATGCGCCTTTCCGGAATTTCGATGTCATTGCACGGACGTTCCTCTTCCCCTTCGCGCCACGTATCCGCAAACACCGCGTAGGTATGATCGGGATACAACGCATAAATTTTTTGCGCGCTGGGGTCGCGCAAATCGTCATACATGTACCCCTCTTTGAAGGTCTGCACCGCAAAATTGCCCTTGACGCTAACCGCAGTTGGACAACCCAACTCTACCGTATGCTCTACCCAATATGCGGCAAACGGCGCGGGCGGCCCAAAACTGCACACTATGTTGACCGCAGGCGTTGGGGGCGTTGCGGCAACATTCGGTTCGGGCGTCCACGTGGGAAATGGCGTCGCGGTCAAGGTCGGAGTAGGCGCGGGTGGTCTTGAGGTTGCCACATCGCCGAGAATGGTAATTACACCATCCTGCCATGCCGCCACAAAAATTCGATCGTTCAGCCGCGTCATGCGCCACGGCTCGCCGGGCACGTCTAACGTTGCCACATGACCCAACGTACGCGTATCGAAAATTTCAACGGTATTGTCCCGCGGGGCGGGATCGCGCGGGTACGGCTGATAGGTTCGCGCGTGCGCGAGGAACAAATGATGCGTTTCGGGATTCACCGCCAGCGCGGTGGTGCGCGACGCGAGCGCGAGCGATTGGACGAGATTGTCTTGGGCATCGAACACGTCGAGGCCATGCGTATATGCCAGCGGGTGTGTATTGGTTGCAAAAACATTGTTCGTCGTGAAATCAATATCGAGCGCACTGGTGTTGCCGCCATTTTTGCTGCCGAGCATTTTCGATTCAGTTAAATCGTCGTACACAAAGCGATAGAGCGTCAGACGCGCGTTGGAACCGGGGACGCCATTGCTTGCCAGCGCATAGATTTTCTTTAACACTGGATTGGCGCGCTCGAATTGGGGGATGGTCTTTGATCCAATCGTCATCCCCTGCGCAAAAAATGTCGTCTGCGGTGCAAGCGTGTCGAGGTTCAACTCGTAACTGCCCGCGAATAATTTGTGGTTTGCGGAATCCACTGCCACCGTAGACAAAAAGCGAGTAATGACGAGAGTGGTTTGAAGCTCAAGCCCTACTTCGTCAATCACCGTCAGTGTTCCGTCCGCGCTCGCGGCGGCGTACAGGCGATTCCGCGCCGGGTCCACCGCGAGATCCACCGGATTGTTTCCCGTTTTCACTTGGCCGATCACTGCGCCGTTTTCGATCACAAAAACCGAATTGGTCGAACCACTCGCGGCGTACACGCGCCGGCGCGTCGGGTTGGCGACCAAGGCATTGATTCTACTTGCCAGGGGAATGGTGTTGACAACACGAAGGGCAGAGCCATCAATCAGCGAAACATTGTCGCTCTCCGCATTCGAGACCAGAACGAGTTTGCGCCTGGGGTCATACACCGCGTCACTCGGCGAGTCATTCACCGGAATGGTGGCGATCAATCGCGCATCGGGCGTATGGACGATGTACACTTTATTTTCGTATTGATCCAACAGATACAAATTGCTTGCGTCGTCAAACGTCGCCGCCGCCAGATCGGCGCCCAGCGCGGAGCGCACGATTTCTTTGCCATCGGACGTATAACCCACAACGTACGCCCGCGACGCCGCTTCATCATACGCGCCGCTCCAGATTGAACCGTCCGCCGGATTCACCGCGAAATCCGAATACAAATACGGCACGCCGAGAGCAAACAATTCCCGGAACTCGGATAAATTCAGGGCGATGATTTTTCCGTACTCGCCCGCATAGAGCCGATTGCGCGGTGCATCCACGATCAAACGCCCAACGGCGAATCCTTGGGACAACTTTAATTCATCTTTTTTCGTCAGCGTCGCAGCGTCATATCGCTCGATGATGGCGTCATTGTCAAGCGCCGCATACAAATCGTCGCCGTGCAATGCCAGTGCGTTGATGCGTCCGCTCGCCGCGACTTGATTCACAATCGCATTCTTTTCGATTGCAAAAATGGTCGGCGTCTCGAACGTGCTGGCGTAAATTCGATTGCGCGTCGCGTCGGCAGCTAACGCCGAGGGCGTCAGTCCAAGCGCAAGATAGGTTGCCGCGCGATCGTCTCGCACCACCGCGATATTTTTCGATTCGCGATTCGCAACGTAAAGCGCGTCGCCCAAGCGCGCCAACGCAATGGGCCCCCGCCCTTCGCCCGGCAGATCCAAGAGTTTGATTTTTCCAACCACCGCCGGAGCTTGCAGCGGCGGAGTTGTTTCGGTCGGTAACTCGCGCGTCGGCGGAGGGAGCGGCGATGCAGTTGCGGTCAAGGTTACGCGCGGGTCGAGGGTGGGCGTCGGCGCATTGGTCGTTTGCGCCAAAGCCACCGGCGCAAAGGTCGGCAATGGCGGCGTGGGCGCCGGTGGCGTCGCCAAACCACATGCGCTCAACCACAAACAGAGCAACAGAGACAGTCCGAAAATTTTCATACAACCTCGCATCGGGTATGGAACAAACCCATTCTATGCGCGTGATAGAGCATGTCAAGGTGTTCCGACTGGTCCTACCTCACCTCCTGCGTTCGACGGATTTGCAATCCGCCAAACGCTTGGCTTTTTTCTGGGCGCTATGCTAAAATGCGTGCCCTACAGGAGGAGTCATGGAAATTTTATTGGTGAAAGATGTGCCTGGCATTGGCAAGGCGGGACAGACCAAAAATGTCGCCGATGGATACGCGCGCAACTATCTTTTGCCGCGCCATCTCGCCATCGTCGCCACACGCAACGCCGTGAAACAAGCCGAGGCATTAAAGCTCGCGTCCGCGAAACGCGATGCGGAAACCCTGCAACAAGCGCAAACGTTGGCGAACGCTTTGAACAGTGTGCAATTAACTTTCACTGTCAAAGCGGGCGCGAACGATCGGCTGTTCGGCGCAATCACCGCGGCGGATATTGCGGCGCGGTTGGAACACGACCACCAAATTCATATTGACAAACGCAAGATTGAACTGGATCATCCGATCAAAGACTTGGGCCAACGCGGTGTGCCCATCAAACTGCATCCCGATGTGACCGCGCACGTACAAGTCATGATCGAGCGCGAGAATGCGCCCGCCTAACACGCGCGGAGGAGAACAATTGCTTTGAGTGAAACAAGTAAATTGCCCGATATCACCGCATTGATGGCGCGCCGGTTGCGTTGTCCGGTGTGCATGCGCCGCTTTCGCACCCAAGACATTTCCGTGATCGAGTCTGCACCGCGCCGCGGCGTCTTTTGTTTGCGCTGTCCGATGTGCGCCTCTCAACGCTTGGTGATCGGAGTGTGGAATAAGAATGCGATGCGCACCTACGTCACAGACCTCGACCAAGAAGAATGGACCTACTATCGCCATGCGCCGCCGATTCACAGCGACGATGTTTTGCGAATGGTACGAATGCTCAGAACGTACGATGGCGATTTCAGCGATGTGCTGGAAGACCCGATTCTCGGAGAGAGTGAATAATGGCGAGCGCCCGAGCGGGCGCTCGTTGTTTTTGGGCGCGGAAAACTCGAGTAAATGGGTCATCCCTGGGCGTAAGAATTGACGTTCTCGACAAACAGAATACAATGTAAGCATACCCCTCTAGGGTATGCGCCATTTTCGAGTCGTACCCGAACGTACGACGGGTGACCTCCCGCATTCGTAATAGAGCCGCTGGTCGGCGTTACGCGCGTACACGGCGCGATACGACGGAATAAATTCGTGGGCAATCACCGATATACATTCAGTTCTCAAGGAGGCAAGCTGTGGAAAATTCAAGAGGCCCTGTGCATGTAACGGATGCAGAGTTTGAGCAAACCGTCTTGGGCGCGGACAAACCGGCAGTTGTGGATTTTTGGGCGGCGTGGTGCGGTCCGTGCCGCGTGATCGCGCCGCACGTGGAAGAATTGGCTAAAGAATACGGCGGGAAAGCATTGGTGGCAAAAATGGACACGGATGCCAATCCCATGACCCCCAGCCGCTTTGGCATCATGGGCATTCCGACGCTGATTTTTTTCAAGAATGGCAAAGAAGTAGACCGCTTGGTCGGCGTGCCGCGTCAGCCGAAAGAAGTGCTGCGCGCAAAGTTGGAAGCTCTGATTGCCGCGCCCATAGCGAAATAGAATGCCAACCAAAAATTCGCGCAGCGCGCCGCGAACCAGCGCGCGCGGAGCGACACCCGATGCCCGCACAGACATTTTGAAACGTTTGCGGCGGATCGAGGGTCAAATTCGCGGCATTCAGCGAATGATTGACGAGGATCGCGCGTGTCGTGATGTGCTCGACCAATTAACGGCGGTGCAGCAAGCGGTGCGCGGCGTGAGCGGAATGGTCGCGCAGAAATACGCGATGGAATGTCTGGAAAAAGTGCAGGACGACGCGTCAGAGGCGCAAACGCAACAAACAGCCGCCGCGCTGGTCGAAGCCCTCTTGCGCGCGCCGCGCTAGGTGATTTGAATTTCACGACACGTGGATAATGGCTTGGAGCCAAACCATGTCCACGTCTTACGGAACCACATGGCATTGTTAAAAGACTCGGATCGCGCGGCGCTGCGCGAGACATTTACCGAAATGACCGCCCGCGTGCGGCTCATTTTTTTCACCCAGGCGCTGGGGTGTGAAACGTGCGAAATCGTCGGACAAATTCTCGACGAAGTGACGCCCCTCGGCGAAAAAATCGAACTCGTCAAGTACAATAACGCCATTGATCGCGATCAAGTGGCGCACTATGGCATCGCGCGCATTCCCGCCATCGCCGTCGTACGCTTGGAGGCAACTGCGCCTGACGACGGCGCGCTTGCAGTGACGGAACACGATTACGGCATTCGCTTTTACGGCGTGCCTTCCGGCTATGAATTCATGTCGCTGATCGGCGCGATCCTCGACGTGTCCTCCGGCGACTCGCAACTTTCGGCGCCAAGTCGCACGCTCTTGGCGCAAGTGACCGAGCCGACGCACCTTCAAGTTTTCACAACCCCTACTTGACCACATTGTTCAACCGCGGTGCGGTTGTCTCATCGCATGGCAATTGAAAATCCGAATGTGCGCGCGGATATGATCGAAGTCAGCGAATACCCCGAGCTCGCGCAACGCTATCGCGTGTACGGCGTCCCGTTGACCGTCGTAAATCAGACCGTACGCTTTGAGGGCGGCGCCCCGGAGCCGTATTTCATTCCCGCGCTGCTGGAACAATTGGGCTTGAAGCGTCCAGCACCCGAACCAGCAGAATAAGGCATGGACCCACTTGCAAAAATTTTGCGCGAGGCAGAAACCATCGCCGTGGTGGGATTATCAAATCGCACGGATCGCCCGGCGTACGGTGTGGCGCAATATCTTCAACGCAACGGTTATCGCATCATTCCGGTGAACCCTCATGAAACAGAGGTCTTGGGCGAAAAAGCATACCCTGAGCTTGCCTCCGTACCCGGGCGTGTTGACATCGTAGACATTTTTCGGCGTCCTGAATACGTTCCCGAAATCGTCCGTCAGGCAATTGCAAAAAATGTACAGGTCGTGTGGATGCAGCCAGGGACTGAAAATTACGACGCGGCAGAGCAAGCGGAAGCCGCCGGAATAAAAACAATTGTGGGCATGTGTTTGCGCGTGCAGCACAAACACGCGTTGGTGCAAGAACCAAAAGACGCAGGCGTTTGATACGCCTGCGTTTTTCTATTTTGCTGCGGCCGGGCTGGTTTGGGGCGGAGTTTCATTTTCTTGCACAGCAGCCGGCTTGCTTGCAAGAACAAATCCCACATACATCAGTACTGCAAAAGTCAATTGGGCGAACGAATGAAAAGAGCCCAAACCGAAACGATTCAGAATCCCCGCCCCGGCCACGGCTAACGCCCCCGCCGCAATCAAGACATTGCCCAAGACGCGATTCGGCAAAATCCGTTTGCGATAAAATAAATAACCCGAGTACAGCGCGCCGCCGACCAGTGTGAGGGTGCCGTAAATGTTAAAGAATGGCGTGGCGCGTCGCACCAGCGCGTCCTTGGGCAGAATGTTTTGATATTGGTCGGTGATGGGAATTCCCGCGCGGTACGCCTCCGCATTCAACGGCGTCGAAAGTAGAATCGCAAAGGTGAGGATGCTCGCGAGCGCCAACACAATCGCAGTCGCGATAACCCACTTTTTGCGCACGAGCAAAAATAATGTGCCTTCGCCAATCCATGCCGCGTTCAGGATGGCGCCAAAGAGATACCACCCGATAAACGCCAATTCACTCCACGTCAATCGCAGAATCCCGTCGCACAGACTGGCAACGCCAAACATGCCCAGCCCGATTGCCCAGAAGAGCAAATGGGGGCGTGTGCCTTTGTGTTGTTGATGGCGGCGATACAAGTCCAACGTCAAGAACGCGAGAATCAACGCGCTGGCAAACGAAACGACGATGCCGAGAATTTCCACAAGCGCCTCCCTATAGACGGACCAAGCCCAATAAAATTGCCGCGGCAATGATCAGGATAATGACCATCACGATAGCTAAACCGATCATCACGATGGGCACAACACGGTCGTACACAAATGACTGTTGAGGAATGCGTCGCACCCCTCGCGGCGCGGTTTGTTTTGCGGGCGGATCATTTGGCGACATTTTTTGTTGGTTGCTCCGGCGAGTACTCTAACATGGATATGCTCACGTGGTCAATTATTCCATTCACAGACGTCACCCAGGATGCCAATTGATCGGGTTCCGGTTGCCCAAGCCCAAATGCAAATTCAAGCACACTGGCGATAAACGAGTTGCGGAAAAAACTCAGCGTCGTTAGCGCGTCGCGTTGTTTGAACCCATACCGCCAGTGCAAGCGGGCATATTGCTTTCCCAACACCTCCCCACGCGACTCGATCGCCTGTCCCCCTTTTTGCAAACCGGCGATCAACAAACGCACCAGTTCTCGCCCTAACTTTCGATGCTCTGCCCGCGCGGGGGGCGGCAGTGTTGCAAGCGCGTTTGTCTCTTGCGCAGATTCCTCGAGGGCAAGTCGCATGCGTCCCAACGCGCTATGTTCCAACAAGCGCCAACGGATCGCAGCAGGTTGACGCGGTTCGTTCACGAGTGGCTCTGCCGCCCCCAGCCGAAAGCGCCGGTGGCCCCCGGGCGTGCGATACGTCTGCACGCGTCCGTCGTCTGCCCAGGCGCGCAGGGTGGCCGCAGAAACTCCCATTTGTTTGCTCGCTTCGCGCAGCGACAACCAACCGGTCGTTTCCCCGTCGTCGCGACGCGTCGTGCTTGAATCTACCATAATCTCCTACAATTGCCGCAAATTCTATAGAATTTAATAGATTTTGTCAATCCATTTAGTAGACATAACGAAAGGCGAAAACAATTGTGCTATTGACTGGCACATTATTGGGTGTAGAATAGTGGTGTTTTTGATAGAGCTTTATGAGCGCGCCTTCGATCGAACGAATCAACGTCAATTTTCCCAGCCCGGTGTTGGAAGATTTGCGTCGGCTGGTACCCGCCAAGCGCCGCAGTGAAGTGATCGCCCGCGCGACGGCGCGTGAACTGCGGCGCTTGAAACTTGCCGCGCAATTCGAGCAAGCGGCGCTCCATCCCATCTGGCAAGCCGAAACCTATCCACAGCTGGCAGACGACGATGCAGTTGATACGACTCTGGCACAGCTGCGCGCGGCCGGGCATTTGACCGTTGCCCCTAATCCAATGGCGCCACCGCGACGGAAGGGGCGACGTGAGTGACTATTTGCTTGACACGGATGTTTTGATTCGCTGCTTGCGTGGAGTTGCCGAAACTTTGGCAACCGCGCAACAGCTCACCACCGAGGGCGACTTGCACACCTCGGCGTGGTCCCATTTGGAACTCTGGCTCTTGGTCCAGCCAAAGGATCAAAAACAAACGCTCGACTTTTTGACGTCGTTCATTACGCACCCCGTCAATGAAGAGGTTGCGCGGCGCGCGGCAGATCTCGTGAAATTGCGCGGGCAAAGCGAAGCGCCGCTCACGTACGCCGAAGCCGTCATCGCGGCGACCGCGCTGCATCACGGCTTGACGCTCGTCACCTACAATTCGAAAAATTTGGAAACCATGGCATCCGTACGCCTGCTCAAACATACGCAATCTATGCGAGGTACACCATGACTCCTGTTCAATTAGGACTTTTTCGTCCAAATACTCCGCTTGGCGGCGATCGCGAAGGGCTGCCCGTAAACGTCACGCCGAAAGACTTGGACCTGACGTCGTCTTTGCTGGCGGCGCTGACGGCGTTCCACGAACACATGCGCCAACAAGGTTTTTCCGAAAACACAATCAAAGCATTCGGCGGCGACCTCAACATGTTTTGCCGGCACCTCGGCGTCAACAAAGCCGTAGGCGAAGTGACTACGCAAGACCTGAAAAATTTCATGGACTATTTGCGCTATCATCGCGGTGTGCCGTGCAGCATGAAATCGTATCAACGTCGCCTGACTTCCCTCAAGGTCTTTTTCACATTTTTGTACGAACACAACATTCTGGATCAAGACCTTGCCGCGCCGATCATGCACCAACCCGCCATTACGCCGCTGCCGGAAATTTTGAGCGATGCCCAAGTCAAACGGTTGCTCGAAACCACACGCGCCTTGCTCGGCGCAGTGCGGCCCGACGCGCGTCCGCACTTGCTCATTTCACTCATTCTCACCACCGGCATTAAAAAGAGCGAAGCCATGTCCATGCGCCCGAGTGATATTGAGCTCACGCATCCAGATCAGCCGTTTGTGTTCATTCGTTACGATGACCCGCGGCGCTGGCACAAAGAGCGCAAACTGCGCCTGCCCACTGATTTTCCGGAAACCTACAGGCAGTACCTCGAGCAATATCAACCGTCCGAGCGCGTGTTCGAATGCACGCCGCGCAATCTCGAATACGTGTTGACGGATACCGCGCGTCTCGCCGATCTCGAAGGCAAAGTGACCTTTGAAACGCTGCGTTGGACCAGCGCCGTACGAGATGCCGCCGCCGGGATGCGCGAGGAAACGTTGCGCCAGAAAATGGGTCTTTCGACAATCACCTGGCAGGAAGCGGGCGAGAAAATCAAACGCCTCGCCATGCGCCCGATCTAACAAGATGCGCGCGGTTTTAGCTGCGCGCCAGCTACGCCCGTGAATCCAAAACTCGTACGCAATTTGATCGTGGGCAATCTCGCGGTGTACACTGTGGTCGCCGCGCTGCTTGCTTATGCGTACCTGTTTCCGTCTACGCCCAAGACGCGCGCCGCGAGCAATACGGTTTTCACCAACAACGCGCCGTTCATTTCCATCATGCTGCCGACCCCGACGCCGTACAGCCAAGCCCTCGTGCCCTCCTCGCCTGCCGCCATCAAAACAGTCGTCCCGTTTGAAACGCCGATTCCTGTCACGCCGGTCCCTCGAACCGCAACCACCCCGGCGTTGCAAGTTGCAGCGGTGCGCGATCAAGGACTGGTTCCACCGACGAACCTCAATGTCATTTTGCTCGGCACCGACCAGCGCGCGGGGCAAAGCAATTGGCGCACTGACACGCTCATTTTGTTGACGATCAACCAGCAAGAAAAAACTGTCGGGATGTTGACCATCCCGCGCGATTTGTATGTGAATATCCCGGGCATCGGCAAGCAGCGCATCAACACGGCGGATTTTTACGGATACTATTATCATTACCCAGGCGACGGTCCGAATCTCATCAAGCAAACGATTGAACAAAATCTCGGTATTCGGGTTCACTATTTTGTGCGCGGCGGCTTTGACGCGTTCCGCAAAGCGATTGATCTCCTCGGCGGGATTCAAGTGGATGTAGACTGTCCGTTGTACGAACAGGATTTTTACGACGATTACGGACACGCGACCTTGAATTTTCAACCCGGGTTGCAAACGATGGATGGCGTGACCGCGCTGCGTTACGCGCGTTCGCGCTATACGACGAATGATTATGATCGCGGGCGACGCCAGCGCAAAGTGATTTTGGCAATGTGGGACAAAGCCACCGCGCTCAACCTTTTGCCGAAATGGCCCGAGCTCTATGAGCAAATGCGCGATTCGATCCAAACCGATCTCAGCCCTGTCGAAATGGCGGCGTTCGCGTACATCGGCGCACAGCTCAAGATGAACCAGATCAAGTCACGTGCGATTGACAATCGCTCCACCATTCCGTACATCACACCGGAAGGCGCGCAAGTGCTTCTGCCCAATCCCGAGAAAATCCATGCGGTGCTCGTCGAATTTTTCGCGCCCATCGCGGATGAGGTGGATGCCGTCGCAACGGAAAATGCGCGCATCCAAATCCTCAGCGGGAATCCCCAAGCCGCCGGAATTGCCGCGACCGCCTTGAAACGCCAGGGGCTGAATACCACCGCTGCCGCAGAGCTGGTTCCCCTCGCCGCTTCCAGCACGATCACGCTGTACAAAAACAAACCCGCGACCGCGCAGCGTCTCGCCGCGCTGCTGCGCATTGACCCCGCGAGCATCCAGACCGCCACGGACGGCGCCGCGCCGTTCGACATCGTCGTCAATCTCGGACGCAACTATAACGCTTGTCAGAAATAGTTTTATCCTTTCCCGCAACCCACCGGACTATTATGGCTCTCGTGTTATAATCACGCCATGCCTGCCAAAACATTGCGCCGCGCCCTCAAGCTCGTTCAGGAATCACGCGCCGACCCGCTGGAAATTCTAGCGACCACCGCAAACGTCATCCAACACGCGCAATTCGTCACCCTTGACCTGAGACGCATTCGTACGGTCGCCCGCGTGTTGTCACTGCGCCCCGTTCCCGTCCCCGGCTGGAATTTTGAATATCATTTTTGTGACGGCACGGCGCGCACGGTCATGTACGTTTTTTTGCTCGACGCGCTGAATTTTTCTTTTTGGGGCGACCCGAAATGGTGCGTCCAGTATGTGCGGAGTGACCTCGACGGCTATTGGGCATTAGCGGCGGCGCTCAAACGTGCGGCGGAACGTGACGCCTCTTTTCTCGACGCGGAAAATCTCGCCGCGCTTGCGCCCGAAACACTCGCGCGCGTTTTGCGCGGCAACGTCGAAATTCCTTTGTTCGTCGAACGCTGGCGCAACGTGCAGGAATTGGGCCGCGTGCTGCGCGATCATTTTGGCGGCAGCGCCGCGCGTTTGGTCGAACAGGCCAACGGCGACGCGGCGCAGTTGGCGCGTTTGGTCGCACAGAATGTCTCTTCGTTCAACGACACAACGCTGTACAAAGGGCGCGCAGTGAATTTTTTCAAGCGCGCGCAAATTCTGGCAGGCGACTTGTACGGTTCATTTGGCGGAGAAAAATGGGGCGCGTTCCACAACTTGCAGGACCTGACCGCGTTCGCGGATTACAAGCTGCCGCAAATTTTACGCGCGTGGGGCATCTTGAATTATGCGCCCGAACTCGCCCGCCGCGTGGATCGCAAAATTCCGCTCGCCAAGGACAGCCCCCACGAAATTGAAATTCGCGCGGCGATGGTGTGGGCGGTCGAGCTGCTGCGTCACGCGCTGGCGCAGCACGACCGTGTTTTGAACAGCGTGCAGATGGATTGGTTTTTGTGGCAAAGCAGCCAAGCGACCATCAAGGGCATGAAACCCTATCATCGCGTGCGAACGATTTATTATTGAAGCAGGCAAAATGAACAACGCGTCGGGTCAGCATTGACCGACGCGTTGTTTTGTTATCTCAACCCGTTACCGTTAGCGCGCGAGGGTTGCTTCCAACGCCGCTCGAATCATAATGATATGATCGCGATAATGCTCGTATGAATTGCCGGGCACGGATTCTGCGAGCGATGCGTTGCCCAGCCACGAAATTTCGCGTCCCGCCAATTCTTCCTCCGGCATGGCGCGCACGGCATTCACCACCGCCTCGTGAATTTGCCGCGAAGCCGCGAGCACCTCTTCCAGCGAACGCGCCTGATTCTGTTCATAAATCCACTCGTTGATTTGCTCCTCACTCCAATCGCGACGCACGGGAGATGGTTCCGGTTCGGTCCCGCGCGCGGCGGCTTCGAACCATTTGACCGCGCGCGTTTCCCAAAACGAAAGGTGCGCCACAATATCTTTGAGCGTCCAAATGCCGGTCAACGGAACGCTTGTCTGCTGCTTGTTGATCAGCTGCGTGACCAACTCATCCCACTCGGCGCGAGTTGAAATCAATTGTTCTAACAAGGCTTGTTTCCGGGACAGCTCCGCCATGTTCACCTCCTTGTTGTTTGCACCCGCTCGTCATGCGCCTATAATGGGCGCGGCATTTAAAACATCGCGCACCCATTTTACCCCGTCAATTTCGTTTTGGAAAGGCATCTATTGTCCGCTCTCCGCTTTGAGATTCAACACCGCGATCCAAAAACGCGCGCCCGCGCTGGCATCATTCACACCGCGCACGGCGACATCGAAACGCCGGGCTTTATGCCCGTCGCCACGCAAGCCGCCGTCAAAGGTCTGACGTCACAAGATTTGTACGCCCTCGACGCACAGTTGTTGATTTGCAACACGTATCACCTCGCGTTACGCCCCAGCGCGGAACAGATCGCGCAATTGGGCGGGTTGCATGCTTTTATGAATTGGCAGCGCCCGCTCGCGACCGACAGCGGCGGGTTCCAAGTTTTCTCACTCGGCGCGGCGATTCGCGATGGCGTTGGCAAGATCGCAGATATTTTTCCCGATGAAGACCTCACCCCTAACCCCTCCCCTCATAGGGGAGGGGAACACACGGACTCCCCCTCTCCCCGTGGGAGAGGGGGTTGGGGGGAGAGGTCCCCGCTGTGCAAGATTGACGACGAAGGCGTGACGTTTAACTCACACCTCGACGGTTCTATTATTCGGCTCACGCCCCAACGTTCCATCGAAATCCAACACCAGCTCGGCGCGGATTTGATTCTCGCATTCGACGAGTGTACTTCGCCGCTCGACACGTACGATTACACGCGCGCGGCGCTGGGACGCACGCATCGCTGGGCGGTGCGTTGTTTGGAACAACACGCCAAGACAAAACGCACGTATCAAAATTTATTTGGGATTGTGCAAGGCGGCGCGTATCGCGATTTGCGCGAGGAATCGGCGCGTGTCATTGGGAATTTGCAGTTTGAAGGACTAGCTATCGGCGGTTCGCTGGGCAAAAGCAAGAACGACATGCACGCGATTTTGGAATGGACGATTCCACTTTTGCCGGACGGCAAACCGCGTCATTTGCTCGGCATTGGCGAGATAGAAGATATTCTCAACGGCGTCGAACGCGGCATTGACCTGTTCGACTGCGCCGCGCCGACGCGTTGGGCGCGCAACGGCGCGCTCATCGTCACCCCCGCGACGACGGCGCGCGAAGGATTCAAAAACAATCGCTTGACGATTTCCAACGCACGTTTTCAACTCGACGCCGCGCCGGTTGATCCCGCGTGCGAATGTTTCACTTGCCAAAATTATTCGCGCGCGTATTTACACCATCTTCATCGCGCCAAAGAACTGTCCTACTATCGGCTGGCGACGATTCATAACTTGCACTTTATGTTGCGCTTTATGGAACAGGTGCGTGGCGCGATTCAAGAAAATCGGTGGGAAGAATTTCGCGCAGAAAATTCCGCATAAAAAGGAGCAGCCAGGATTAGCTGCTCTTTTTTTCCAACTGCCAACGGCAGGCGGTTGAGCCGCGCGCGGGCCGGGCAAGGCATCTCACGATAACCAGAACGACAACCAGGCCAAGCGCCATTCGTGAGGTCGCGCGTAGCGCGTCGGCTCCAACCGCGTGTTAGGCGCTTTCGGTTTGAAGTTGCTTGAATCTTTCTTCTGTTAACATCAGCATGGCAGGAACATTCATCTTGATACGCTTGATAGTCTCCCCTTGACTTGCTTCCCGCTGGCGTTTCAGCTCGTTGGGTTCGATACCTTCCCAATAGGCTTCTTTCCAAGCCAACCAATTCACTTTCGGGCGAGTAGTCGGCACATGGTTCTTAATTGCCAACAACACCCACTCTCCCCATACGTCGGTAGAAGCACTGACTGACTGATTCAAAATGACATTTGCTGTGGCATAACTCAGAATAAAAGCACATGGCATGAGGTCAAGAAACTCGCCGTGCATAAACTCCGCCATTCGTGAGAGCATATTCTCGATTTCTCGGAAGTTGGCGGGATGAGTATCCCATGCCTCTGACGAGCGTTCAAAAACCACGAACTCATTGGCTTGATAAGCCTGAAGGTCTTGAAGGAAACTGGTTCGCCATTCTGTTTCCAAAGCGAATAGTATCCGTTCCATGAACCCAAAGAAGATGGGCTGTCGTGTTGGAGCATGTTCTGCTGCAAGTCTCAACGCCTCCCGCGAATGATGAGCGTGAGATGTCCCGGAAGCATTATGAGATACAAAACACCCTTGTTCTTCAAGATGTTGAATGAAGGTAGCGTTATCTTCTGACGTTGGTGGTGCCACACTGAGGCAAATCCCATCAAATGACGATTTCAACGTTGCTAATTGGCGCTGTAAAGCTTGATTGTACTTTCCGCTTGGGTCATAGTAGGGGAATGTGAGAACCATACACCTTCTCTCGGATGTATATCATCATGCTGGTTGGCTGTTGCCCGCCGCGCCTAACTTGGGATTAGAGCGGATTCCACATTCGTATGTGGGTTGTAGGGGCAATCCCTCGTGGTTGCCCAACCGGAATGGGCGAGGACAAGCCGTCGCCCCTACGCGGATACCACCAATCAACTCGGAATCTGCTCTAGGCGTCAAAATGAGACTGCTTAAAAAGTTGCGGGGTTCGGCTGTTATGAGATAGGATAGGCCCATTCTCGACAGATGGATGAAGGACCATGCTCAAAGCGAATTACTACACCGAGCCGACCGAACTCGACAAGCTCATCTTTGAAAAACTCGTGCCCAAAGACCATTATCTGCGCAAGGTCAAGAGCGCCATTGACTTTGAGCGCTTCCGCGAACAAGTGCGCGATTGTTATGATGACGAGCGGGGTCGACAGGCTGAAGACCCTGCGCGCATGATCAAACTGGAGTATTTGGAGATTCACTATGAGCTCTCTGATCGCGAGGTCATCGCGGAAGCGCAGGTGAACGTCGCCTTTCGCTACTTTCTAGACCTTTCCTTGGAAAGTGCCTTGCCCGTACCCAGTTTGCTGTCGCAGTTTCGCACGCGCCTGGGCGTCGATCGGCACGAAGCGATTGCGGACGAACTGCGTCCGAAATGACTTGGTCGCACAAGCCCGTGCGTATGGGTTGGTCAAAGATCGGTTGCGCTTGAAAGATGCGACGCACATCATTGCCAATATCGCAGTCCCCTCGACCATCCAATTGGTGGCACAGACGCGCACGCGTCTGCTGGCGAGTGCCCGTGCCTATGCGCCGCAGCGTGTGGCGGAGGAAGAAGCCACGGCCGAGCAGATTCGCACCATCACGGCGGACCTGAAAGATGCCGAGCGCTTGGTGCAGCGCGTGAACCAGCTGTGCCAGATCGTGCACTGGGCGGATGAACTGCAGACGACGCTCGGCGCAGCGCCACCGCCGCCCGAGCCACCACGCCAACGCTTTGACGAGGCGCTCGCTCTGGCGCACAAAGTGCTGGCAGATCGCGAGCCGCCGAAAGCCAAAGATCAAGTGCGCCGCGTGGTGGATCCTGAAGCGCGACGGAACAAGCATGGCGAGTGGTATGACGGCTACCTGGTGGATATGAGCCTGGATGCCGACAGCGAACTGATCACGGCGCTCAACGTGTTGCCCGCCAATGCGGACGAAGCCGCAGATGCCCATCTCTTGATCGCGAGCGAAGAACAAGCGCAGGGCAATGACGTCCAAGCCATTTCGATGGACGGCGCCGGCTTTCGCGGCGATGTCTTGCGGGATTTGAGCGACGCCGCGGGACTCGCACTGGACGTCTATGCGCCGCCCAGCGCACCCACGCAGACAGGCGACTATTTCACGCCCGCCGACTTTCAGTTGGACGCCGCAGGCACGCTCTTGCGCTGTCCGGCGGAGCAAGAGACGCTACGCCGTCAGCGCGCCCAGAACGAGCGGGGCTGGCTGTTTACGTTCACACGCCAACCGTGTGCGCGTTGTCCGCTGCTGCCGCGCTGTATGGCCAATTCGCCGAAAAAGTATGGACGCGCCGTACTCAAGAACGATTACGAAGCGGAGGATGCTACCGCGCGTGCAAAAGCCTTGACGACCGAGTACCAAGTGGTGCGTGAACAACATCCGCGTATTGAACGCAAGTGGGCGGAGATGGTGCGGCGCCATGACATGCGGCACGCCCGCTATCGCGGTCGGTTGCGCGTCAAGATTCAGGCGTTGTTGACTGCGGTGGTAGTCAACATCAAGCGCATCGTGCATTTGCTGACCGATACGCCAAGGGACGAGTCTGCCTTGGCGCTGGGCTAAGACCGTAGCGCAGGCAACGCTCGCTAGCGGCAGGGCAGTTAAAGACCAGCAACGGCCTGATTTCTGGCTGGCAGTGGTCCGGATGTCTCGCGAATGCCAATTGAATCGTTATTGATTCATGACTCATTCGTCCCCGCCCCGACTTTTTAAGCAGTCTCCTCAACGCATATTATACGTCAATCTGACGCAGAATTGCTTATCCGCGTCAACTGTCATCTCAAACATCGCGTGGTTCTATCCAACCAACTCTTTGCTACTTTCTTTCGCCACGCCTCGCGACCCCACCAAAAACGCGAACGCGCCAAACGAAATTGCAGCGGAAACCAAAAACACTTGCCGCACCTGAGTCGTCAAGAGACTAGCGAGTGGCGGCGCGACCAAAATGGCAGCATTCAACGGCATGTACAACATAGACATGACGGCATTCCTTCGTTCCGGCGGAGTTTGTAAGCCAATCGTCGCAAAGGTCAGACCGTTGATGGCGGGCGAAAATGCCGCCAGGACAAAATACATGACCGTGAATTGAGTAACATTTGCAGCAAAATACAAAGGAAGGTATGCACACGCCGTCAAGAAGGTCACAAGCGGCAGCAAGCGCGCGTGACCGAATTTGTCCGCGAGCGTTCCCCAAATCGGCGTCGCAATCAAGGTCGAAATGCCCGCGATGCCAAACACCGTTCCAATGATGGCTGCCACATCCGGACCGTCTGCGATTTCAATACTCCGCGTGGAAAGAAACGGAGAGGAAAAGAAAAAAGCACAAAACCCACGCGGCGGCGCGGTGCATGTTCGGAAATCGAAGCAAACATCAGTCCCGTGCGGATTTTTTTGCGACGACCGTGTTCATTTGTGATTTATGATTTATGATTTATGATTTATGATTTTTGATTTGCGATTGGCGATTTTTGTTCCCTGAGCACGCGCAGCAGCGTCGTCGTGACCGCGCGCCAATCGCCGACGATGCCGTAATCGCATTGCTTGAAAATATCCGCGTTCGGATCATTGTTGACGGCAAAAATGATTCCCGAACGCTGAATGCCAACCGTGTGATTGAACGCGCCGCGCACGCCGAGCGCGACGTAGAGCTGCGGCGCGACGGAACGCCCCGTCAAACCGATTTGTAATTGGCGCGGCAGCCAACCCTTGTCCACTACTTTGCGCGTTGCACCGAGATGAGCATCGAGGACGGAGCATAACTCTTGCACGCGCGCCAGATTTTCCGAGCCGCCCACGCCCGTGCCCACACTAACGATCACTTTGGCATTGTCGAGATGCACGCCTTCGTCCGTAGTGAATTCTCCGCTCTGCCATTGCATGCGACTGGACACATCATTCACTGGCAATGCAATAATTTCCGCGCGGCGACCGGCGTCGGCTCGCGCGGGCGTCAAAATTCCCGGACGAATCGTCGCCATCGCGGGAG
>JACQWQ010000118.1 GCA_016209205.1 Chloroflexota bacterium
CTGCGTCGAAACAACTTGCGCTTTAACAAGCGATGGGGTCTCACCAGAGAATTCGCAAGTGTTCGGAGGCAGTTGCACTGCCGTTCGGCGGCGCGGAGATGACGCAGTGCAACTGCGTCGAAACAACTTGCGCTTTAACAAGCGATGGGGTCTCACCAGAGAATTCGCAAGTGTTCGGAGGCAGTTGCACTGCCGTTCGGCGGCGCGGAGATGACGCAGTGCAACTGCGTCGAAACAACTTGCGCTTTAACGAGCTGTGATCAAACCGGAAGGGTAAACCAAATCTTGGTTCCTTTTCCAACTTGGCTCTCGGCAAAGATCGCGCCGCCGTGCGCTTCGACCAGGTTCTTGGCAATTGCCAAACCCAGCCCCGTGCCGCGCGAGTCGCGCGCTTTGTAAAAACGCTCGAAAATGTGCGGCAGTTCTTCGGGCAAGATTCCGCGCCCCGTATCTTTTACCGTCACCGATACGTTCTTGCCTGTGTAGTTCTCGCACGTCACGCGAATCTCGCCGCCGCGCCCGGTGAACCGCAGCGCATTCCCGATCAAATTACCCAGCACCTGACGAATACGCGCGGGGTCTGCATTCACATTCGGCAGCGCCGCCGCCACATCTGCAATCAAAGTCACTCCGCCCGTTTCCGCTTGCGCCCGAAACGACGCCGTCGTCTCTTTGATCAACAGGGCCAAATCGGTCGCTTCGCGCGCGAGATGCAGCGCGCCCGCTTCTGCTGACGCCAACGTTCGCAAATCTTCAATCAAGCGCGCCAATTGCTGCATTTCGTCCAAAACAGGTTCCAGATGCGCGCGGTCGAGCGGATACACCCCGTCCAACATGCCTTCGAGATTGCCTTGCATGACGGTGAGCGGGGTGCGCAGTTCGTGCGAAACATCCGCGAGCAGCCGCCGCCGCTGCGCATCGTTCGCCTGCAAACGCGCGGTCATGGCATTAAACGAGTGCGCCAGTACGCGCACTTCACGCGGTCCGCGTTCTTGCACCCGAATCGTATAGTCGCCGTCCGCCACGCGCTGCGCCGCATCAATCACGTCGCCGACCGGTTCAGCCGCGCGGCGAAAACTGCGCAGCGTCAAGAGCAGCGCGCCGATGCCGATAATAAACATAGCAACGCCGACCACGCGCAGCAACAGGTTGGTCGTCGCGGGAACCTGAAGAATGCCCAGCCAGAGCGCCACTAACCAAAACAAAACGGTGAATGCGCCGCACGCGAGGGTTACAAAAAGGAAAAACAAAAATCCGAAACGCCACAACAAACGGCGGCGCATCGGGTGGCAGTGACTGTCCTCCGGTGGGAGCAATCGCTCTACATTCCGCCAAAGGGGGGGGTGACGTGGACGCACGTGCTTTACTCTTCTCGGAATTTATAGCCGACGCCGTACACGGTCAGAATATAACGCGGTTCGTGCGGGTCTGGCTCGATTTTCTTGCGGAGGTTTTTGATGTGCGCGTCAATCGCGCGTTCATACGATTCAAAAGCAATGCCGCGCACCGCGTCGAGCAGCTGGGCACGCGTGAAAATTCGTCCCGGTTGACGCGCCAGTGCGGCGAGCAATTGAAATTCAGTGGGCGTCACTTCGATGCTGCGCTCGTTCAGCGTCACTTTCATGCGCGGTTCGTCCAGCGTCAATTCGCCCGCGCGGATGAGCGCCCCGCGCGTCGCCTCACTTTCCATGCGCCGCAAGACCGCGCGCACGCGTGCGACCAATTCCTTGGGGCTGAACGGTTTGACCATGTAGTCATCTGCGCCCAGTTCGAGCCCCACGAGTTTGTCTGATTCTTCGCTGCGCGCCGTGAGCATGATAATGGGGAGATTGGAATCCCTGCGCAGCGCGCGTGTGACATCCAACCCATCCATTCCCGGCAGCCCCAGGTCGAGCACCACGAGGTCGGGCTTGTGCGTGCGCACGATGGCGAGGGCGGTCTTGCCGTCCGAGGCGGTCAATACGGTAAAGCCCGCGTGCTCTAGATAATCGCGCGCGATTTGAGTGATTTTGGGTTCGTCGTCAACGACAAGAATCGTTTTCATCAGATTATCGGAACAAAAGGAAATTGCGGCGGAATTCCCGCCGCAGGAAATAAGGGAAATGATTTCCCTCATTTCCCTCATTTCCCTGCCTTCTCGCACACCGTTTATTGGGTCGCCGCTTGTGTCGGCGCAGGCGCGGGAGTTGTCCCTTCTTGCTCGTGCAGCTTGCGATGCCATTCTCGGACCGGCGGCGGAATGTCACCGCGTGAGGGGTCCCAACCGCCGTGATGCTTTATCCACGCACCACCGCCCCAGCCATGTCGCCAGTGTGGACCGCCAAACGCCAAGCGCAACAGACCAAAAAACAAAAACAGAAAGAAAAAAAGCGCGAGACATCCCAGAATGCCAAAACCAAAACCGAACGGGTGAAACATTCCATACGGCGCATAGAACGGCGCTGGTGGTGGGAAAGTTCCATTCGGCGGGGTCGCGCCGCTCATCATTATACCCTGCATGACGCCCGCATTGTACGCCGCCCAACCGACGCCGACGACCAAACCCACCAGCAACAATGCCGCGACGATGCCAAACACAATTCTTGCTCTGCCCATTTTACTCCCTCCGTTGATTGAATTCAGAGCAAGTATCGCGCGACATTGTGAAGGAAATTTGAATGAGGTATGGAGAGGATTCAGAAATCACGACGGCGGATAAAGACGTTCGCCGAGACCGTGAACGGTCAGGGAGAAGATTTCAACAGCTCAGATGCCACGAGCAAGCGGGTCCCATCGGGAGTCGTGAGGAGTTGGAATCCGCGTTCCGCGTAATTCGATAGAAATGCTTTCCATTGAGGGTCATCCCGGTAGCGCACATCATTTACCAGGCGGTCGCTCAAGAGAATGGCATTGATTTTTCGCTCGCGCAGAAAAGTGTTAAAAGGTTTTTTCTTAACCGTATGCGCGATGCTATGCGTATTCGGGAGATAGACTTCATAACCCCTGCCGCCCGCTTCGAGAAGTCTGACTGTGCCCTTGAGCTGAAGCGCTTGAAAAAAGTGGATGGTGTCTGACACGGGATGCTCGGAAGGACCGAGCAAATTGCTGGCGCGCGGCGTTGCGGCAACCAGCACAATACCGATGACCAGCGCAATCCAAATACCGTTCCCGTGCGGGGGTTGGATATCGAGCAGCAATCCGAGCGCAACCAATACGAGGGCGGCAATTGGAACGAGATAATGCGCACGCGGATAGATTATCAAAGTAACCCCAATGGGGATAATGCTAATGAAACCCAGCAACAGCAATAGGTCTTGATGGCGTTTGAACTGCGGGAGCAAACGGTCACGCCGAAGGATTAATGCGAACGCCGCCAAAAGCGGCCACAACCATGCTTCTTGCGCGCGGAGCGCCTCCGGCAGAAAAACGTTGGCATGGTATGCAAGGAGCGCGAACAAATTGGATGGCAAGTTGGCGATGTTGGCACTGACGTGCCTGAAAAATTGAGCGGGATTTGCCCGCACAACGTCTAGGAGGTTGCGCGCATCGCCAAAATCATTTTGAATGATGCGTTGCCAATCGGACCAGGGAGAAACGCGCCCGACGTTATTGGTCCAGGTTATCCAATTCAGACTATAGTGTTGTCCGAACGCAGTCAAGGTGCGTTGTGCGCCGCTCAACGGAACACCCAAGAGCTGCCCAAGCGGAATGGCGGCGAGGAGGACGAGCGCGCTCAGGATACCAGCCCAGCGGTCGCGCGCGCGCAGCGCAAGCCCCAAACTCACCAGTCCTGCGAGGATGAACGCATAGTAGAGCTCGGGGCGCGCGTAGGATGCGACCAACGCGCCCAGGCCCACAATGGCAAAACGTTTGGACAGCGATTTTGTGAATGAGGCAATGAGCAGAGCAACCAGCAAGATGACGAGCGCCAAGTGATTGACGCGCGGCATCACGCCAAGATTCGCATTCGAGATGAGAAATAGGAACGCGGCGCACGCCGCGACGAGCAGCGAAACCTGATACCGGCGCAAGAGAACGAACAACAGAACTGGCAGCAAGATTGTAAGCAAAGCCACATTGAGATAGTAGAGTTGAACGCGGTCCGGCTGAACGAGCGAGAGCAAAAAATACCACGACGAATACATCGGCGCCCATGTGGCTGGCGAGAACCCGGAGTGCAGTAGGTCAACCCCCCGATAAAGGTATTTTGACTCGTCAGCCAAGTCAATATCGAGGACCTCTGAAAGCGCGTACAAGTACTTGCCGCCGGCAAAGACAAGCGCGGTGATGATAACGAGGCCTGGCAGAAATCGCTCAAGATAAGAACGCATGAACCGGTTCCTTCGCACAATAATTGGCTGCGCATCGAACGTATTTTCGTCGTGACAATACCTTCGCCAAAACGCTAAATCGCCCTTTCAAACTTCCGAAATCGGGCGAACTTGGTTCGCCATGAGATATTCGGAAGTTTGAAACCCGTTGGCGAAGGTATTATCGTGAGCCAGCGGGATGATTATAGCATATAGAGGCATGGGTTCAAATGCGCCCCAGCATGACTATTTTCTTATTTAACGCGAGGCGGGGCGATGATATATTACACTTGAGGGGGATGAAGGATGGGAAAGCAACCATGAAACTGTTAAAAGTTGTCTCGACGCTCCTGAGCGTCTTGTTCGCGGTGGCGCTTTCGCTCACGATAGCAAGCGCGGCAAATGAACACCACAAGCCCGTGGTGCACCCCCTTTTGGGCATCGAACCGGTTCACACCTACGTGGTCACAACCACGAATGACCGCCCAGATAACAATAATCCGGGGAACGGCACCTTCCGCTGGGCAATCCTCCAAGCCAACAGCAGCGCGGGGTTTGACCGAATTATCTTTGACATTCCCGGCAGCGGCGTCCAAACTATCAAAGCCAAAGACGACTTGCCCGAAATCAAAGATAATGCCGGGGTGTGGATCGACGGCAAGGCGGGCGACGACCGCATCGAGATTGACGGCGCCCAAACCAGCAACCATCACGGCCTCGCGGTTGAAAGCAATAACAATGTCATTCAAGGGCTAGTCATCAACAACGTCCCGGACGGCGGCACGGCGATAGGGCTTTGGCAATCGAGCAATAACCTCATCATTGGCAATTACCTGGGCACGAATCCGGGGGGCACCGTTTCGAGGAGCACGCATTCGGGCATTTGGATCGGTCCGGGCAGTAATAACAATATCGTTGGCGGGACGAACGGCGTTACTCCCGGCAGCGCCTGTACCGGCGACTGCAATCTGCTTTCGGGCAATCGCAGTCACGGCATCGTGATTGACCATGCCAGCAACAACAAAGTCATTGGCAATTTCATCGGTCTGAATGCAAGCGGCACCGCCGCCCTCCAAAATGGCGACGACGGCGTGCTCTTGGGCAATGCCGTAGGAAATACCGTCGGCGGCGCGACCCCTGCAGAACGCAATGTTATTTCCGGCAACCGGACGATCAATGTGGAAATCGGCGATACCGGCTCCAAACGCAATCTGATTCAGGGCAATTATATCGGCACCAATAGCGCGGGCAATGCGGCGATTGGCGGTCCCGCCGCAGGTATCGTTGTTGACAACAAAGCCACAGATAATACGCTCGACTCGAACGTCATTTCGGGCAACGGCGGCACCGGGATACTGGTTTTCCTCGGCGCAACCCGAACACTGATTCAATACAACATCATCGGCTATACTGCCGATGGCAATGGCAGTTTGCGAAATAACGGCAATGGCGTCATTCTCAACGCCAGTAACAACCAGTTCTTGAGCAACAAACTCGGCAATCATCCCAATGATGGCATCCGTGTCAAAGCCGGGACTGGCAACACCATCCGCATGAACTCGATCCACAACAATGGCAAGCTCGGGATCAATATCGCCGTGGATGGATTTACACCCAACGATCCCGGCGACGCCGACAACGGTCCCAATACGCTGCAAAACTTTCCCGTCGTTACTCAGGCAGGCACGAACAACGGCACCTTAACTATAAAAGGCAATCTCAATAGCCGTCCGAATGCGCGCTTTGCGCTCGATTTCTACCAGAACCCTGCATGCGACAATACGTATTTCCGCAATGTTGGCGAAGGCAAAACCTATGTGGGGTCGCTGGACGTAACCACAAACGGCAGCGGCAACGTCTCCTTCTCGACGTCGTTCGGCAATGCGCCCACCACCGGCATTATCAGCGCCACCGCGACCGATGCGGCCGGCAACACATCGGAATTTTCGACGTGCGCCGCCATCGTAGGGATTGAGCCCGCGCCGACACCGCCGCAACTGCTCTCGCCAGACAATGGCGGAATCGTGGCGCAGAATCCGCCACTGCTAGACTGGAATCCATCCGCAAATGCCGTCCGATACACGGTCATGGTTCGTCAAGACGGCACCAAAGGAGTCAAAGTCCACGCCAACAAAAACGTGTTGACGGACCAATATACTCCACCGTCACCTTTTGCCACAGGGCACACGTACTATTGGCGCGTTTCGGCCTGCAACGCTTCAAAGGTCTGCGCGAAATCGGCGTGGTTCTCTTTTACGATCCAATAAAAACAGGGGCGGATCAAATGATCCGCCCCTCACTTTTTTGTCATCCGTTCGAACAACGCCTCGTATTCGTCCGTCACTGCATCCCATGTAAAATGTTCGCGCACGCGCTCTTTAGCGCGACAACGATATTCCTCCGCCATTTCGGGATGGTCTATTAGTTCTTGCAAGACTCGCGCCAGCGGCGCAGCCCCTTCGCTCCCTGCGTAATGGAGTCCTGCGTCGCCGATCGTTTCCAAGTTTTCGCGCGTGTCGTTCACCACGACGACATTGCCAAATGCCATCGCTTCCAGTACGGCCGGATGCGTCCCGCCCACTTCGGATGTTTCCACGAATGCGAACGCATGGGAGGAAAGTTCCTGATACCCTTCGCCATAAAGATATCCCGTGAAAATTACGCGCGGTCCTGCTGACGCTTTCAATTGCTGAATATAATCTGCCGCATACGGCGCGTCGCCCACAATCACGCAGCGCATGTCCGTATCAATCTGATCGAACGCGGCGACGAGATGATGCGGGCAATTTTCCGGCACCAACCGTCCGACGAACAAAACATATTTGTGCGGCTCCAGCCCATATTGTTTCAAGAATTCGCCGGGCGGCAGCGGCAGCACATCCGCGCCGTACGCAATGTACTTGGTTTCGGCGTGAAACCGTTCGCGATAGTATTCTTGTACGCGCCGCGAATCGGTGACGACGACATTCGGCAGTTTGGTGGCAAGCCATTCGGCGAATTGAATATATTTCTTGGCGAGGGGGGGCCACTTGCGCCGTTTCCAATCCAAGCCGTCCACATTCAATGCCACTTTTTGGCCGACCAAGCGCGGCAGGAACGAGACCGGACTGTTGCCCGCAATAAACATCAGCACGACATCATAGTCCTGGGTCAACGCGTGAACGGACGAAATCAGCGCGTGCGTCAGCGTGTCGAGGTACTTGTTAGGAATCGTCGGCAAGCGCACCAACCGCATCCCGCGATAGCGCGGCTTGGTATAAGTAATGTGGTGGGAACGACAATACACCGTTACAGCATGTCCGCGCTCGACCAACCGCGCACCCAGTTCTTCGGCGCACGTTTCAAATCCGCCGTAACTGGCAGGAATACCGCGTGTCCCCAAGAGCGCAATCTTCATGGGCGCACCCTCCGCGCGGCGGGATTGTGTGCGCGCACAAAAAGCCCCCGCCCACTGCGGCGCGTGGCAAGCGAAGCAACACGAATCATCATAAAACCTACCTAGCGAAAAAATCTAGTCGACGCAAGCTGCACCGTCGGCTGTTTTTGCACAGCGGCTTTGTAATACACTTGGAGGGTTTGTTGAGCCGTCCGTTCCCATGAAAATAAACGCGCTCGCGTCAAACCACGCGTCGCCAATTCGCTGCGATAAGCGTCGTCCGTCGCCAGACGTCGTAACGCGCGCGCGATCGCGGTTTGATCGTACGGGTCAATGAAATGGGCTGCGTTTCCGGCAATTTCCGGCAGGCACGAAACATTCGATGTTAGGACGGGTGCGCCACAGGCCATCGCTTCGACGACAGGCAACCCAAAGCCCTCGTACAAAGAAGGATACGCAAAAATATCCGCCGCATTATACAACAAGGGCAAATCTTCCGCAGCAACATAACCTGTCAAAATCACCGCATCCGTCAGTTCGCGCGCGGTCTCAAAAATCGGCGCGGCGCGCCATAGCCGCTGTCCGACGATCACGAGTTTGTGCGGCAAGTCCGCGTCACGTTTCGCCTCCGCAAACGCGCGCATCAAACGTTCCAAATTTTTGCGCGGCTGCAAATTGCCGACCGCCAGCACGAATTTTTCGCCCGTGTTGTATTTGGCGCGCACACGCGCCAATGCCGCACCCTCTGGAATGCGCCGGAACTGCGCGCCTGCCGCATAGTGCGTCACCGTAATTTTTTCCAGCGGCAAGCGGTAGGTTTGGATCAAATCCTGTTTGGTGCTTTCGGTATCGGTGATGATCTGCTGCGCGGCGCGCGCCGAGCGCGGCACACTCGTCTTCAAGAACGCGTGCAAACGGCGTGAAAAAAAGTGCGGAAAATGCTCGAACGAAATATCGTGAATCGTCACGACGAGCGCGCACGCGGCGGGCAAACGCAACGGCGCGTTGTACGAAATGTGCAGCACATCCAACGCATCGCGCGCGGCGCGCCGGGGCAATTCGCCGAGCAAGCGGCGCAAACTCGAACGCGTGGCGTACGGAATCACGCGTATATGCGGCGCGGTAAGAATTTCACGCGGCAGCGCGTCGGGATTTTCCACGTACACGAAAAATGTGTCGCCGCTGGCGCGCGCCGCGAGGGCGCGCACCAATTCCAGAATATAAGTTTCGTTGCCCGTCTCGTTGTGTCCGAGCATGTGGGCGTCAATGCCAATGTTCATGCTTTTGTAAAATGTGCTCCCTGCTCCAGCATTGCAAAATACCACCACACCAAGCCAAACCACATCATCGTCGTCGCCTGATACGTGATCAACAATGCAATCAAACCGACGCCGAGCGCAAACACCATCACGCGCAGTGCGCTCGCGTGGGCGCGTCGCCAGGCGCCAAAAATTTGCCGCGCATACCACAACAGCCACGTGCTCAAAAGCAGCGTTCCCACAATCCCGGTGTCGTGCAGCGACATCAGCAGCATATTGCTGATCCAGCCGGGCGTGTGCGCCGTCGTCGTAAATCTTTGTCCGAACGAATCCGCGCCATTTCCAAAAAGCGGGCGCTGCAAAAATTCATCCCACGCAAGTTTGTACGAAACCCAACGCGAGGTCAAGGTTTGCCCTTCCATGAAACGATTGACCACGGAAATATCGCTGCCCGGTCCGGTCGGGTCGGAATATTCGGGAGCGCCGGGCGACACGGTCAAGGGCATGCCTTGGGCGATCCATGCCGCGCACGGCGCGCGCGCCGCGAATCCCGGCGCACTCGGCATTTGCATCAACCCCCGCGCGATTTCCAAACTCGGCACCGCAACGACGACGATCACTGCAAGGGCAGCTGCGCCCCATTTCAATTTTTCGCGCAGCCCCATGCCTTGCGCAAACAAAACAATCAGCGCCAACCCAAAGACCAATGTGGCAAGCGCCGCGCGGCTGCCATTCAACGCCAACGCCATCAACATGACGACCAACGCGCTGCCCAACGCTTTGCGCCACACGGCAAATTCGTTCGACACAAACAAGGTCGCGCCAATGAGAATTACCGTCATCAGCGCGCCGCCAAACGCGTTTGGCTCCCACAGCGTGCCGTACATCGTCAACGAAAAATTACAGACAATGCCGCCGGGGCCGCGGATGCCCAGCGGGTATTCGTCTACGCCGAGATTCACGCCGAACGGATACAGAAACCAACTCACGATTCCGAATAACGCTTCCAACACACCAAAGATTAACAACGCTTTGACTGCCAAACGAAACGCAGTGCGCACATCGGTCGCGGTGAGCAGCCAACGCACGAGAAAATACACCGCGACCGAAGTCGCCATGCGCAGCCAATACTGCACGCTCGCGCGCGGCTGTTCGGGAAAAAGGATTGAAGACATGAGCGCGAGTGCAAGATACGCGCCCAATAAAACATCGCTCGGCTGAAACACAAGGCGCGCGCGTTTTTGAAACAATAGGAACGCGAGCACTAGGAGCGCAAAGGCAAGCGTGAAATGTTCTGCCTGCGGACGCAGCGGCGCGAAATCGAAGCGATAGCGACTGATAACGACGCCGAGAAACAGCAATCCGAGCGCAAACCCCGCCGCGCCCAGCGTCTCGAAATCGCGCCGCACCGATGCTACGATTCTCATGCGTTGTTCCTATGCGCGCCCACCCCGCAGTATTTCATCATAAATGCGTATTGTCGTCCGCGCGGCACGCGCCCACGTGAATTCACGCGCCCGTTCCAAACCTCTAGCGCGCAATACATCCCCTAGGGCGTCGTCGCGCAGTACACGCGCCAGCGCTTGCGCCAGCGCATCGGGGCTGTCGTCTGGCGCGAAATACGCGGCATCGCCCAGCACTTCGGGCAAAGGCGGATTCGGCGCGGCGATCACAGGAATCCTGCACGCCATCGCTTCGAGCGGCGGCATCCCGAACCCTTCCAGTTTCGACGCATACACGAACGCGCGTGCGCCCGCATACAGCGCGGGCATTTCGCCCTGCGCCACATAGCCCACTTCGCGCACCGCATCGCGCGACCCCAACGCGTTCACCACGCGCTGAATTTCCGGCGAACCACTCCCGCGCGGTCCGACCAAAACCAGCCCGAGTCCCGCGAATTCGTTGCGCACGCGCGTTAGCATGTGCACGAGCGTGGGGATATTTTTCCGCGTTTCTTGCGCACCGACAAACAGCACATAGCTGTTCGGCAGTGCATAACGCGCCCGCAGTGCTGCGATTGTACTCGCATCTGCCGCCGCGTGAAATTCCGCCGCCACGCCCGGATAGACGATTTTGATCTTGGCGCGCGGCGCATCAAAAGCGCGCGCGATCTCGCCGCGCGCGTGCTCCGACAAGGTAAGAATCGCGGCAGCATTGCTTACCGTCGGCGGAATCAGGGTGCGCGCATAAAAACGCCATTTCCAATCAAAATCGCGCGGGAATGCCAGATACGTCGTGTCCAATATATTTGCCACCATCGGACACGCCGCGTGACGGGGTCCCAAGTAGGCGGCGCAGTGCAACAACGCCACGTGTTCGGCTTTGACCGCGTGCGGCAGTTCATGTTGTAGCCACCACCAATTCCGCAGCCCCGTCAGAACATTGCCGGTTTTTTCCGCGCGCGTAATTTCATTCGCATTGATTGCGCGTAATTCGTACGCGGATTGCGCGCAGAGAGCATCGAACAAATTTTGCGCAAACACGCGCGTGCCCGTCAAGCTCTTGACCGCAAACGTCATGTCCCACAATACGTGCGGGCGGCGGGCGAGACCGGACAGGTTTTCTGACGAGGGTCTTGGTTCAGACATTGGCTGTGTATCAACTCTGACGCGCGTTCAAGACCTGACAGGTTTTTGAGACGTACGCGTAAAATATCGCGTCCGTGCTGTACAGCGCGAATGGTGTTCGAGACGCGCACGCGATAGAAACCTGTCACAGTACATCACAATTTGGGAAACTGTCATTTCGAGATGCCCAGCCCACGCGGGCTGCGTGAAAGCAAAAACTCGTCGCGCGTCATTGCGAGGAGCGTAGTGTGCGGTGCTGAGCGCAGTCGAAGCAAGCAATCCCCGTATGGGGGAGATTGCTTCATGTCGCCAAGAACGCGACATTCGCAATGACAACCCCGCGAGTTTCTGAGCAGCGGATGCTCCGACGCAGTTCGTCGGCGAAATCTCGGTTTTGCCGAGATTTCTCACTCCACTGCGTTCCGTTCGAAATGACATTTGTGATGTACTGCGTCAGGTCTGCCCCCGCGCGACGCGTTCATACACCTGCCGGGTCAGTTCTGCCGTACGCGCCCAACTGAATTCGCGCGCGCGACGTTCGCCCGCTTCGCTCAATTTCACACGCACGCGTTCGTCGTCCAATATACGACGCAGCGCGCTTGCCAACGCGTCCGCATTTTGCGGTTCGACGAGCAGCGCCGCGTCGCCCGCGATTTCGGGCAAACACGAAACGTTCGACGTGATGACGGGTGCGCCCGCGCGCATCGCTTCCAATACGGGCAGTCCAAAACCTTCATACAGCGACGGGAACACGAACGCATCGCAATGGGCGTACAGCGCGTCCAAATCCGCGCGTGATGCATTCGGCAGGCGTACGATGCGCAGCGCAGCGCGCGTGGTCACGCGCAAGGCGGGCGTGTCGTCCAAGTGATGTTTGCCGACGAGCACGAGCTTGTGCTGAAACGCGGGGTTGCGGCACAACAGACCGAACGCGCGCAAGACCGTCGCCTGATTTTTTTGGGGCTCGTCGCCGCCGACGTGCAAGAGAAACGGCGCGCCGTCCAGAAACGTCCGCACTTGCGCCGCGCATTCGCCGTTCGTTTCCACAGGTGGGGGCGCGAGGGGAATCACGGCAATTTTTTCGCGCGGCGCAAGCGCATCCTGCATCAAATCGCGCGCCGACGCCTCGGACGCCGTGATGAGCATTGTCGCGCGACGGCAGGCGTTCAACTGAAAATCATAAAAACGCCGGTAGCGCGCGTGTTTCAGCAAAGTATTGCCCAGACGCAGCGGCAAGAGATCAAAAATCGTGACGACAGTGGGCACGCGCTGCCACGCGGGCACGCCGGGCATGGACGCATTGAACGGCACGGCAACCAGATGCAACGCGTCGAGGCGCATTGCGCGCGCATGCAAAGGTAAAAGGATTTGATGCGAGACGAGGGGGGTTACGCGTCCGAGTGGCGGCGCCGGAACGCGGACGCAAGAGAAATTTTGCGGGAGCGCGGTAGGAAAGGTGTATGCTTCCGTGCCGCGCGTCGTGAACAGGAAATACTCGTTCGTCGCATCGCTTGCCGCTAACGCCGCGACCAAATTTTCGGCATACGTGCCTATGCCGCGCGTGCGGTTGCCGTACGCTAGCGGCGAGAGATCAATGCCAACGCGCATCCGTGAGAGTATAAAGCAAGTAATGAAAAACAAAAAACGCCGCGCGGCGCGGCGTTTTCTATTTCAGACATCAAGTTGCCCCACGTGAACGAGCACGCGGCAGCTCACTTGGCTCAAACCCATTGCATTTAACATTTCCTCGTTCTTGGCGAACTTCCATTCGTGCAGCCCACGTGCCTGTGCCTGTGCTTTTTCCGCTTGCGCCAACCGCTTCAGATCGTTCAGGGTAACGAAAACAGTCTGGTTCTCTTTCATCCGCGCCTGCAAGCAAGCCACATCTACACAGCGGACGTGCGGCAGCGTTTTCAGATATTCACCCACCGCGTTCGCGCCGTTCGCGCCGTCTTTGCGCGCGACGCCGACGAGTCCGGTGCTGGCTTGACGCGCCCAGCCCGCAACAAAAACGCCCTCCACCGATTGCTGGGTTTGCGGATCGTACGCTTCGTACGAAGCTCCCTCGACCGGGAAACGCGGCGCGGGATTTTTTACAAATTCGGCGCGCTGGACGGGTAGTCCAAAATGCGCATCCACCTGATCGCCAATCGCAAAAATTACCGTGTCACACGGAATTTCGTGCGCGCGTCCCAGCCCTTTGGCTTTGGTGTCGCCGTTCGAGCGCACCAATTCGTTTTCTTCGACTTCGAGGGCATGAACGCAGCCGTCGTTCTCGCCGCACACTTCGCGCGGGGAGGCAAGAAACTTGAATTGAAAACGCGTTGTAGAGACGGGCGGCAATGCACGCGGCAAGCCCGCCAAAATTTCCGCGCGCGCGGCAGCAGGGTCTTGTCCGGCCGCAAGCATATACGGCGCGCAGCGCGCGAGTTCGGCATCCAGCGCATTCAGGTCCACGTTCGCGCCGACGGTTTCAAATTCTTTTTTGTCGAATTTGATTTCGGCGGGTCCGCGCCGCGCGACGGCGGTGACACTGTCCACTTTGAATTCACGAATCAACCAGTGCGCCAAATCCATCATCACATTGCCGACGCCGATGACGATGACGCGTCTGCCGATTTTGTACGGCTGTGTGCTGAACGGCGGCAGTTTGTTATAATGATACACAATCTCTTTGGAGTGGTATACACCGCGCAACTTTTCGCCGGGCAAGCCGAGCCATTTCGTGCCCTGCGCGCCCACCGTGACCAGCACCGCATCAAAGCCCATGGCTTGTATATCGGCGAGCGACAGTGCGCCGTGTTCGCCCACCGGCACATTGCCAAAGTATTCGATTTCGGGCAGCGCGAGGATCTTGTCAAATTGGGCGCGCAGCCCATCTTTCATCTTGTATTTGTCAGGATAAATACCGTACTCGGCAAGTCCGCCGGGTTTGATATCGCGATTGAAAATCACAACGCGCGCCCCCAGTTTCACCAACTGCTGCGCGCCATACAATCCAGCAGGTCCTGCGCCAATCACGGCGACGTACGGTTTTGAGACAACGGTGTCAGACATTCCTTCCTCCATTGAAATCCGTTTTTCAACGTTTGCTATTCTAGCAAGACCAGGTACCGAATTGGTCAAAACTTATGACGGATTTGGTATGCGCAGAGCCACGCGCGTAATACGTCGCGCAGATGGGCGAATTGGAATACATGCTCGAAAGCGTGTTTGACACCCTCGTTCGTCAATGCTAGTATTCCAAACCAACATGCGCATTGATGATTTGATTTGGCTTGAAGGCGTTGTCGAAAAACTCGAGACAAAACATTCGGTTTCCACGGATGAAGTTGATAAGGAACATGCCAAAAAAGAAAATTCCAACCGTTGAGACACTCGATGATGCAGTTGCATTTTGGGAAACGCACTCTTTCGCGGACTATGTAGATGACACAGAGCCAGTGGAAATCCAGGTGAACCTACCACCGAAACAACAGCTGGTTCAAATCAAACTGACAGCGCCTGAAGCGCGCCAGATGCAGACTCTGGCGAAACGGAAACGTACAACCCCTTCACGGTTGGTGGAAAAATGGGTCAAAGAGCAATTACAGCGTGAAAAGCAACTCACATAAACGACAAGGGACGGAGTTCATTCCGTCCCTTGTTTTTCATTCCGCTTGTTTTTCAATCTTGCCCCACGCGTCTTTGAGCGACACCGTGCGATTGAACACGAGCGCGCCCGGTTTGGAATCGGGGTCAACGGTAAAGTAACCTGTGCGTTCAAATTGATAATGCGTCAACGGTTGCGTCTCGGCGAGCGATGGTTCGACGTACGCGTGTTTGACGACCTCGAGTGAATTCGGATTGATTTTTTGTTTCCAATTTTCATCTTCGTCCGGTTTCGGCGCGAGGAACAATGTATCGTACAGCCGAATCTCGGCGGGGAGCGCGTGCTGCGCCGAGACCCAGTGAAGCGTGCCTTTGACTTTGCGGTCGGTTGGCTGCGCGCCGCGCGTCGCGGGATCGTACGTACAGCGAATTTGCGTGACGTTCCCCTCCGCGTCCTTGTCCACGCCGACGCACTTGATAATATACGCCCAACGCAAACGCACTTCGGTTCCGGGCGACAAACGGAAAAATTTTTTCGGCGGATTCTCCATGAAATCGGACTGCTCGATCCAGAGTTCGCGCGTGAACGGCGCCTTGCGCGTGCCTTGCGCGTCGTCTTCGGGATTGTTTACCGCGTCCAATTCCTCGACTTGCCCTGCGGGATAATTTTCAATCATCACTTTCAAGGGGCGCAGCACTGCCATCACGCGCCGCGCGCGTTTGTTCAAATCTTCGCGTAAGCAGTGTTCGAGCAGCGCGAGTTCGATCAAGTTTTGCTTTTTCGCCAAACCGACGCGGTCGCAAAAATCGCGAATCGCTTCGGGCGTGTAACCGCGCCGCCGCAAACCGGACAGCGTCGGCATGCGCGGGTCGTCCCAACCCGCGACGATGCCTTCATTCACCAATTGCAGCAGTTTGCGTTTGCTCATCACCGTATTGGTGAGATTCAAACGCGCGAATTCGATTTGCTGCGGATGATGAATGCCAAGTTGGTCACAGAACCAATCGTAGAGCGGGCGGTGGTCTTCGTACTCCATCGAACAGAGCGAATACGTCACGCCTTCGATCGAATCGGACTGTCCGTGCGCCCAATCGTACATCGGGTAAATGCACCACGCGTCGCCCGTGCGGTGATGTGTCGCATGACGAATGCGGTACATCACAGGGTCGCGCAGGTTCAGATTGCCCGACGCCATGTCAATTTTGGCTCTCAAAACACGAGAGCCATCCGGAAATTCGCCCGCGCGCATCCGCGCGAACAAATCGAGATTTTCCTCCACCGAACGATTGCGGTACGGCGATTCGCGTCCGGGTTCGGTCAGCGTGCCGCGATATTCGCGAATTTCGTCCGCGCTCAAATCGTCCACGTACGCCTTGCCGTCTTTAATCAGTTGCACCGCCCATTGATAGAGCTGTTCAAAATAATCGGACGCGAAAAATAAATTGTCGCCCCAATCGTAACCGAGCCAGCGAATGTCGTGCTCGATCATGTCCACGTATTCTTGTTCTTCTTTGGTCGGGTTCGTGTCGTCGAAACGCAAATTGCAGTGCCCGCCAAAATCGCGCGCAATGCCGAAATCGGCGCTAATCGCCTTCGCGTGCCCAATGTGCAAATAGCCGTTCGGTTCCGGCGGAAAGCGCGTAATGACCTTGCCGCCGAAGCGTCCGTTCTGGAGGTCTTCGGCGATGCGTTCACGAATAAAGTCTTGAGGTTCAGTAGAATTCATAATGACTTTCCTACCTCGTTCATCAAGCAAAACTGGCAACGGATACACGGCGTTCTTGCGCAAAACTCTTGCAGTGCAGTTTGATACGCTCGATTTCGTGCAGCGTTTCGGCGGTGAAATAACTTTCGCTACAGTGTGGACAAGTAACTAGCGGGATGTTTTCGATAACCAACAAATTCGCGCCCTTGCCATAGCTTCTGGTCACATGGCGAATTCGTGCGCCGCTTTTCCCACAAATATCGCAAATCATATTCTGACTCCCTCTTTTATTCGACATACACTGTCAGAATCACCATTTTACCTGTGGGGCTCATCTTACCTGTTAGAATTGCATGCTCGACATCGAAAATCGTCAACCCGGCATCATTCATTTCTTCTTCGGCATGCAGAGTCATCACATACTGACGTTTACGGACCTTTTCTTGAAATTGATTCAAGATACGCTCAAACACGATGTTCTCCTCGATGGCAAGCAATGTGAATCGCGTTAGACTCTGAAATCTTCGTTTACTCGATTCGTCTCGACAACGTCAGGTCCAAAGGTTTCAATATGGAATTGGATTGCCGATTTCACGTCAGCCAAAGCTTCTTCGTAGGTATCGCCTTCACCGACGACAATGCCTTTGAGTCCAATTGGGTATGCCACATACCCATCGGGATGTTTCTCGACGATGATCTTAAACTGTCTCATGTTGACTTATTCCTTTTCTGTCTCACCAATTCTTTCCATTGCGCGAATGGAAGGTAGTGACGAATTCATTCGTCTCACCTGCGCCAAGCAAGACGAACGATTGAGGCGATGTGCGATGTAGGCGATGGGAATACATCGCACATCGCCTTCATCGCACGTTCCTACATCGCCAACTTTTCCAACTTTACCAACGCGTCCCCAATCCGCGCCATCGTCTTTTCCTTGCCGAGAATTTGCAAAACGCCGATGAGCGGCGGCGTGACCGTTTTGCCGCTGACCGCGTTGCGCAAGACGCCAAAGAACTGCGCGGGTTTCAATCCCAATTGCTCGCCTGCCGCGCGCAGTGCTTGTTCCATTTTTTCCGCGTCGTCAAAAGACATCCCGTCCAAAATTTCGCCCGCCGCGCGTAACGCGTGCAGCGACTCCGCCGCGTTCATTTTGGGACCGACGAGCGTTTTGGGATCGTACGAGATTTTTTCTTGAAACAGAAAATCCACGAGCGGCGCGATTTCGTCGAGCCGTTTCAGCCGTTCCTGCACCAACGGCGCGATTTTTTTCGTCGTCTCCAAATCCGCCTCGATTCCCGCCCGTGTTAGAAATGGCAACAGCCGCGTCGCCAAGTCTCCAATCTCCAGTCTCCGAATGTACTCCCCATTCATCCAATCCAATTTCGTCCGGTCAAATACCGCGGGCGACGAATGAATGTGGTCGAGCGTAAAATTTTCGATCAACTCTTGGCGCGTAAATAATTCGCGCTGTCCGTCGTACGCCCAACCGAGCAGCGTCATGAAATTCAACAACGCCTCGACCAAATACCCTTCGTCGCGAAATTGCGTGATGCTCGTCGCGCCGTGACGCTTGCTCAATTTTTTCTTGTCGGGTCCGAGCACGACCGGCACGTGTCCAAACTGCGGCGGCGTCCAACCGAACGCGTTGTACACGAGAATGTGTTTTGGGAACGACGAAATCCACTCGTCGCCGCGCATCACGTGAGTGATTTCCATCAAGTGATCGTCCACGACGACGGCGAGATGATACGTCGGGAACCCGTCGCTTTTCATCAACACTTGATCGTCCACGCTGTCGTTCGGAATGGTAATGTCGCCGTGAATGAAATCGCGCAGCGTCGTCGAACCTTCGAGCGGCACGGCAAGACGAATCACGTACGCGCGTCCTTCTGATTCGCGCTGCGCGCGCTGTTCTGCGGCGAGCCAGCGGCAGCGGCGGTCATAACGCGTCGGTTCGCCGCGCGCTTCTTGCTCCGCGCGCATTTGCGCCAGTTCCTCATTCGTACAATAGCAGCGATACGCCGCGCCTCTTTCGACTAATTCGTCCGCGTATTTTTTGTAAATCGGCAAGCGCTCCGATTGATGATATGGTCCGTACGCGCCGCCAATGTCGGGTCCCTCATCCCATTCTATGCCCAAGAACTTGAGCGACGCCATGATGAGTTCCAGACCGTTTTCGACCTCACGCGCCTGGTCGGTGTCTTCGACGCGCAAAATAAATTTGCCGTCATTGTGCCGCGCCCACAGCCAATTAAACAGCGCGGTGCGCAAATTGCCGATGTGCGGCGCGCCGGTCGGCGAGGGCGCGTAACGAACGCGAACGGAAGGCATTTTTGATTTATGATTTTTGATTTATGATTTTTGATTGTCATTCAAATCAGCAATCAGCAATCAGAAATCAAAAATTTCTTCATCCTCCAAACACAATAAACGTCAATTTCCCGTTTTCAATCGTCACGCGCCTTTGATAAATCAAACTGCCGACGTACGCGTGGACGACATAATTCCCCGCGGGCAAATCGGGAAACGCCCAATTTTCGCCCAGCTTGTCGTCGGGATTTACGTGCGGATACGGATCGCGTGAATACGTTTCCGTATCGCCGATATACGTACCATCCGCATCATCCGCGTAAATCAAAATGTTGGCGCTGCGAATCAGATTGCCGTTGCGGTCTTGCAAACGTCCCGCTAACGCGCCCGTGCCCGGCAGCGGACGCATCCACAAAATCGGATTGCGCGTCGCGGCGTAACTGTTTGCGCCTAACCGCGTTTCAATATGCACGTGCGGACCGAGCGCAATCCCCGCCCGCCCCACTTCGCCAAGCGGTTCGCCTTGCTTGACGCGTTGTCCCGGTTTTACAAACCATTTTTGCACGTGCCCGTACGCTACATACACTGACTGCCCATTATACGCTTGGTCCAATTTCAAAATAATCACGTTGCCGTAATAATCGGGCTTGCGTCCACAGATTTCATTCCCGCCCGCGCCGCATTGCGGCAGCGCATCGGGTCCCGCGACGACGACGGTGGCATCCGCGACGGCAATCACGGGCGTGCCTAACGGATTTACAAATTCTTCGCCGTGATGCACTTCGTATTCACCGCGTCCCGTCGTGCCGTACAAATAAAAACGGTCGGGACTGTTGCTCGCCGCATCGGGTGGCACGGGGCGTCCAAAAAGGAAATGCTGCGGCACGCGTGGGCGCGGTGTGGCGGTCGGCGCGACGGTTGCCATAGGCGTGCGCGATGGGACTGGCGTACGCGTATTGGTCGGGCGACGCGTCGCGGTTGGCGGGCGCGTTTCCGTCGGTTCGATTTCGCCCAGCAGCGTTGGCGTACGGGTGATGAAATCGGGCAGCGCGAGCGCCGAGACGAAACGCTGCGGCTCGCGCAGTACCGCATAGCCAAAAATGACGACGAACGTCGTGAGCGCCGCGACGATGGCGACCACAATCGCCAGGCGGTGGCGGGTTGGTTGTTTCCGGTGAATAAACAAGGCAGTTCATGGCGCGGAGGCGCGTTGACAGATTGTACGCGCGCCGCGCTAAAAAACAAAAAACCCGTCCGCGCGAATTTTTGCGCGAACGGGTTGAATCGGCAAGCGATTAATTATTGCGGCGGAAGCATCCGCGCGCGCAGCGCCCACGCAATCATACTGCCCGCTGCGACCGTGAGACCCAAAGCCGCCACGCCCAACACCCAATAGTTCGCGTGCTGCGGATGGCGGAGCTGCATCGCGCGCTGCGCGGCTTGGTGTTGCCCCGCCAACTGCAAATTGTACCGCAAGTGATTGCGAAACGATACAGAAGGATGTACCGGCGTCAGTACGCGTCGCACTTTTGACTCTAATAATTCTTCCCATGCCGGATCGTGCATAAGCCGCTCCTATCTTGCCAAACGTTCTCTCATGTTCAAATCAAACATAACGCGCAATCGCCATGAGCAGCAGCGAGAGCGAAACAAAAATGGCGCTCCATAAACTCGCGGTGGACAATCGTTTTTGCAGCGCGTTCATTTCCGCGATTTGTCCCGGCGCGGGTGGTTTGCCGGCGCGCGCCATTTCCTCGCCGAGGCGCGCAATCTTGAGCGATGTCGGCCCGACCAAGCCCCCACCAATGCCAGCGGCAACCAACCCTATGACCCCGCCTATCGCGAACGTCAGACCGTCAGGCGTGCCGAGCGCGGCAATGCCGTACCAGATAAAATACATAATCAGCCCGGCGAGGACAGTCAAGCCCGCGGCGATGCTGATATAGATTGGCAGACGGTAACGCGTGGTGAGGAGGCCCATGAATTTGCCGCCGTCGGGTCCGAGCGCCTGCGCCGCCGGACCGAGAAAAAATGTCAGCAGCCACGCCGAACCGACCCAAAACACACTGGCAAAAATGTGAATGACGCGCAAGAGAAGGAACAGAATGTCCATGTTGCTATTCCCATTCCAAAATACCGCGCTTGGCCAATTCTTCGCGCAGCGTCAGTAGCGTGCGATGGTACAGCGATTTGATGGCGCCTTCGCTCCGTCCGAGAATCTTGCCGATTTCCAAATTCGACAAGCCATCCACGAATTTCAGCAACAGCAGCTGCTGCCGGTCCCACGGCAACGCGCGAATCGCTTCCAACAAATTACTTTCAGTTTCAGCGCGTTCGGCTTGGGCGTGGGGCGCGCCTTCCTGGTGCGGCGCGGGCTGCCACAAATCGAGCGGCAGCTCGGGATGCCTTGTCTTGTCGCGATGCCAATTCGCCACCAGGTTGTGCGCGATGCGATACAGCCATGCCACAAAGGGCGCGCCCGTTTGATTGAATTCAGGCAGGTGCGCCAGCGCGCGATAAAACACGCGCGCCGTCAAATCTTCGGCATCACGCGGGTCGCCCGTCCGGTAATAGACGTACGCATAAATGCGATCCACATAGCGCTCATACAAATCCGAAAACGCCTGCGGATCCATCTTGGCGCGTTCGATCAGATGTGCTTCCAATTCGTATTCGTCCGCCGCAGCGGGCGCGTGCCCGTCTGGTTTGTCGCTGGATTTCGCGTCATGCCTGCGCATAAATAAACACCGCGTCTCTACGCAGGTTGCGCGAGACGCGGAGAATTATAGTAGGGGCGAAGCATTTGCACAAGCGGACGGCATGTCGAACGCGGACGCACCTGCAAATGCTTCGTCCCCTACGTTCATTCCCGAAAGAACACCAGCCCGATCGCGTCGGGTCCGGTGTGCGCGGCGATGGTGGGGCCAATTTCCGCGCGCACGATTTCGGCAACGTTAAAACGCGCGCGCAGTTCATCTTCCATCCTCTGCGCGGCTTCGGGCGCGCGCGCGTGCATGACCGCAACGTGCAGCGCGCCGTTGCCCTTGCGCGGTCCGTTCGTCGTCGGCGGATTTTGCACCAGTTCCAAGAGACGCGCGATTCCGGCTTTGCGGCTGCGCACGCGTTCCAACGGCTCGATGCGCGCATGCGCAATTTCCAAAATCGGTTTCACATTGAACATGGTGCCGAGCCAGGCTTGCGCTTTGCCGATGCGCCCGCCGCGTTTCAAATACTCGAGCGTGTCGAGCAAAAACACGAGCGTGAGGCGTTCGTCCAACGCGGTCGCCGCTTTGACCACCTCGTCGCGTGTGCCGCCCGCCAATGCCACACGCGCGCCTTCGATGCATTGGAACCCTTGCGCCATCGAAAGCCATTTGCCGTCCACCAGCGAAATAGGCAACGGCGCGCCCTGTTCTTGTTCCATCTGCGCCTTGGCGTTGACCGCCGACGAATAGGTTGCGCTCAAACCGGACGGCAAACAAATCGAAACCACTTCTTCGCCATTGTCCAAAATCGGTTTCCACGCTTGAATGAAATCCGCGGGCGCGGGCGCCGAAGTGGTCGGATGCACTTTTTCGCGCGCGAGCATGTGAAAAAATTGCTCGTGGGTCAAATCTATTTCGTCGCGAAAGGAGCGTGTGCCAAAAAGCACCTGCAGCGGCACAAACCCAATTTTGTATTTGGCGCGCACCTCTGCACTCAAATGCGCGCTGGAATCGGTAACAACACGGACCATCGTGACCTCTTTTTTTACGGTGTAGTGGAATCAGCCGAACGGCGCGCCCATTGCAGCAACGCGCGCAGCCAAAACAAGCAACCCACAAACAAGAATGCCAACAGCCCCAAAACCAATGCGCCGAGCAGGACGGAAAAATCTGCGAGCCGTGTCCCGGCGCCGGTGCTCGCCGATACGCCCGCCAAGAGTAACGCCGCCGAATTCCAGATCGCGTGCATCAACACCGCGACCAACAACAAGAGCGGGAGCCGAATCAATTTGTGTTCCACCAGCGCTTGGTACCAACCTATCGCCACCGTCGCCGTCGCCACCAGATGCATCATGGTCGTGCCTGCGCGCAAAATCATTGCCCCTGCCCAAATGCCGGTCAGCCCGTTGGCGTTGTTCAGAGTGCCTTGCCCGTTCAACATGTTTTCGCTAAAGGCAAAACCCGCTCCGGCGGCAAGGCCCCATAGTAACACATTGCCCCGCGTTGGCACACTGCCGCTCCGCGTACGGCGCACGATCAAAATCGCCGCGCCCGCCCCTTTCAACAGTTCTTCGAGCAGCGGGACGAGAATGACGACGAGGGTCAGCGCCGTCCCTCCGGCAATCAACGCCGAGAGCGGTTCGCGCAGCACAATCTCGCCAATGCGCTGTGTATCGGTCGGCACGGTGCGCAGCGCGCGCAAGAGCTCGGCGATTTCGTCGGGTCCCAGAACCACCGCGAGACCGAGCAGCGCCAAGATTGCCAAAAAGCCGCCAATTACTAGTTCTAACACCAACGCCAGCGCAATCGTTACGAGTCCGCCCCACGCGAATTGGGCGAGGACCGAACGCGTGGAAACAAAATCCACCTGCTGTGTCGCATAAGCCAGCGCCGCCAACGGAAACAATAAAGACGCCAACACATGCCACAGCGGAAAAAGGTATGCAGGCGCGGCGTCAACCACCAAAATAATTTGTCCGAGAATGAGAACCAGAAAAAATGCGCCGAGGATCCAGTATGGCGCAGGCAGTCTAAACGGCGCGCGCAATTTGTCCTGCTCCAACGCGCGTCCGATCAAAATCAATAATGCGCCATACACGATCAAGATCGCGGCAATGGACAATACGGCGGTGTTGACCGCCAGCGCGTCTTGGCGCAGCAGAAAGGGGACGACCAAAAAAGTGACGACGACGCACGCGCTGACCACGAGCAACAATGCGCCGACGCCCAGAGAAATCACCGCCAGCGAACGTACACGCGGCGTTTCGGAGAGAGCAGCAGAAGCGGAATCGGTTATCACCAAGCATCAACGACGTCGGTTTGGCTGCGTCGCTCTGGTAAATTTTTCAAGCTGTTGTTGAAAATCTGCGCGCTGCGGATTGGCGGCGACGAGTTCGCGTTCGATGGCGACCGCGCGCGCCGCGTCGCCGCGTTGATACAAAACTTGAGCCAACGTGTCGCGAATGTTGGCATCCTTGGGCGCGAGCTTGATCGCGCGTTGGGCAAATTTGTACGCCGCGTCAAGCCCCAATTTATTTTGCGCCAATTGCCACGCCAACGCGTTCAGCAACGGGGCGTCGTCGGGATATTTGCGCGCGAGGCGTGCGGCGTGCGCGGTAAATGCGCGGTGCAGTTTTTGTGCGCGCGCGTATTTTTTCGCCCGCAGTAACGAATTGATTCGTTGTCCTTCCAAGTAGGGATACAACTCGCGTTCCCAAATGCCGTACAGGCGCCGCAGTTCCACAATCGGCGCGGCGTGATCGTCCACACGCAAATCCACATACACGTCGCCGATGCCGTCAGTGTCGCTTTTTTCGCGCACGACCAATAAAGCCGCGCTCTGTTGGCCGCGCGTGTCGCCGCCCGCGCGCTGCCCGGCTTCCAGCGCGGCGATGAGCCGTTCGGCAAGTTTGCCACGTTTTTTTTTGTACGCGGCGAGCATTTGTTTGAGCACGCGTTCGCCCGCGAGAAGGTTGCCCTGTACCGAAACATTTTGTTCGGCGATGCCGCCCGCCCACGCCGTACATTGCTGCCCGGTATAATTCGCAGTGCGCCCGTGTGCATCCATCACGCCAAGTTGACGACGCGCGCCGTCGTCGTCACTGCCGATGAGATGTTCGATCACATCCTTGGGGTCGTGCCCGCGTTTCAGCAAGCCAAGCCCGCGGGGACCGAACGCTTTTTTGGTCCACGCCTGCGTTGCAATCGCGCCGACGCCCGCCTGCGCCCACGGCACCATGCCGCCGACGATGAATGCTTTGGACTGGACCGCCACGCCCCATTCCTGCGCGGCGGGGTCATAACCGATGATTGAAAAAGTGGAGGCGCGATATGCAGATGGAGACATAATGCCTTCTCGATTTGCATCATAGCATGATTACGGATGTAACAAAAACGCGCGCCCTTGGCAAATCGCTTGACGCTCTACGCTTGCCGGTTCAGAGATGACTTTTGGTGAGGCGCCATCGCCTTTCTTCAGCCGCGCGCGAGGTAAGGCGGTTTGTGGCAAATGCAGTTTGCAGAAACCGCCATAGACCAGTGGTCATAGCCGTGCAGTCTGGGTACCCATACCCTATTGTTGGGAAATTGCGGCGCGACTATACTGGGAGCAATGAGCGCTGGACCCGTGGCGCTTCCTGTGCCAAAAAACTCGAACGCCTCCCTCACCCCCGAGACCGTTGAAAAACGGCTGCGACAAACGCGTTTACTTGCGGCGCGGCTGCAATTGCTGGTATCGAGCGCGCTGGTTTGGTTGATTTTTGTTTTCGGCGCCATTTCGGGCGGCATCCCGCCGCTCGCCCCAACCCTCTTGCTTGGCGCTTGGATTATCGCCTCGACGCTCTGGTTGTCGTTTATCGCCTTGCGTGCGCGACCCGAAACTTTGACCGGCAACGCGCCCGGTCGGATCGCGCTGTTGTGCACCCTCATCACCGTCGTCCTCGCCACGCTCCTGATCAACGCGACGGCAGGCGATTTCTACATCATTTATTTTTTCCCCATCGCCGTCGCGACCATTTATTATGGCGTGCGCGGAGGATTCGCCGCCGCCTTTTTATGCGCGGCGTCGTACGTGCCGCTCGGACTCCTGACGCAGAATATGCTGCTCACGTCGGATTTTTCTTCAGTGCTCGCGGGCCGTGTCGTGCTGCTCTTTGCGATGGCGGGGACGATTGGGGTAAGCGCCGAAGGGCAATTGGGGCTGATTCGTGAATTGGAACGCGCCTACGGCGATCTCAAGGTGACAACCAGTGATTTGCAAGTCACCCAGCGCGATTTGACGCGGCGGGTTCAAGAAGACATGACGCTCGTCCAAGTCGCGCGTCAAATCACGGCGACCCTCGAACCGGACCAAGTGTTGAGCATGGTGCTCGAACGCGTCGAGACGCTGCTCGACGCCGAAGCCTCCACCTTGATGACGTTGGACGCGGCGCGCAATGAATTGGTCTTTCAAATTCCGCGTGGTTCGCAAGCGCAGCAGCTGCAAGGATACCGCTTGCCGGTCGGCAAAGGCGTTGCGGGCTGGGTCGCCGAACATCAAGAAGCGCTGCGCGTAGACGACACGGCGCGCGATACGCGTTTTGCGCAAAGCGTTGACCAACAAAGCGGTTTCCATACGCGTTCTTTGCTCGCGGTGCCGATGTTATTGCAAGACCGCGTCACCGGCGTGCTGGAAGTGGTCAACAAACGTCACGGACATTTTACGCCGGAGGACGAACGCGTGTTGAGCGCCGTCGCGCATTGGGCGGCGATTGCATTGGAAAACGCGCGCTTGTACCACCATTTGGAAACGAGCATGGAGGAATTGCAAAAGGCGCAAGAGCAATTGCTGCGCAGCGAACGCTTGCGCGCGCTCGGCGAAATGGCGGGCGGTGTGGCGCATGATTTCAATAATTTGCTGACCATCATTCTGGCGGAATCGCAATTGTTGGAAGACAAGACGGCGAACCCGGACGACCGCGAAGCGCTGCTCCGCATCGAACAAGCCGCGCGTGACGGCGCGCAAGCCGTACGGCGCATTCAAGAGTATTCGCGGATTCGACGCGATCAGCCGCAAGAAATTGTCAACGTCAAAGCGCTGCTGCAAGAAGTGGCGACGATCACGCGCCCGCGCTGGAGCCCGGTCGGCAAAGTGGAGTTGGATTTGAATGAAACGGACGACATCAAAGGTTCGCCCAGCGAGTTGCGCGAAGTCTTGATGAATTTGGTATTCAATGCCGTCGAAGCGCGGCGCGAGGGGTATCCTTTGCGAATTACGCTGCGTTCTTTTCAACAGGGGAACTGGAGTGTGATTCAAGTCGAGGACGCCGGAATCGGCGTCCCGGCGGAATTGAAACAGCGCATTTTTGATCCTTACTTTACCACCAAACCCTACGGGACGGGCTTGGGCTTGAGCATTGCGTACGGACTGGTTTCACGTCACGGGGGCGAAATTCAAGTGACGAGTCCGCTCTTTGATCAAGTCGCCGCACCGTATGGAACCCGCTTCACCATTCGTTTGCCTTCGGTCGGGCAAACACAAAAGGAGACAATGAGCATGCCACCAGTCGCACAGGCGATCCGCAGCGCGAACATTTTGTTCGTGGACGACGACCCGAACATTTTGTCGGCTGCCAGCAGTTTGCTAACCGCGTTGGGCAATCACGTCACGACCGCACAAACTCGCACCGACGCGCTCTCACAACTTGGCGCAGGGCACTATGACGTGCTCATGACGGATTTGACCATGCCCGAATGTTCCGGCTGGGATTTGGCGAAACAATCCAAAGCCAAATTTCCAAACAAACCGGTCGTGTTAGTGACGGGTTGGGGATTGACCCTCGATCCCGACCAAATGAAGTCGGGCTTGGTGAATGGCGTCTTATCCAAACCCTTTACCCTGGATGAATTGCAGCGCACGCTGAGCAATCTGGGGTATTAAGTTCCCTGCTCCCCAATGACGTGGAGAAAAAATGCGCCGCGTACAACATCCAAGCCACGCGTTCCCGCCAACGCGCGGCTCGAA
>JACQWQ010000010.1 GCA_016209205.1 Chloroflexota bacterium
GATTTCGAAACTCATTTGGCAGTCCGTACTCGAGCGTCCTTCAAACGCGCCACCGCTCCTCATGGCGCATCGCGGCTCGTCCGATGAACTGCCCGAAAACACGCGCGCGGCATTTCAACGCGCGCTCGAACAGGGCGCGGATATTTTGGAAACGGATATTCGTTTCACGCGCGACGACGAAATCATCTTGATGCACGACCCGACGCTGGAGCGCACGACGAACGGCGCGGGTGTCGTCGCAGACATGACGCTGGCAGAAATTAAAACCCTGCGCGCGCAAAAATCATTCGCGTCGAAGCAAATTTTGGGCAGTGAAGAAATCCCGACGCTCGCGGAATTCTTGGTGAGTACGGAGCGCTCGTCGCAGCGTTCCATCTCAGCGGACACGGAACGAAACGCGGGCGGGGAACGAAACGGCGTTCGTTCCCTACGGGATGTGCCGGTGGCGCTCGAACTCAAAGACGACCGCTTTATCCAAACGCGCGACGCGGAAAAACTGGTGCGCGTTTTGGACGACCACAACGCGCTGGCGCGCACCGTTTTGCTTTCGTTCAATGGCGCGCGCGTGCGCGCCTGCAAACGCGTCGCGCCGCAAATCCCCATCGGCATCATTACTTTGAAAAATCCGTTTCCGTTGTATGATACGGAATTGATGGGGCCATTCTTTCCACTGCTGTATTTGAATCCCCTTTACTTTGCGTGGGCAAAACGGCGCGGCAAAATCGCCTGCCCGCTCGACCCCGCGCCCGAACCGCGCTTGAAATTTTATCGCATGCTCGGCGCGCCCGTTTTATTGACCAATCATCCGGCTGTGACGCGCAAAGCATTGAGGACTGAGGACTGAGGAGTAATCAGTTAACAGGGAACAGTGATTGGGATAGTGCGATAGTGCGGTAATAGTGCGATAGTGCAGTAGTGCGATAGTGCGCGTTTGACGCTTGACGTTTGACGCTTGACGTTTGACGCTTCATCCTTCCCCGTCCCCGTCACCTGTAACTATTTCCCTCCCTTGGGCGTATAAAATGCCAGAACTCAAGCGCATGGAACCTCAACTTGTCGTCGCCGCGCAACGTGGCGACAAAGCCGCGTTTGCGCAGATCGTGGCAGAGTTCCAAACGCCGGTCTACAACCTCGCGTATCGCATGTTGGGCAACCGCAATGATGCGGAAGATGCCGCGCAAGAGACCTTTTTGCGCGCGTATGCACAGCTCAAAACCTATGATCCGGGGCAAAGTTTCGGCACCTGGCTACTCTCGGTCGCGGCGCACTATTGCATTGACCGCTTGCGTCGGCGCAAGTTCCAATGGTTGTCGTTCGACGACCCGCGTTGGGACGAGTCGGCGCCGTCGCTCATTTCGGATTTGCCTTCCCCGGAAAGCAGCGCGCTCGCCCGCGAACGCGAGCAAGAAGTACAGCGCGCCCTGCAGAAATTGCCGCCGCAGTATCGCATGGTGCTGGTACTGAAATACTGGAACGACCTGTCGTTGGAAGAGATCAGCAAAATCACCGGCGACAATGCCGGCACGGTCAAAGTGAAATTGTTCCGCGCGCGCCAAATGCTCGGCAAACATTTGCGCGCCGAGCACGGCGGGAAAACCCGCTTGGAGCTGAGTCATGCAAGATGAAATTCGGGACCAAGAATACATTATCGAATTGATTGCAAAATCACTGGACGAACCGCTCACGCCCGCCGAACAAGCAGAGGTGAGCGCGGCGATGCAAAAATCTCTCGCGATCCGCGTCGCCGCCGATGGTTTGGAGGAATTTGACGCGCTTTTGAAACGCATGGGCATGGCAATTCCCGACGAGGGCTTTCCGCTGCGCGTGCTGTTGCGTCTCGAGGCGCGCGAGAAATCACACAATCGCCTGCAATGGGCGCTCACCCTCGGTATGATTTTTTTAGGATCGCTCGCCGCGTTGGCTTGGGTGGTTCTGAATTGGGGAATCCTCATTAGCACAGTTTTGGCGCTAGTCAGCGGAGTCGTAGTGATCGTGCCGTTGTTGTTCGCGCTCTTGTTCGCGCTGGTGGGCTTGCTCGGACAGGGACCGCTCTTGCTCTATGCGTTCACGGCGCTCGCCCTCACCATTCTCTGGGCACGCGTCAGCGGCAGTTGGCAACCTACCTGGCGCAGCAATCACTTGGGAGCATAACCATGTTACAGCATTCTTTCATACGGAATCTTTTCATTGCACTGGTGTTGTTGGCGGGACTGGTATTCGCAGGCGCGTTGCCCGCGCTGGCAGCGGCGCAACAAGCAGGTGATTTGGTTTGCACGGGGGACAATCTCTCGATTCCCGCCGGACAGACCGCCGGGAATATCCTGGCATTCGGCTGCAATGTCACGGTCGAAAAAGACGGCATCGTGCGCGGCAGCATCACCGATTTTGGCGGCAACATTTCCATTGCCGGGACCGTTCAGGGCAGCATTGCCACATTTGGCGGAGATGTTATACTCACCGAGACCGCGGTGGTAGAAGGCGACATTGCCACCATCGGCGGTAATTATCAAATCGCGCCGGGCGCTGTCGTGCGACGCAGTACAAGTCCCCTTGCGCCGCCGAGTCCGCCGCGACCGTTCAATCCGTTCACCCGCACCTTCAATTTCGGTTTTGATCTCTTGGGCGGAATTGTGACCGCGCTGGCGTTCGCCGCCCTCGGCGCGCTCGTCGTCATCATTGCGCCGGATGCCACGCGACGCGTCGGCGATGCGGTGCAAGCCAAACCGGTGAACACAATTGGCGTCGGTTGTCTTACCGCGCTCGTGCTGCCTATTCTGGGAATCCTGTTGATTATTACGCTCATCGGCATCCCCGTCGCGTTCCTGCTCGGCATTGCCGCATGGGCCGCGTGGATTTTTGGCGGCATCGCGATTGGTTTACTGGCGGGCGAAAAAATCTTGGGCGCATTCAAAGTGAATAACATCTTGCCCGTCGTCGCGGTTATTCTTGGCATCATCATCTTGATGCTCATCGGGCAAGTGCCGATTCTCGGTTGGTTCGTCTCGTGCATTGTCGGTCTCATCGGACTGGGCGCGGTCGTGCTGACTCGTTTTGGCACGCGCGCGTATCCCGCGCCGCCGACCATGACCATGCTTCCGGCAGCTGCCGCGACGGGTGCGAATGCGCCGGGCACCTTCACGCCGTCGAACACGGACATTGCGGCATGGGAAGCCAAAGCGCGCGCGGCGCAAACGAACGCGTCCGCGACGACGAATGCCGCGCCCGCACCCACCGACGCGCCTGTAACACCGAGTGCGTCGGAAACAAAAGCGTTGGAACCACCCGCGACGGAAACACCACCTGCGACGGACGCGGGCGAAACGAAAAGTGGTCAGTAATCAGTGAGCAGTAAGCAGCAAGCAGTTGACAAAAGTGCGCCACTCTTGGAGGGAGGCGGACTTGTTTTCCAACCGTTGTGGGAGATTAGCTCACGCAGAGGCGCAGAATACAGAGAGCGGAATCGTTCTGCGGTCAGATTCGGCGACCCGAGCACAAAACGCCTTGTTTTCCGTTAAAAAAATGCAAGAAATCAAGATACAGAAAAGGTACATTCCCAATACACACGAACCCCCGCGAAACGTATTAGATAGTGTCTCGCTCCGCATCTATCTCGCAGAGTCACTTGAACACTCCAGCACAACAGTTCAGGTGCGCTCTGGCAAGAGGGAGTTCAGATGAAGACCGTTCGAACAATCGTCGTGGCGCTCGCCGTGGTAGGAGTTTTGTTGGGATTGACTACGTTTACCACGTTCGCCGCCGACCCGCCGGGCAGCAGTCCCGCTACGGCACTCTACATTGACAACGTGTCCCATACCATCCCGGGCAAGACGATGCAGTATTACCGCTTCGAGTACGCTGGGGACAATTCGTCTATCCGAATCATGCTCGTGAACGGGGCTAACAGCAGCGTCGCATTCAATGTGTATACACCGGAACAAATCAACGAGACGTTATGGTGGCTGCTCCCACCGATGGGTCGCGGCACGGCGCCGGGCTGCGGCAGTCAACCGGCAGATTCGGACATTGCGAAAAATTGCCGCCCCTTTGCCAATGACCTGGTATGGGTTGGCAAGTTCTATACGCCCGGCGCCTATTTCGTCGAGGTCCAGAACTTGAGCGAACAGCCGCAACCTTTTACCCTGACGATTCAGGGCATCAGCGTGCGACTCTGCCCCGTATCGCCGCAACCCTGCCCGCCGATGACGCTCATCCCGAACGAATAAGATACAGACTCCACTGACGAGAGAGAGGAAGAAATTTCCTCTCTCTTTTTTTGCAGAGACCCCAAGGGTTTTCGGACAATATTGCGATTCGATACGCGGATGGTGATAAAAACCCTTGGGGTCTTGGTTGGTCTATTCAATGGGCCAACCCGGTATCACCTCATCAATCTCTCGCATCAAACGCATCGTCTCTCTCAGCGCGACGACGATTTTGGCGTAATGCGTTTTATCTTCTGCGCTCAACGTGCGCCCGCGGCGGTCTTTGAGCCATTTGTGGCAGACCTGATAGCCGCCGATGTGAAACTCGTACACGTTTTGCGGCACGCCTTCAAAACCCTGCTCGGCGTTAATCCAAACCGTTTTCTTTTCATATTTCGGATAACCCGACGCGACGCCGTTATCGCCTCTGCCGACAAACGTCGTAATCGGTTTCTCCAACGCGGGCGATTCCATCAAATGCAGCGCGACGAGGTCTGCGCCTTTCGCCACGAGCGCGCGGAACAAATCCAGATTGCGCGTGAGCGGCACGCGCGGAAAATCTATCTTGAGAAATTCGGCGTAACGCTCGCGGTAGGTGGGTGAGTAGAAGATAGCGTAGATGTAATGGAAGATGTCTTCGGGACCAAATGACGCAATTCGGTCTTTTGTGTTATCTAAGTCGAACTTTACTCTCAATCTTCTTGCCGCATCCATCACAAAGGCAGATTTCAGATTTGTTATAGGACTTTTGGAAAATCCCAGAGAAAGTTCGCGCTGTGATGCTGCATCATCGCTATTATGAAGATACAAAGGAAATACAGTCGCAATATCGAAAATGGTAACAGCATCCTTGTTGATTAATCTATCCGCAACGAGAAAAGTTCCTTCTTCAGACCGTCTGGATTGTCTCAAACAAATTAATGCAAGATTTTTTTTGTCGTTTATGTGTTGCATAACCTCAAAAGCAGGACGACTTACCAAATTTGGATTGTAGTACAACCATCTGAAATCAAACGGTCGGTATAAGCACGACTTGACAAACTGCTGATTGAACCGCGTGCTACTTCGACGTGCTTCAATATCAAAACTTGAAGAATCAAACACATTGTATTTTTCAAGAAAATCGCGTTGTTTTCCCGCAGAGGAATAAAAAGTTTTCATTCGTTCAATTAATGTATCTCGCTGGAAATCGAAAAATAAGTCATCTCTATCAGTTTTTAGCCCATTTTGCCCCAGAGTGAAAATATCGCGGATGGAGTGATAGCTCTTGTATTCTTTTTCAAACGAGAAGTCTTTTGGTACAAAGAAATAATTAGGCGACGAAGGCGCTAGGAGATTCCAACTTGATGTATTGATTTCATTTGATAAGAGAAAAGTGTTCTTTGCATTTCTGTCGCCCCACAAATCCCCGTGATAAACTTTTGCTTGGGCTGATTTTCTATTGTGCTTGACAAATAACCCAATGCAAACACCTTGCTGAATGTCAAACACGTTTTCGTCTTTTGAGCCATCCGGTGCGACTTCAAGTTTTTTTGCGCTGCCATGTAAGTTTAGGATATAGATTTCATCGAAACTCTCCATCAAACTCTCGCGCATTCTCCGACGCGTGAGCCCATCAATATAAGTGTTATTTGTAATAAACGCGAGAATGCCTTATCCCGTCTGGTCAATACGCCATTGGGCAAAGCGCATGAACTTGATAAAGTCGTCGTCCAGATTGAGTTTCTTTTCGTTCAAGCCCTTTTTGTAATCATCGAGCAATCCAAGAATCCAATCGCCTCGATTCATTTGCCCAAAGTTCGAATACGGCGGATTCCCAATCACCACCATAATTGGCGTGTTCGTTTTGACCTCGTTTGCGTCTTGCGCTTCTTGCGCGAGATACGGCGTGTCGGTGCGTGGGATTTCGTGCGCGGGTTGGAGCGCATTCGTGAGATAGACGCGCAGGCGTTCTTCCGAACCAAAGTTGTAGCCCGTTTGATTCAGCGCCAGCCCCAGTTTCATGTGCGCGACGGCATACGGCGCCATCATCAACTCGAATCCGTAGAGACGCGGTAAAAGATGTTCGGCAACGTAATCATTCCAACGCTTGGACATTTCTTTCGGACTCGAACGCGCTTGAATCGCGTTGCGCTGCCACGTTTCGTAAATCTGGTCAATCACATGTTTGAGGAATGTGCCTGTGCCTGTGGCGGGGTCGAGGATTTGCACCTTGGGTTCGTGCTTGCCTTCCCAAATCATCGTGCTTGTATCCGCCAGTCCGTCAGGCAAATCAAATTCGGTGCGGAGCAAATAATCTACCGAACGCACGATGAAGGACACAACGGGGTCGGGCGTGTAAAAGACGCCGCGCTTGACCTTTTTCTCGGCGTCGTATTCGCGCAAGAACGATTCGTAAAAATGAATCACGGGGTCTTCTTTACGGTCGCGGCTCTGGCGTCCAAAATCTTGCAGCACGCTTTCGAGGTTCGCCGCTTGTAACGCCTCCACCAATTCGCCCACACCCAATTCGTCAAGGTCAATGTTGTAGCGTTTGTCCTCGCTCACTTTGAGACATTCGCGTAACAAGTCGCGCAAAAATGGATTCGTGTTTGGCACGAGCGACGCAACATTTTCGCGCTTGAATTGTCCCGAATGTTCGACGGCGGCAGAGAACAGACCATACGCGACGGTTTGCGCGTACATGTCCGCGAAATCATCCACCGACAAATCGTTGATGAGCGTTTTCTTGAACGAGTTGTAGAGTTTGTTCAGTTGTCCTTTGCCGCGTTCATAGGCGAAAGTTTCCTTGACGCGTTCGCGCGTCCCAGCGGCGAGTTCCGCCATTTCGGTAGCAAGGTCTTTGGCGGTGCGAATGTTTTCGCCGTGCGCGGAGGTGAACGCCTTTGCCCACTGTCCGCGCCATTGTTCCGCGTTGTTTTCGTCGCGGGGCCATTCCAGCGCGGCGAGATTGATTTTTTCGAGATAGTAAAAATGCTTTTCGTTCGCGTCCCATGAAAACGTGCGGAGCTGCGGCAGTCCGTCGCCCGTCTCGCGGAAATGGGCAAAGTTGACGCCGCGCTGTTTGTCTTCGCCCGTTGCGGAAATAAACATCAGGTCGCGCAAGTCCCACACCGCTTGGCGTGCGCTCCGTTGACCGCGCTTCTTGCGCACGAGCGCGCCGAGAATGCGGCGCATGGCGACGACGGGCAAACGTTTCGGTTCAAAGTCCAGCCAAAAGATGCCCCACGGCTGATTCGCGGCGAGCGGGCGCAGTTGTTTGATTTCCCGAATTTTGACCGCGACGCTTTCATCTAATCCGAGTTCGTCGGCGGTGTAATCAAACGTCAGGTCATCGGCATCCTCTTCGTCAATGGGCCAGCCGAGATGGACGCGCAGATATTTGACGAGCGATTTGAAATTGCGAATGGCTTGAATGTCGGAATAGTCGGGCATAGTTTTCCAGAGACCCCAAGTGTTTTTCAACGACGTTCTTCATCGAGTCGCGCCACGCGTGGAAAACACTTGGGGTCTTGCCGGGTTCGAGACCCCAAGTGTTTTTCAACGACGTTGCTCATCGAGTCGCGTTCGCGGTGAAAACACTTGGGGTCTTGATAAAGTGCGTTATAATGCGAAATACAAGGAGCGATTTATGGCACTGGCACAGAAAAAAAAGAAACGTGCGGCGGCGAAACCGCGCGCCGCTCAACGCAAACTGCAAATGACCTATCGTCAAGTTTTGGCGAATGTCCGCGCATTGTCTCCTGCCGACCAGGAACGTTTGCGCGCGGAGTTGGATAAACCGCGCGTATACATTATGCGTCCAACCCGTTCGCCTGAGGCAATTCGACGGGGGCGCAAAATGGCGGAAGAAATCAAGCAAGAGTTGGCAGAAAAGCAAACTGGTACGCTCGAAGAGACCATGAGAGAGCTATGAGGGCTGTCATGGTCGTCGTAGACATAGATGTTTTTTTGATTAAATTTCGATTGACAAACTTGAAAAGTGGGTTACACTAAATTAGAAAAAGCGAACACGCTTTCTCCCGCCTCGCGAAAAGTCGCCGACTGTGGCGGCCTGCCCCCTCCTGTAAGTGATGGAGGAACGGGCTAGCGGGGCGGGTTTCGTTTACCCCTCGAACTCGTACACGCTGCGGATGCGCTTTTGCAAAAAATCGAACGCCTCCGCGTCCCCAGCGGTATCACGTCGGAGCAAAGTCCCTGCGACAATATCTGCGATTTGAATCAGTGGCTCGCTGCGTGAGCGGCGCACTTGGATACGCTTAAAGTGACGCGGAATCTCCCGTGCTTTCATATAGCGATTCAGTTCCGTATACAGCTGCGTTGCCGAGCCAAACTCATCAAGAATCAATGTCGCCCCTTCACGCGCTTGTTCTGGAATTTTCTTTAACAGTTCGGTAACAAAGAAAAGGTAAAACTCGTAACGTCGCATCACTTTGTACGCGTCGGAAAGGTTGGCTTTGTCAACGACGATTGCCCAACTTTCAAATTCCGCGCGCGCCAATTCGGAAAGCGTATGTTCCCTCAATCGGGCAGACGAGAGGTGATTGAACTTGAATTCAAAATTAGCGGGCAGATTCGATTCTGCGCGCACTCGCGCAAGCAAGCGGCGCAAGTCATCTGGTACAGGAGTGGCAATGACCGCAACGGCAAAGTAGCGCGAAGCGCCCTTGTCAAATGCAAAACTAACATCCCCTGCTTCATCGCCCGCAAAGGTCAGTGTAATCATGAGTTCAGTTTAACTCCATCCACGCCTTTAGTATGGGCTTGACGCCTGCGGGCGCTTGGACGGATTTCAAGTACGTCGCTTTGATATGCGCTTCTACCCGTTTGCGGAGCGCGGTCAACGTTTCATCGTGTAGGACACGGCGGCGCGGTGTATCAGGCGTGGAACGAATCAGTTTGTCAATCTCCATCGCGTCTTCGGAAATTTTTTCGCTCTGCACATCAAGTAAATACCACTGTGTGCGCCCCGTTTCCCCGTCCCACTCGTTCGTTTCCGCGTTTTTCGCGGGCAGGTGATAACAGAAAAAGACGGCTTGCTTGCCTTCAGGATGCGCCTTGGCAGAAAAGACGCGCAAAGGAAAATGATTGACGCGTTCATCAAGTCCCGGATGTGCGGTGAGCAATTCGCGGTAATAGAGGCGCAAGGATTCTTCGCGCGAAGGCACGCCCTCATACGCCTCGTTAAATTCTTTGAGCGCGTCATAATCATCTTGTGGCGTCAAAAGTTTTTTGCCTTCGATGCCAAACACCTTCGAGATACGCAGCATCTTGTGCGCGACGCGTTGGTACAAGCGCAGCAATTCATCTAATTCTCCGGGCGGCAAAAAATTCCAATAGTGAACGACGCCGCGTACGTTTTTGTATTCGGGATGGTCATGCTTCATGCGCGCTTCGGTGGCGGGATCAAGGCGGCGGTCCACGCGCCCGATGCGCTGCATCAACCGCACGGGATTCCAATGCAAATCGTAATTGATGAGCAGTGTTGCGTCCTGAAGGTTCAAACCTTCCGATAAAACATCCGTCGAAATCAAGACGCGGGTTTCGGGGCGGTTCTGCGCGGCGAGTTCGGCGCTCGACGATTCGTTATAGTACGGTGAAAAGTTTGTAATGATTTCGCCGCGATCGCGATGACTTGAGCTGTCCACTTGGTCTAATGGACCAATACCCGCTTTCTCCAATTCGTGCGCCAGATAGCGCGCTGTTGCCATGTACTCGGTAAAGATCAACACCTTGTATTTGCTCAACAACGGATGCGTCCGAAGCATTGCAATCAGCGTTTGCAATTTGTCATCACGCGCAGCATCGAAATCTTGGAGGTCGTTGAGAAAGCCAGCCAATTGATTCAGGTCATTGAACGTATCGTCCAAAATCTCCTGAATCTTGTATTCGGTGCGAGACAATTCTTCGGCATTTTCCAGAAATTCAGAAGGGAGAATATCCTCCTCTTGTTCCTCATCCTGTGCCGCGTGTTGCGCGTGAATGGCATCCAACAGCGCGATGTGATTCGCCTGCCACTCTTCTAACCGTTCCTCTTCCGCATCCGTTTTGCTGTTAGCTCGGGCAAATGCCAAGAGCCGCAAGAGCAAATCTTGACAGGTGGCTTGAAACGCGCGCGCGGAGCTTTCAAACCGTTTCAAGAGCTGCACCCGTATCAAGCCGACTACCTGATTCTGACGATTCGCCACCCAGCGCTCCTCGGCGCTCTCTAATTTCTTCCTGCTGTAAGCCAGCGGGTTGTACATGGCGAGGGCAAGTAATGATTTGTTCTGTTCAAAGGCGCGGTCCACTTGGTTCAACAACGGACCGTAGGTGCGCCGAAGTGAATATCCTGCGACTTGAGGCGGTTTGCGTTCGGGGAATACAACAGGAATACCTCCGCGTTCTTGCGAACTCTTGCGTGCATAGGCGCGACTGCGCTGAACGACAAGGGCTTGAAAGAGTGGGTCTTGTTTCAAAAGCCGCTCCGCTTCATCCGTTGTGATTTCTACGACACCGTCGGTCTCACCCACGAGTTTTTTGACCGCGCTTTCCAAGCGGCGAAAGTGTCCGGGGAGCGAGTGAATGCCCAACGGCGCATCTTTGAAATATGCCGAGTCGCGATGCGTGAACAATTCAATGAGATGCTGCAAATCAAGGAGACTATTGTTGACGGGCGTGGCGGTCAAAAGATAAAGGGTCTTGCCTTCGGCAAGCTCAAACAACTTTTTGTACGTTTTGGCGGCACGCGTGCGGAAATGATGCGCTTCGTCAATGAGAATGACATCGGCATTGCGCGCAATGCTGTTAATCTTGGCAACATAATCACCGCCGCGCAAGAGATCGGTGTGGTTGTAAATTCGTAAACCGCTCCAACTATCCAAGGAATCCGGCAAAAAGCGCTCAAGTTTCGCTTTCCATACAGGATGATTTGCCGCTTTGGGAACTAGCAGCACTACTTTTCTGCCTTCCCGCAAGAGCCGCGCAATTAACATCATTCCGATAAATGTTTTGCCCAACCCAACGCTGTCCGCCAACAGCGCGCCGCGATACTGCGCGCCGCGTTTCAGCAGCGCGTGATACCCTTCCTTTTGATAGTGGTCGAGTGTGCGGTACATATCCGAGTTTTGCTCCCATTCTTCGGGCGTCAGTTCATGTCCCGCAAAATATTCGGCGAGCGCCTTGACATACACTTCAAACGGCGAATACTCGCGCACGTGCCGCTCGATGACCTGAAGGATTTCGGGCGTTACCTCCACTGCCTCTCGCCAATATCTTTCATACCACTGCTGCAAAAGTTCGACTTCACTCCGTAAACGCACATTCAGTTCGATATTTTCCGTCAGTCCCGGACGCGTGAAATTGCTCGAACCGACGAGCGCGGTCGAACCCATGACCTCGAACCTGCCGTGCGTGATGTACGCTTTGGCATGGAATTTTCTTTCGCGATACACCTTGCACACAATTTTGCCGTTCTGCAATGCCGCCACAATGGCAGGCACGCCGCGCAAAAAATCATCGCGGTCTTTTTCGCTTTCCAAACTCGCGTCGAGCGTCGCTTCAATTTGGTGCACCGCGCGGCGAAACGCGTCCTGCGTGCGCTTGCTGACTTCGTCGCCCATCAGGATGCGAATCTGTTCGAGTTTCTGCCAATGCCCATCCAGCGCGAGCAGCGCGCCGATTTCAAAATAGCCGGTGGCAATATCAAAGGCGCGCGCAATCTCGCACCACTCACGCAAATACGCCGCGCCTTTCCAATGTTCGTCGCGGTTGTCAACGATAAACAGTTCGCTGGCGCGCGCTTGGGGTTTTACGGCGTCCGGTTTGGGCGTGTCGGGACGCGGTCCCTTCATTTCAGGCGGAGGAATGTGGGCAAGTGATGGTTGGTCGGAAGGCAGACTTGATTGTTTGCGAGGCATGGGTCCAATCCTTTTCAATAATTCGCTCGGAAAAAAGAAAACCTGCGCGGCACTTACCGACACAGGCGAATGACCTGGGCTTGCATCATCCGCGGCGGCAAAGCACCGTTGGATGCGTTCCGCGAGAAATGCGGATTGTGAGAGCCCTGCCCGTTGTAAAGATCGCGGTGGGGCTTTTTTGTTATGTTGTCCAGGAGCGGACACAGAGATTATAACCGCGAGAGATAGCATTTTCAAGCGTCGCGCTCATAAAGTCCACCTGTCTCTCCAGCAAGCGAGTGACGGTTCCCACCCGCATTTTGGGCAATCGCTTGTCCTCGTGTACAATCTTGCGCGCGCCGGTTTGCGCACACCTCCCTTGCCCTACCACTCTCAAGCCATATCCAATCAGCTCGTATGACCTCAAATGAATCCTTTTCACAGTTCCATTGGAGCCGCCTGCTCGGTCGCGCCGTCGTCATTCTGATTGTCGGCGCGTTGGTGTTTTACGCCGTCGAACCGTGGCTGCCGTGGAACGCGCGGGCGCGCCCGCGCACCATCGTCGTGTATGGGTTCAGCATTCTCGGCGACGTGATGAACAAGGGCATCTTTCCCGCGTTTCAAAAGGAATGGCAAGCGCGCACCGGCCAAGACGTTACATTGATCGCGTCGTTCGCCGGTTCCGGCACGATTACGAATCAAATCATTCTCGGCGTGCCCGCGCAGGTGGGCATTCTCTCGACGGAACTCGACGCGCAGCGTCTGGTGGACGCGCGCGTTTTGCCTTTTCCGACATGGCGCAATCTGCCGCACAATGGCACGGTCAATCTCACGCCCTTTATCATTCTCACGCGCGCGGGCAATCCCAAACAGCTTCGCGATTTTGCCGATTTGACGCGCCCCGGCGTAGGCGTCGTTCATGCCGACCCGCGCACGTCCGGCGGCGCGCTGTGGGGCATTCTCGCGGAATATGGCAGCGCACAGCAGTTGGGTTCGAGCGACGCGGACGCGGAAAAACAATTGGCGGGTGTGTGGAAAAATGTCGTCGCGCAGGCATCGTCCGCGCGCGGCGCCCGCACCCAGTTTGAAAATGGTTTCGGCGACGCGCTCGTGACGTACGAACAAGAAGCGTTGTACGATATTACGCGCAAGAAATTCAACGGCGAACTCGTCTACCCGCGCAGCACGATCGAGAGCGAGCACACCGTCGTCGTGATTGACCGCAACATTGCGCCCGACGAACGCGCGTTGGTCAATGGCTTTGTCGAATTTTTGTGGAGCGCGCCGGCGCAGAAAATTTTTGTCGAGTACGGTTTTCGCAGCGTGGACGACGCCGTCAACGGCGACGCGTTGACGGCGATTGAAAAACCGTTTCGCGTTGCCGATTTGGGCGGCTGGGCTGCTGTGAAAAAAAATATCATTGACGAAATCTGGAAACAAAAAATCATTTCCCAAAACACAAATCCATGAGCAATTTTCTAGACGACACCCGCGCGAGTTATGATGCGCTCGCGTCCGAGTACGCCGAACGCATTTTCGACGAATTAAAAGGCAAACCGCTCGACCGCGCGCTGCTCGACCGTTTCGCGGAAATGGTGCAGCCGCTCGGCGTGGCGGTGGACATGGGCTGCGGTCCCGGACAAATCGCGCGGTTTTTGCACGAACGCGGGGTGCGCGTGATCGGTGTGGATTTGTCGCCGCAGATGGTTGCAACGGCACGCGCATTGAATCCCGAAATCGAATTTCAAACGGGCAACATGCTTGCACTCGAAAACATTCCCGACGGCGCGTGGGGCGGCATTGCCGCGTTCTATTCCATCATCCACATCCCGCGCGCGCAAATCGTTGACGCGCTGCGTGAACTGAAACGCGTGCTCGCGCCGCGCGGCGTTCTGTTTCTCGCGTTTCATCGCGGCGACGAAACGATTCATCCTGAAGAAATGTGGGGTAAAAAAGTGAATATGGATTTTCATTTTTGGTCGCGCGACGCGATGGAACAACATTTACGCGAGGCAGGGTTTGAAATGCTCGACGTAATCGAGCGCGCCCCGTACGCGCCCGACGTAGAACATCAAAGCCATCGCGTCTACATGTTTGCGCGTAAAATGTAGCATAGCGCCTTGTGCGCGTTGTATTTCGCGGCGCGCACAAGGCGCTATGCTACTTACTATAATGACCGCCACCATTTCGAATCGTCCGCGCGCGCCGCGCGGACTCGTACCCATCGGGCTTTTGCTCGCGGTGATGCTGCCGTTGTTGTTGATGCCGCTCGCCGCGATTTTTGTGTTTGCCGCGCGCAGCGGGCTGGACGGTTTCGTCAGCGCGTTATCCAGTCCCGAAGCGCAGTTCGCTTTGCGTTTTTCACTCCTCATCGCGTTTCTCACCGCCATCATCAACGGCATCTTGGGCGCCTACACCGCGTACGTCCTCTCCAAATATCGTTTTCCCGGACGCGATGCGTTGAATGTCATTGTCAATCTCCCCGTCGCCATTCCCACCGTCGTCGTCGGCACATCGCTGCTGCTGTTGTGGGGACCGATTGGTATTCTCGGACAATTCCTGGTGCCGCTCGGCGTTTCGCCGATGTTTATGCCCGCGGGCGTTTTGCTCGCGCACCTGTTTGTCACGTTTCCGTACATGCTCGGCGCGGTCAAGCCGGTGTTGGACGAATTGGAAGTGACGTACGAAGAAGCGGCGTACACCATCGGCGCGAGTCAATGGGAAGCCTTTCGTTTCGTGCTGCTGCCCGCGCTGCGCGGCGGATTGTTCAGTGGCGCGCTGTTGACCTTCGCGCACTCGCTCGGTGAATTTGGCGCAACCGTTTTGGTCAGCGGCAATTTGCCGTTCCGCACGCAAACCGCGCCGCTGTACATTTTCGCCCAATTCGAAGCAGGCAACATCGAAGCCGCCAACGCCGTCGCGGCAGTCCTCGCCGCCTTGTCCTTTGTTTTATTTTTCGCGCTCATGCAATTCAACAAAAAAACCGTGCGAGAGTGATTTTGGACAGGATTAAGGCGATGAACTTCATCGCAATTAACAGGATTTTTGATCACGCTTCAAGTTTCAAGTCTCGGGTTTCAAGTCTCACGTTTCACGTTTCACGCATCACATTTCACGCATCACGTTTCACGCATCACGTTTCACGCCTATCGCGTATCGCGTATCGCACCACCGCACTACCGCACTCACTCTCACGCATCACACATCGCGCGTGCCAAATGTTCTCTGCATTTCCAATTTCCAGTTTCTAATTTCCAATTTCCAACTTCCAATTTCCAACTTCCAACTTCCAACCTCCAATGTCCATTCTCTTGACCGACCTCACCAAGCGCTACGGCGAACATCTCGTCGTCAATCGCGTTTCGCTCGATATACGCGACGGCGAGTTGTTTGTCTTGCTCGGCGGCAGCGGCAGCGGCAAAAGCACCGTGCTGCGCATGATTGCCGGTTTGACCACGCCCGACGCGGGGAAGATTGAATTGAACGGGCGCGACGTGACCTTTTTGCCGCCGCAAGCGCGCGGCGCCGGGTTTGTGTTTCAAAACTATTCCATTTTTCGCCACATGACCGTTTTGGAAAATGTCGAATTTGGGTTGCGCATTCGCAAAGTCAACTCGAACGAACGCCGCCGCCGCGCCGAAGAATTGCTCGACCTCGTGGGGCTGGCGGGTTTGGGCGCGCGCTATCCGAGTCAATTGTCCGGCGGACAGCAGCAGCGCGTCGCGCTCGCACGCGCGTTGGCGTATCAGCCCGCCGTGTTATTGCTCGACGAACCGTTCGGCGCGCTCGACGTAAAAATTCGCGCGCAGCTGCGCGCGTCGCTCAAAGAAATTCAGCGTCAACTGCAAGTGACGACGATTCTCGTCACGCACGATCAGGAGGAGGCGTTTGAGCTTGCCGACCGCATCGGCGTGATGGATGCGGGTCGGCTCGTCGAAATCGGCACTTCCGAAACGCTGTATCATCGCCCCACTACGGAATTTACCGCGACATTCGTCGGCGGCGGCAACGTTCTGGTAGGACGCAAGGATCGCGATACGATTCGGCTCGGCTCGAGCGCGCTGCCTCTGCCCGCCGAAACGCGTCACGCCGATAACGGCGCGCCGGTGCGCATTCTCTTTCGTCCCGAAATGACGATTCTGCAACCCGAACCGTTCGCGCCCGACTGCGACATTTCTGTTTTGGGACAGGGCGTCGTCGTCGAGCAAATCTTCGCGGGCGCGGTGCGGCGCATTGTCTTGGAGGTGGAAGGACTGCGCGGCGTGCGTGCGGTTTCTCCGCGCGTATCGTACGGACAAAGCGCGACGCGCATCGAAGTGATTCAAACGGGCGCACGCGGCAGTGATTCGAATTACACCATCGGACAAAAAGTGTGGATCGGCTTGAGCGACTTTCACGTGCTCGCGCCCGCGGGCTTGAAAGTTTTGTTGTGCGTCAGCGCCGACGCCAGCGGACGCCTCGCCGCCGACACGGGTTCGCTCCTCGCGCAAGCGACGCACGGCCCCGCCACTCTGCTGCAGGTCGTAAGCCGCGCCGACATGCTCGCGACGGCGCGCGAACAGCTCGAGAGTTTGCGGCACGAATTGTCGGCGCGGGCGCCGAATCTCGACACGCGGGTGCGGGTGGGCGCGAGCGCGACGGAAATTTTATTGGAAGCGCAAGAAGGGCATTACGAAGTCATCGCGCTCGGACAGTCGTCGGTCGGCGACAGCGGCTATCGCGGTTTGGGCAGCACCGCGCGGCAAGTGCTGGAACAAGCGGAAATTCCGGTCTTGCTGGCGCAAGCGCCGCGCCCACAACTCAACCATGTTTTGATTTGCACACGCGGCGGCGAACCGGGCAAGACGGATGTGGTGTTTGGCGGACGCGTCGCGCGCCGCGCCGACGCGCAGGCGACGGTGTTGTTCGTGCAGACCCCGCAAACCACCCCCGCAGAACAAAAACGCGCGGCGCGCCATTTATTGCAAGCGGAAGCATCCCTCTCGCTCCAAGGCGTCCAGTGCAAAGTAAAAATCTTGGACGGCGAAATCGTCGAAAGCATCATCGCGCAGGCAGACGCGGATGACGCCGACTTGATTGTCATTGGCGCGCAAGCCCCGCGCGGACGCCCGCGTCTGCGTTGGCAAAATTTAGCAACGCAAATTGTCGGCAACACGAGTCGTCCCGTCTTGGTCGTGCCGATGGGCGAGTAAAATTCGAAATTAGAAATTCAAAATTAGAAATTGGAGAATCGTTTCTCACACAAAAGAAATGGCAACGTCTATTCCAATTATCGAAACGCGCGGGACTCACTACGAGGTCGGTCATCAAATCGGCGTCGCGGCGCGGGAACATTTGCGCGCCATGCACGCGGAAACGTGCGCCGAGTATCGCAGCACGTGGCAGCAATTATTGCGCGCCAGCGCGCCGTTTGTCGCTGCAACGCAACAGCGCCTGCCAAACGTTCTGGAGGAAATGCGCGGCGTTGCCGCCGGCGCAGAAATTCCGTTCGACGATTTGTTTTTGATGAGCGTGGAGGAATTGTTGTACGAAGAAGTGCGCGGGTTGGAAGTTAGAAATTGGAAATTGGAAGTTGGAGACACGCGCTCAAGCCCCGCGTTGCCCACCCCGTCACCCGTCACGCGTCACCCGTCACCCCCAAAAGGATGCTCTGATCTCGCCGCCGCGCCGCCCGCCACGCGCGATGGACACGTTTGGCTCGCGCACAACAATGATTTGGGAGCGAGTTCGCGCGCACACTTGTTTGTCACGCGCTTTCGCGTCACGGGCGAACCGGAAATTTTGGCAGTGACGGTCGGCGGGTGGTTTATCAGCATCGGGATGAACCACGCGGGCGTTTCGCTCACGGGCAATCAACTGAATGCGAACGATTCGCGCGCGGGTGTGCCGCGTTTGCTCATCGTGCGCGATATTCTGGCGCAGACCAATTTGGACGACGCGCTCGCGTCCGCATTGATGCCCGAACGCGCGTCGAGTTACAACAACATCATCGGCTCGCAAGACCGGCGCATCGTGAACGCCGAAGGGTCTGCCACTGCCGCAGCCGTCACCTGGGCGCACACCGACGATGGCATCATCGCGCACACGAATCACTATCTCGCGCCCGAAATGCTGCACTTGGAAGCGGACGCCGCGCACCGGAATATGTCGGCGTCGCGCTGCGCCCGCGCGTTGGACTACGCGCAAAAATATCGCGGGCACATTGATTTCGAAATCTGCGCGCGCTTGTTGCGCGATCACGTCTATGCGCCGTGGAGCGTCTGCAAGCACGCGGGGCAAAGCGTCACGGTGTTCAGCGCGATCATTGATTTAACCGAATTGAAACTGTGGTTAGCACGCGGCAACCCGTGTGAGAATGAATTTTCGCTCTACACGATTTAGGGCGAATTGCAGATAGCCGATAGCAGATGGCGAATCGCGTATTACAAATCGCATATCGCCGATTACTGCTCACTGATGACTGGTCACTGATTACTGCTCACTGCTCACTGCTCACTGCTCACTGATGACTGGTCACTGATTACTGATTACTGCTCTCTCCCTCACTCCCCCTCTCTATCGCTCCCTCCAATCTCCAATTACGCCCCAAGCATCACCTGTGCTACAATCCTTGCGTTTGCTATGATTCAACTGGCAGTCATTGGCGCGGGCTATTGGGGGCCGAATCTCGTTCGCAATTTCAGTCAAACTCCCGGCGCCCGCGTGGCGTATGTGTGCGACCTCGATGCGGCAAAACTTGCCCCGCTCGCCGCGCAGTATCCCACTCTCACCACCACCCGTAATTATCAAGACGCGCTCGGCGACCCGAACGTGGATGCGGTCGTCGTTGCGACGCCCGTTTCGACGCACCAGCGTTTGGCAGTCGAAGCGCTGCGCGCGGGGAAACACGTCCTTGTCGAAAAACCGCTCGCCGCGACCGTCCAAGCCGCGCGCGAAATTGACGCGGTAGCGCGCGAAGTGAAACGCGTGCTGATGGTGGGACACACGTTTATTTACAATCCCGCCGTGACCAAAGTCCACGAATATATCCAACGCGGCGCGCTCGGCGAAATTTACTATATTGACTCGGCGCGCGTGAACCTCGGCTTGCACCAGTTTGACATCAATGTTATTTGGGACCTCGCGCCGCACGACGTTTCGATGATCTTGTATTGGCTTGGACAGCGCCCACTGCGCGTGAGCGCGCGCGGCAATTCGTACACGCAGGACAATATCGAAGACGTCGCGTTCGTTACGCTTGAATTTCCCGGCAAAGTCATGGCGCACATTCACGTCAGTTGGATGTCGCCCGCCAAGCTGCGTCGCACCACCATCGTCGGCTCGAAACAAATGATCGTGTACGACGACCTCGAAGCGGCGGAAAAAGTAAAACTGTACGACAGCGGGGTGGAACAGCTCGCGCTCAACGCGACCACCCGGGCGGAATTGCAGCGCACGTATCGCGTCGGCGATGTGCTCAGCCCGCGTCTCGACGTGGTGGAACCACTGCGCGTCGAGTGCAAACATTTCGTCGAGTGTATCGTCGAAGGCAAAACGCCGCGCACGAACGGCGACGCGGGGATTGCCGTCGTACAAGTGTTGGAAGCCGCAACGCGTTCGTTAAGAGAAGGTGGACGGACGATAGAAATTGGAAGTTAGAAATTGGAAGTTGGAAGTTGGAGGTTGGAGGTTGGAGGTTGGAAGTTGGAAGTTGGAGGTTGGAGGTTGGAGGTTGGAGGTTGGAGGTTGGACGTAGAGACGTTCCGGTGGAACGTCTGGAGGTTGGAGGTTGGAGGTTGGAAGTTGGAAGTTGGAAACTGATAACTGATGACTGATAACTGATTACTGGTGACTGATGACTGATAACTGATTACTGGTGACTGATGACTGATAACTGATTACTGGTGACTGATGACTGATAACTGATTACTGGTGACTGATGACTGATAACTGATTACTTGGTGACTGATGACTGATAACTGATTACTGGCGACTGGTAACTGGAGACGGGAGACCGGAGATTGAAGATTCTCGTAACAGGCGGCGCGGGCTTTATTGGCTCGAATTTGGTGGACGCGCTCGCCGTGAACAACACCCACGAAATTATTGTTGCGGATGATTTTTCCACCGGCTCGCGCGAAAATGTGGCGCAACACGCGGCGAACCCGCGCGTGCGCGTCGTCGCCCTGGATATTCGCGACAAGTACGCGGTGCGCGAAATCATGCGCGGCGTGGACGTGGTATATCATCTCGCCGTCCAATGCATTCGCGTTTCGATTCGCGATCCGTATTTGGTGCACGACGTGAACGCGACGGGCACGCTGCACTTGCTCACCGCCGCGTTGGACGAAAATGTAAAACGATTCGTCTATTGCTCGTCATCCGAAGTGTACGGCACCGCGCGGCGCGTCCCGATGGACGAAGAACATCCGCTCGTCCCGACGACGCCGTACGGCGCGAGCAAGCTCGCGGGCGAAACATACGCGCGCTCGTTTTATTTGACGTACGGTTTGCCCGTCACCATCGTACGCCCGTTCAACACGTACGGTCCGCGCGAGCATTTTGAAGGACCGTACGGCGAGGTGATTCCGAAATTCGTCGTGCGCGCGTTGAATCATGCGCCGCTCGTAATCTTTGGCGACGGCACCCAGACGCGCGATTTCACCGACGTAAGCGATACGGTGCGCGGGTTGATTGCCGCAGGCGAATGTGACACGTTGGTGGGCGATGTGGTGAACATTGCGCGGGGGCAAGACGTCAACCTTCGCGACCTCGCGCAAATCGTCCTCGACACACTGCCCGACTCGCAAAGCGCTATTGAATATCAGGCCCCGCGCCCCGGCGACGTGCTGCGCCATTTCGCGGACATTTCCAAAGCCAAACGCGTGCTGGGTTTTGAACCGAAAATCGAAATTCGGCAAGGCGTCAAACGTTATGTGGATTGGCTCATGCGCAGTGAGTTCGACCCGCGCGAAATGTTGAGTCAAGAGAAATTGAGAAATTGGGAGTGACATCATTGATCCCTATTACAAAACCTTTTTTCGACGAAAACGAAGAACGCGCGGCGGCGGAAGCGATTCGCAGCGGTTGGGTCGTGCAAGGTCCGCGCACGATTGAATTTGAGAAAATGGTCGCAGAACGCGTCGGCGCAAAATACGCACTCGCCACATCCAACTGCACCACCGCGCTCCATCTCGCGCTGATTGCACTGGGCATCGGTCCCGGCGATGAGGTGTTGGTGCCGTCGTACAGTTTTATTGCCACTGCCAACAGCGTCTTGCACGCGGGCGCGACGCCGGTGTTTGTGGACATTGACGCGCGCACGTACAATATGGACCCGCTGCGCATCGAGGAAAAAATTACCCCGCGCACGCGCGCCATCATGCCCGTCCATCAAATCGGGCTTGCCGCCGACATTGACACGATTCATGCGATTGCGCGTAAACACGATTTGCTGGTCTTGGAAGACGCGGCGACGATCATTGGCGGAACGTACAAAGGCAAACCGATTGGCGCGCACAGTCGCGCGGTGTGTTTTTCGTTCCACCCGCGCAAAGCGATCACGACGGGCGAAGGCGGCATGGTCACGACCAACGACGAAAACATCGCGCGTCAAGTCGAAATGCTGCGCTCGCACGGCGCGAACGTTTCTGATTTTGCGCGACATACAGCGGGCAAAGTGGTGATCGAAGAATATCCGGTGCTCGGTTACAATTATCGCCTCACCGACATTCAAGGCGCGGTCGGCGTCGAGCAAATGAAAAAGTTGGATTGGATTTTGCAGCGGCGGCTGGAAATCGGAGAGCGTTACAATCAAGCGTTCGCGGATTTGGATTTTATCGAGACGCCGTACGAACCGGCGTTCGCCAAGCACACGTATCAATCGTATTGCGTACGCATCGCGCACAATGCGCCAAAAACGCGCGACGAAATCATGGCGGCGATGCAGGACGCGGGCATTGCCACGCGCCGCGGCGTCATGGCGGCGCATCTCGAACCGTTTTACGTCAACCAATACGGGCGCGTATCCTTGCCCGTCACCGAACAAGCAACGCGCACGACGATGCTCTTGCCGATTTACGCGCAAATGACGGAGCAAGAAATCGGGACTGTCATTCACACCTTTCGCAAAATAGTAATCAGATAGTCGGATTGTCGGTTGGTCGGTTAGTCGGTTGATGCAAAAGTCTTGACCATCCGACTATCCGACTCGCAGACCATCCGACTATCCGACCAAACCGATGTTTCCAGATTCCATCTCGATTGTCATTCCCGCGTACAACGAAGAAGCGACCATCGTTTCGGTCATGAACGAAGCGCAAACAGTTTTGCAGTCCTTGACGCGCGACTATGAAGTGTTGGTCGTGGACGACGGCTCGACCGACCGGACGGGCGCGCTCGCCGACGATGTGGCGCGCCGCGACCCCGCGCACGTGCGCGTCATTCATCACGACGGCAACAAAGGTTTTGCGGGCGCGATCAAAACGTGTTACGGCAACGCATCTCAAGATTGGGTGTTTCTCGCGCCCGCCGACAAGCAAGTAGATTTGAGCGAATTGAAAAATTTTATCGCGCTCACCGACGGCACGGACATCATAGTTGGTTATCGCAAACATCGCGCGGACGGACTGCGGCGTGAGTTGAATTCGTGGCTCTTTCATTTGCTCTGCCGCATTTTTTTCGGCATCCACTTGAAACAGATTTCCACCTCGAAACTGTATCGCCGCACGCTGCTGCAATCCATTCCGCTGCAAGCCGCGCCGTCTTCGGCAATGATCGAGCCCGAAGTGATTTTCAAGGCAATGCAAAAGGGCGCGCGTATACGAGAGGTCGGCATGAACCACTACCCGCGCGCGGCAGGCAAACCCAAGGGCACGGGCGTGCGCATGATCGTCAACACATTCGGCGAAATGTTTCGCTTGTGGTGGGTCTTGCGCGTCGCGCCCAAGCCCGCGCCGCCCTTGACCATGCCGACGGGAAAATCGCGGTAGAACTGTAGCATAGCGCCTCGTGCGCGTTGTAGCCGACCGAACGCCACAAGAACGCCACAAGCCTCGACGCCCACAAGCTTCAACGCCCACAAGCTTCAACGCCCACAAGCTTCAACGCCCACAAGCTTCGACGCCCACAAGCTTCAACGCCCACAAGCCTCGACGCCCACAAGCTTCAACGCCCACAAGCTTCAACGCCCACAAGCCTCGACGCCCACAAGCTTCAACGCCCACAAGCTTCAACGCCCACAAGCTTCAACGCCCACAAGCTTCAACGCCCACAAGCTTCAACGCCCACAAGCTTCAACGCCCACAAGCTTCAACGCCCACAAGGGGCTATACTACAGTGGAATGCCGCCCTATTGTGTACGACCTTGGAACGGATTGTTCAATTCTTTCGCCAACGTGATCTCCAAGCCCTGCTCTTGTTAGCGGCGCTCGTGTTTTTGTTTTTGCTGCCCGCCGCGACGATGCAGGGTGTTTATTTTTATGGCGACGCGAACGATTATTTCGCGCGGCTGGCCTACAGCGCGGAACGTTTGCGCACCGGACAATTCGCGCTGTGGAATCCGTACCTTTCCCTCGGCGGCTCGCACCTTGCCGACCCCGCCGCGCTCGCGACGTACCTTCCTGCCCTCGCGCTCTTTTTGATTTTTCCCGAACCGTTCGCCTACAACTATACCGTCATCCTGCATTTGTATCTCGCCGCGTCGGGCGCCTATCTCCTCGCGCGCGCGTGGCAGCAATCGCGCGGTGGGGCGTTGCTCGCGGCAACCGTGTTTGCGTTCAGCGGGTTCAGCGTCGGGCATTTACAGCATTTGAATATCATCATCGGCGCGGCGTGGCTGCCGTGGATTTTTTGGTGCCTTGAAAAATTTTTCGCCACGCGACGAAATCTTTATCTCGCGTTGGGCAGTTCGGCGCTCGCGCTGCAAATGACGGGTGGGCATACACAAACGGTGCTGTACGGCGGCGCGGCGTGGGGCGCATACTGTGTTGTTTTTTTTGTGCGCGAATGGCGGATGGGGCAAATGCGCGTTGTGGTGCGCCAAAGCGTTTCGCTCGCGCTGATGCTGCTCGGCGTGTTCGGACTCGCGGCGATTTTTATTGCGCCGCTCGCCGAACTGCTGAACTTTACGGCGCGCGGCGACCGCATCACGTACGAATACGCGACGACGTTTTCGCTGGAGCCGCTGCGGCTCGTCGAATTTTTCTATCCGTATTTTTTCGGCGGAAATCCCGGTAGTGTGGAACGCGGCGCGGGCAGTCTCATCGAAATGACCGCATATCTCGGCATTGTGCCGCTCGCGTTGGCAATCGGCGCATTGTGGCGGCGCGCGTGGCGCATCTATTTTTTGCTCGGGCTCGGCGCGCTCGCGCTCGTTTTGGCGTTGGGAAAATTTACGCCGCTGTATTGGCTCGTCTATCGCCTTCCGCTCTTTGGCACGGTGCGCGCGCCCGCGCGTTTTTTGGAATTGGTTGTCTTTGCCGTCGCGCTGTTGGCGGGCTATGGACTGGACGAGATTAAAAACCCAAAAACAAAATTACTGCGTAATTTTGTTTTTGGGTTTTTAGGATTGTTGCTCGGACTCGAAATTTTGTTTTTTCTCGCGCCGCGCGTGGGCGTGAATTTGTCAGAAACCTTCGCACAGGCGGCGGCGAACCCCGCGCTGCTGGCGACGATGCTGTTCACGTTGGCAGCGGGCGCGCTGTTTGTTTTGTGGTGGCGCGATATTTTCACCCCCCGCGCGCGCGTCGTCTTGACGCTGACGTTGGTGTTGATTGATCTTTTCTATTTCGGCTGGAATTTCCGCTACAACGCAGTCGCGCCGTTCGAGGTGTACACGGAACCGGACAAAAACACGGCGGCATTGAGGCAGGTACCCAACGCGTTGGCGTACTATTGGGGGCTGGGCGAAACCAAAGGGGCAACCTATTTGCAACGCGGCGAATTGGATACGTACGTGGATGCGGCGCGCGCGGGATTGCGCCAAAGTTTGCCGATACGTTTTCACGTTCGTTCGATGCAGGGCTATGGGACGGAACCGCCGGTCTATCAGGATTTGATGCAAGCCGTCGAGCGCGGGCGCGCGTTCGATCAAAATGCCGTCGCGCTTACCGCGTGGTTTGGCGACACGCACGTTTTGAGCGCACAAGCCCTGCACGACGGCAAATTGGAACGCGTGCAGCGCAGCGCGCAAATCAATCTCTATCAAAACACACTCGGCGCGCACATCGGGCGCGCGCGCGTTGTCTGGGATGCAATTCAAGTCGAGTCGCCCGACGCCGCGCTGGCGAGTGTGACTAGCGGCATTCCCAATCCCGGACAGGTGCGTTTGCAAGGTGAACTTGGGAATTACGCGCCGGTTCAAGACGCGCAAGCCAGCGCGCAAATCGAAATGGATCACCCCGAACACGTAAGCGTGCGCGTCGAAACGAATCAACCGGGCTGGCTGGTGCTGAATGACACGTACTATCCCGGCTGGCGCGCGACGGTGGATGGACAACCCGCAGAGATTTTGCGCGCGAACGCGTTGGTGCGCGCGGTGGCGATTCCGGCGGGTGAACATCGCGTCGAGTTTGTGTATGAACCGCTGTCGGTTAAAATCGGCGCGCTGGTGTCGCTGGTGACGCTGATTCTTTTGGCGGGCGTTTTGAGTTTTGAAATATGGCGCAAATCTACTGGTGTTGAAAAATGACACAGTGCATTACCATTGTCATTTCGAACGCAGTGAGAAATCTCGGTGTTGCCAAGAGAGATTTCTCACTCCGTTCGAAATGACAGCCCCTCAAACATTCGCGCCCAAAACTGCAATCATGCACGGAACAAAATCTTTTTGGCAGTCGTCTGACAAGTGTTTGTACGCGCTGGCGCTGTTTGCGCTGGCGTGGATTTTTGTGTTGAGCGGCGCGGCGTGGCTCAAACTCAACGCGTTGGGCATGGGCTTTGACCTGGGGATGTACGAACAGGTCATTTGGAATACGGCGCAGGGACGCGCGTTCGAGACGAGCGCGTTCCGCTATACCAACAATCACATCGGCGCGGACTTGATTGTGTTGGAAGCGATTCTTGCGCCGCTCTACGCGCTGCTGCCTGCGACCATGACGATGTTGGTCGCGCAGGTGTTCACGGTTGCGCTCGGCGCGCTGCCAATGTATCTTCTGGCGCGTGACCGCCTCAAATCCAATTGGGCAGGACTGGGCATCGCGATTGCGTACCTGTTGTATGCGCCGCTTTTGTATTTGACGCTGAATGAGTTTCAACCGCGCGCATTCGCGCTCGTGTGTGTTTTGTTCGCCATTTATTATTTGGACAAATCGCGCTTTCGCCCGTACATCGCGTTTCTTTTCATATCCCTGTTGACGCGTTCCGATGTCGCGCTGTTTGTCATCATGCTCGGCGTGCTGGCGTTTCTCTGGCGCAAGCCGTGGAAATTTTCGATTGTCCCATTCGTCATGGGCGCGCTGTGGTTCGTCGTCGCAATCTTTATCGTCGTCCCGTACTTCAAGACCGACAGCGGCGGTTTTATCTATTTCGAGACCTACAGTTGGCTGGGCAAAACGCCCGGCGAAATGCTCGTGACGATTTTGACCAACCCGTTGTATGTGCTGCAAACGGTTTTCACTCCGCCAAAAATTCAATTCTTGATTCAAGTGTTCGGGCCCACCCTACCCTTTTCTTTATTGCGCCCCGATGTGCTGCTGCTCGCCGCGCCGACGTTCGCGCTGAATCTTTTGTCGCAATATAACGTGCAATCCAACATCACGCGCCAGTATGCGGCAATGTTGTATCCGGTCATGTATGCGAGCGCGGTGTTGGGCATTGCATGGCTGGCAAAACAAAAATGGTTCGCCCCGCAAAAATCACGCGCATTTTTCGTTCACGCCGCCGTCGTATGGATGTTGGGACTGACCATCGCGGAAAGTTTTGTGGTGGGCAACCCGGTCGTGTCACAATATCGCAAAGGAATTTCGCCGCGCGTGGAAACGGTGCGCGGGTTGGTGGCAAGCGTTCCGGCGGAGGCGGGCTTGGGCATTTCGAATCACGTCGGTCCGTTTGCGGGACAGCGCGAAAGGTTTTACTTTTTCCCGCCGCACGAATATTACACGCACAACACATTTGAGGTTTCGCAGTACATTTTGGTGGACGCACAAGCCGACGGCAATACGCCCGGCGTGAAAGTGGGGCTGGAACAATTGCAAAGTGATCCGGCGTGGGAATTGCTGATGCAGCGCGATGGATATGTGTTGTATCGAAAAAAAGAGTGATTGTCGCAAGACCTCACAGGTTTGTGCGACGAACTGCGTCGCCGAAACCTGTGAGGTCTTGCCCACGAAAAAAATTTTGACAGGCGTCCCCTTTCTGCTAAAATCGCGCCGGTTGGCTGTGCGGTGTGAATTTAACAGGGAGATTGCGGGATTCTCATTTTCCCTTAATGACCGCGCCGTAAATGAAATACGATAGACAACGTCAAAACAGCCAAGGAGAAGTTTTATGCAAGCTAGAAAAGCACTCGTGATGGCGCTGGTGGTTCTGGGAACCAGCGCCTTTTTGTTGCCGATGATGGTTTCCGCCGCGAATTGGAGTACTCCATTCGCGCTCGGGGGAGGGGGGACAAAACCTGCCGTCGCTATTGATGCCAGTGGAAATCAACACTATGTTTGGTGGACCTCCAACGGTGGGATTCAGTACTCGAAATGCACAGGACAGGGCGGTAAAGGATGCAGTTCCCCAAAGAATCTCCCGACCAGTGGCGCTTCGTACTATCCCAGCATCGCGATTGATCCGCAAGGACGCCCCAACGTCGTCTTTGAATCCAAAGTGGGTGACTCGGCAAAATACGCGGTCTATTGGACGCGCCTGCAAGGCAGCAATTGGACCAGTCCCAAGCGCATTACGCGAGAGCCGTATTCCGAATTACCTGACATTGCCATCGGTCCGGGCGGTGTGATTCATGTCATTTATCAAAGCAAGCAGAATGACACGGGTTACGTGTATTACACTCAGAGCAATGGTGGTTTCGAGTTTTCGGCGGCGCAAGAGCTCGACGCGGCACAGTCCGATGCGCCGCTTGCGGAATTCGGCAAATTGGCAGCCCAGGGCAAAGCGCCCGAAGCCGCCGAAGGATCCCAGTTGAGCAATGGGCTTTACCCGCGCATCGCCGCCGACGAAAATGATAGCGCGCACGTAGTGTGGAACGCGCCTTCTCCATACGGCATCAAATACCGATATCAAAGCCAAGGCAGTTTTGGCAGCACCCTCAATGTTGCGAGCGGACAAAAAGACCAAACGCCGGATGTGACCGTGGCGCCGAATGGTCACGTTGGAATTGTTTGGGGCACCTACGACGATTTCAATGATGCGTTCGCCGAATACGACAACGGGCGCCAGGAAAACAGAATCAACGATATTGACGATGGTTTGGCGCAAAGTCTGTGGCCCAAAATCGCCGCTGACTGTGCGGGGAATTTCCATTTCGTCTTTCAAGGCAGCGTGAATAACGACAGCGCATGGAATATTTACCACCGGTCGTACGATCCCAGCACCAACAGTCTCGGCGCGCGCGAGACGATCGCGAAAATTGCAGCATCAGAACAGACACCCGCGGTGGATGCAACAAACATCGCGGCGATTGTGTACACCAACACCACCAACGGCATCATTGATGCGTCAACCGCAAACTTGAATATCCAATGCACGCGCGGCGCAACCGAGACGCCGACCAATACGCCGACCATCACCGAAACACCGACCATCACCAACACGCCCGACCCGAACATCACCCCGACGGAAACGCCCACTCCAACGGCGACACCCACCGTCGGCGGCGCGATTTGGGTGCCCAACACGAGCAAGGACATTATCTATCGCAAGACGTGGAAAAAGATCAACAACAACAAAGCCACCGACGACAACTATTCCCGGTGTGAAAAAAACGGCGCTTGTGAAAAGCGCGCGGCCGCCAAGGTTCTGGTGCCGGATGGTTATACCCGCGTAAAATGGTACACTGCCAAAGCCAAGAGTTATGGCATTACCAATGTGTTTATCAACGACCAATTTGCTGGAAAGGTTGACCTGTGTAAAGGGAGTTCGAGCTTGGCGCCGACATTCTTTAGCAAGACCTATACGATTCCGGCGCGGACGGACGGACAGCCCCGCTCGTTTGAAATCGGCGCACCGGGCAAACACAGCAGTTGTTCCCCCTACAATTCGAACTTTATCGTCGTTGACGGGTTCGAAATTCTCCCGTAGCTGCCCAAAACCTTCGAGGTCTCGAAAACCTCGAAGGTTTTTTCGCTCATGCGTATTCTTTATGTCATCGCGATGTACGGGCCCGAATATCTCGGCAATCTGATTCATCGCGAGCTTGGACACGAATTTACTCAGCGTGGGCATACCTTTGACGTCTTTGCTTTGTCTGCCGCGCGCGAAATGCAAGGGCGCGCGGCGGACAGCATCGAACAAGACATTCACGTCCACCGCGCCGTCGCTGCCGGATATGCACTGCCCAATGCCCTGAACGCGCTGGCAAAACCCTTTTTGCACTATGATCGGTTTGGCGCGGGACTGGTCGCACTCGCGCGTTATCTGTGGCAGCACCCGCGTTATGACGTAATCCTCGCCGAAGGCGCGTATCCGTTCGGCGCGATGTGCACGCTTGCCGGTCCCACCTCCGAGTTACTGGTCACCGTCGCGGGCGGCGATTTTATTGACAGCCCCGCGACGAGTTATGGCTACGGACGCTTTCGCACCGCGCGCGCGTTAATGCGTTACACGTTCCAACGCGCCGCCGCGATCCGCGTGACGACGCCGCTGGTGCGCGAACGCGTGCTCGCCCTCGACGCGCCGCCCGAACGCGTCGCGCTCATCCCGCGCAACATTGCCGCGTATTGTTATCCGCCGCCGGAAATTCCCCTCTCCGAGTTTCGCGCCCAAGCGCGCGATACGCTGCGCGAAAAACACGCGCTCGGCAATGCGCGCCTTATTGCCGCCGTAGGACGTCTATTACCTATCAAGGGCTTTGACACACTCCTTCGCGCGCTGCCTACATTGATTGACAAGGCGGGCGATACGCGCGTGCTGCTCGTCGGACCGAATCGCGTGGATCCCAAACTCGGCGACTATCAAGCCCATCTCACGCGCCTTGCCGCCGAGTCGAATGTCGCAGACCGCGTTTTGTTCACTGGCGCGATCGCGCATCCGGACATGCGCGCGCTGCTTGCCGCCGTAGATGTGATTGCCGTGCCCAGCGTTTTGGAAGGAATGAACAAGGTGGCGGTCGAAGGCGCGGCCGTCGGGACGCCCAGCGTGGTCACGCGCACGGCAGGCATTGCCGATTTATTGCGCGACGCGCGCGCGGGCGAAATCGTCGCAGAAAATTCGCCCGACGCGCTGGCGCAGGGGTTAGCACGTGTGCTGTGCGACCCTGATCTGCGTCAAGCATACATCGCGCAGGGGCTGGATTTTGCGGCGCAGTTTTCCTCGCCTCGCGTCGGCGCGGCGCTGATGGCTTTGTGCGAAAAAATCGCTCATCCATAAGACCCCAAGTGTTTTTGACGCGCGACGCGACTTGATTTGCGACATCGTCGAAAAACACTTGGGGTCTTGCGAACGGGCTAACCAATTGGACTATTGACCTGCGCGCGCGCCCTTGTTAAATTAGACAGTTGAGGCGGACACGCGCGTAATTTACCCGGCAAGCACGTGTCCCCGGAGGAACTCGCATGAAGCTTTATCGCGTTTTACTTGTCGCGCTCGGCATTCTGTTAGTTGGAGCGCTCTTGATACCGCTTACCGCGTCCGCCGCGACCTGGAATCCACCCTACAATCTCGGCAGCGGCAGTACCAAACCATCCGTCGCCATTGATTCGCAAGGCAACATCCATTATGTTTGGTGGGAGCCGACCTCCAAAGTTATTCAGTACACCGTCTGCACAGGATTGACGAAAGGCACTTGCCGCGCCGCCGAGACTTTGCCCAACAACGGCAACGATTCATATTTTCCCAATATCGCGCTGGACCCCCAAGAACGCCCGAATGTGGTCTGGGAATCGCGCGACGGCGGTTCGTATTCCGTGTATTGGTCGCGTTACGAAAATGGCAAGTGGGGCGCGATCAAAAAAATTTCCGCAGAACCCTACAGCGAGTTGCCCGATATTGCGATCGGACCGCAAGGCATGATCCATGTCGTGTATCAAAGCAAACAGGACAACACGGGCTATGTCTATTACGTGGAAAGCAACGACGGCTTTGGAACAATGCGCGCGCAACAATTGGGCGCGAGCGTTTCGGATGCGCCGATTGATGTAGCCGCCGAAGCGGTGGACAAAGGGCTTGCTCCGGAAGGGCAACAGCTGACGAACGGTCTATTCCCACGCTTGACCGCCGACAACGACGACCTCGCGCACGTCGTTTGGAGCGTGCCCTCGCCTTATGGCATTTACTATCGCATCCAAAAAAGCGATGGTAGTTTTGCCAAAAAAATTACAGTTTCCAAAGATCACAAAGACCAGACTCCTGATATTACATTTTCGCCCAATGGTTCTGTTGGCATCCTGTGGGGCACGTACGATAATTTCAATATCGCATTCGCAGAATACAATGCCGGGCAGCTCGACTTGGTCAAATATGACGTTGACGGCGGACTGGCGCAATCGCTATGGCCCCGTGTCGCGACGGATTGCACGGGCGTGTACCATTTTGCATTTCAGGGCAAAGTCACGACCGACGGCAATTGGGACATTTTTGCGCGCACCTACGATGCGGGCACAAATAAATTTGGCAAACGCGTCACCATCGGCGACACGGGTTCAAAAGAGGAAACCCCCGCAATTGCCGTAACTCACCTCGGGGCAATCGTGTATGGCAACACGAGCAACAACTTGACAATGGGCAGCACCGCCGACCTCGGTATTACATGCGGCAGCTCGCCAACCAACACGCCCACGGACACTGCCACGCTGATCCCGACGGCGACCAATACGACCGATCCTGGATCCACACCGACCCACACGCCAACTCCGACCGATACAACCACGCCGGGTTCCACGCCAAGCGAAACACCCACCGAAACGCCGTCGCCCACTGCGACGGACACGCCCACCGCGCCGCCGACCGCGACGGACGCTGCTACCGATACGCCCACCGCAACACCCACTGTTACCACGTCGAGCGGCAACGAACACATCCCATCAAACGATCCACGCATCGTCTACAAAGGCACGTGGAAAGAATTCAAAGAGAAAGACGCGTCGGACAAGTTGTATGCGCGCTGCGGCGGAAACAAAGTTTGCAAAAAGAATTGGTCAGCGGAATTGAATTTCACTGGCGGGACGCGCGTCGAATGGGAAACGGTGTATGCCAAAACGTATGGCAAAGTCATCGTACTGATTGACGGCGCGCCATTCGAGCAAGTGGATTTGTGCCGCCTCAACCGGAAATCGGCGCTGCCGCGTTTTCGCACCCGTTCCTACATTCTGGGCGGCGACGCGACAACGCCGCACAGCATCAAAATCAAGGCGCTGGGCAGGCATTCCAAATGTTCGCCGTACGACGTCAATTACGTCTCTGTAGACGGCTTTAACATTATTCGCTGATTCACCAAAAACGTCAGAGCACCGCAAGCTCTGACGTTTTTCGTTCGCCCCGCCGCGCAATGCAAGACCCCAAGTGTTTTTCAACCACGCTGTGCATCACGCCGCGCCGCGCACTGAAAACACTTGGGGTCTGGGTGGACTTGCATTTGACGCGCCGCATTCACAACGCGTATAATTTGAATATCCTTTTGCACCGCTTGTTTTTGCAGCTTACAAAGTCCTCGCGAGGGTGTCGTCTACGGGTATTCCATGCTCAACGAAATCACGCGCGGCCTGCAGCAGCCGCAAAAACAATTGCCCAGTAAGCTGTTCTACGACGAACAGGGTTCCAACCGGTTTGAAGAAATTAGCGCGTTGGAGGAATATTATCTCACGCGCACCGAGATTGCGATTCTGCGAGAGCACCTATGCGAGATTGCCGCGCGCATCGGTCCGCAGCGCCTCTTGATCGAGTTCGGCAGCGGCAGCAGTAAAAAAACGCGCCTTTTGCTCGACGCGTTAGAGGACGTCGCGGGCTATGTGCCGATTGACATCTCACGGGAATTGCTCTTGCACGCGACAGCCGAACTCGAAGCCGCGTACCCCCGCCTCCCGATTATTCCGGTTCATGCGGACTATACGATTCCCTTTACGCTTCCACCTATCGCTTGCCAGGCGACACACAAAGTTGCCTTTTTCCCCGGCTCGACCGTCGGTAATTTTTATCCGCCCGAAGTGATCGCGTTTCTGCGCCGCGTGGCGGATTTGGTTGGCGCCGGCGGCGGCTTGCTCATTGGCGTGGACCTGAAAAAGAATCCCGCGCTGCTCCATCGCGCCTACAATGATGCGGCAGGCGTCACGGCGCAATTCAATTTGAATTTGCTCGCGCGTCTCAACCGCGAGTTTGGCGCGGACTTTCCGCTCGACCAATTCGCACATCACGCGTTTTACAATGAAACGGAAGGTCGCATCGAAATGCACTTGATCGCGCAGGATGACCTGAGCGTGCGACTCGATGGCTGTCAAATTACTATTCGGCGCGGCGAGAGTATTTTGACCGAAGTTTCGTACGAATACGCGTTGGACGAATTCGCCGCGCTGGCGGCGCAAGCCCAGTTTGAGGTGGACGCGGTGTGGACCGACGCGCAACAATTCTTTAGCGTGCAATATCTGGTGGCGCGTTGATCCACGAAGGACACGAAGGGTTTCTTGGTGTCCTTCGCGGATTACACGGTTGGCACACCCGCTGAACGCGCGTCGCCAACCTCTGCATGATTTTGTCGTGAAACAGGGGGCAAAAATGATTCGACCATCTGCATTCAAGTTGAGTGCGGCGGGGGCAGAGCTCATCGAGCCGCTCGAGGAGGCGCGTGAGCGCGAACGGGCGCTCATTGCGGATTCGAGCGACGCGCAAATGTTGGGCTTGGCGATGCACATTATCGAACCGCCGATTTGGGAACCGGGGCACGTCGGCTGGTTTCAGGAACGCTGGATTTTGCGCAACCTCGATCAAGCCGCCCCGCTTTTTCCTAACGCCGATTCGTTGTACGATTCGTTCAACATTCCGAACGCACAGCGTTGGGATTTGCGTTTTCCGTCCTGTCGAGAAACAATCGAATACATTGACGCAGTGCTGCAGCGGACGCGTAAACGGTTAGAGGGCCAAGCGCCGAGCGCGCAGGAAATTTATTTCTATCGCCTCGCGTTGTATCACGAGGACATGCACACGGAAACGCTGCACCACATTCGCCAAACGCTGGGTTATCCCACGCCGATGCTGCCCGGTGTGCCGCCGCACGCCCCCCACCTTCCGATTGACCCCACTTTCGAACCGCACGATGTTGCGGCGCCCGGCGGCGCGTTTTGTCTTGGCGCAACTACCAACATTCCTTTCGTCTTTGACAATGAAAAATGGGCGCACGCCGTCGAGGTCGCGCCGTTTCGCATTTCCGCGACGGTGGTGACCACTGCCGAGTTTCAAAAATTTGTCGAAGCGGGCGGCTATCACGACGCGGGGCTGTGGAGCGCGGAAGGTTGGGAATGGCGACAGCGCAGCAACGCAACCCATCCGGTGTATTGGACACGTGACGCGGATGGTAAATGGTTGTGGCGGCGTTTTGACACGCTGGCGCCCCTGAAACCATTTTTGCCGATGATGCACGTCAATTGGTTCGAGGCGAACGCGTACTGCGCGTGGGCGGGACGCCGATTGCCGACCGAAGCGGAATGGGAACTCGCCGCGAGCGCGGAACCCGCACGCGATGGGCGCGGCATCCCCTCGGCTGTGCTCGGGGCCGGCTCTGAGCGCAAGCGCCGCTATCCCTGGGGCGACGAACCGCCAACGCGCGAACGCGCCAATCTCGATTCCGCCGCGCGCGGCGTGGTGGACGTACGCGCGCTCGCCGCAGGCGACAGCGCGCTGGGCTGCCGTCAGATGATCGGGAATGTGTGGGAATGGACGGCGGATACGTTCGACGCGTACCCGGGCTTTGTGCTCGATCCGTACGCCGAATACTCGGCGCCGTCATTCGGACAGCAAAAGGTGCTGCGCGGCGGCGGCTGGGCGACGCGCGGGCGGCTCATTTGAAATACGTTTCGCAATTTTTACACGCCCGACCGCAACAATATCTTTGCGGGCTTTCGCACGTGCGCGCGCGACTGAGCGCAGCGGAAGCCCCAAGACCCCAAGTGTTTTTGCCGCAGCGCGCGACTCGATGAACGATATCGTTGCGATGTGGCGATGTAGTTCATCGCATGTATCGCCAAACACTTGGGGTCTTGGACGCGTGTACGAGAGCAGTTGCACTGCGAGGAACCCTATGCGACAACTTTTAACCCTGAGCCACGATGACGCGCAGCGTGCGGTGAACGCGATGCGTGACGAGGCGCTGCGTCGCGGCCAAGCCGGCGTCATCGTCGTCAGCGACGCGCACGGCGAACTCATCGCGCTCTTGCGCATGGACGGCGCGCCGCTTTCATCCATTCAAATCGCGCTAAATAAAGCGTACACTGCCGCGCGTGAACGCAAACCCTCGTACGAGGTCGGACAAAAAGCGCGCGACCCCGAGCGCGGTTTTCCTATGACCAACTTTGGCGAATTGCGTTACACGACATGGGGCGGCGGCCTGCCCGTCTTGATCGAAGGCGAAGTTATCGGCGCCGTCGCCATTAGCGGCTTGCCCGAAAGCGAAGATATGGAAATCGCGGAAATCGGCAGAATGGCGGCGTTGGGGATTCTTTGAGTTCCATCAGTTCCTCGAGTTCCGTCTTGAGGGAACTTGAGAATTGAGGGAGCGCACCATGAATATGCTTTATCGCACCTTTGGACGCACGGGTTGGCAGATCAGCGAAATCGGGTACGGCATGTGGGGCATGGGCGGCTGGACCGAATCGGATGACGCAGAATCGCTGCGCGCACTGCATTTGGCAGTCGAACTCGGCTGTAATTTTTTCGACACCGCGTGGGCGTACGGCGACGGACACAGCGAGCAGTTATTCAATCAACTCGCCCGCGCGCACCCCGACAAGCTGTTGTATATCGCGACAAAAATCCCGCCCGAGAATCGCATCTGGCCCTCGCGGCGCGGATTCAAATTGCGGGACGTCTTCCCCGCCGACTATATCAAAGAGTACACCGAAAAGAGTTTGACCAACCTCGGCGTCGAGACGGTTCATGTCCAGCAGTTTCATGTTTGGGAAGACGATTGGGCAGAGATGGACGAATGGCAGCGCGCGATGGAAGATTTGAAACGCGACGGAAAAATTCAAGCGGTCGGCATCAGCATCAACCGTTGGGAACCGTGGAATGGAGTTCGCACGTTGCGCACAGGTAAAATGGATGCAGTGCAAGTGATTTACAACATCTTTGACCAGAATCCCGAAGACGAATTGTTCCCCGTGTGCGACGAATTCAACGTCGGCGTCATCGCACGCGTACCTTTCGACGAAGGCACGTTGACCGGCACGCTTACCAAAGATTCCAAATGGGCACAAGGCGATTGGCGCAACACCTATTTCGTTCCCGAAAATCTGAACGCGTCGGTTGACCGCGCTGAAGCATTGCGCCCGCTGATTCCCGCTGGCGTGACCATGGCTGAAATGGCGCTGCGTTGGATTTTGGCGAACAGAACGGTTTCAACCATTATTCCCGGCATGCGCAAAGAAAAAAATGTGCGCGCCAACATCGCGACCAGCGATGGAGTTTTGCTCTCTGACGACCTCATGCGCGAATTGAAAAAACATCGTTGGGATCGCATCCCCACCGAGTGGTCGCAATGAAAGCAATGGAACAAAAATTTGATCAAAACACGACCGCGAAATGCGGCGCGCCCGATTCAGGCAAATACTTTCGCTACATGCCAGAATTCGTCGGTTTTACCGCCGAAGACGAGCAAGCCATCGTCCAAACCAAAGCGATTCTTGAAAAACAGCAGTTTCCCTCGAATTACATCCCGCGCCCGCCGTGCAAAAAACGAAAATCGTCACCATCGCGCGTGCGGACGATATTCAGGAAGGCGAGCGTAAAATTGTGAACGTGGACGGCATTTCGATTGGCATGTTTCACCACAACGGAAATTGGTACGCGCTGCGTAACAGCTGCCTCCATCGCGGCGGTCCTGTGTGCACGGGCAAACTCGAAGGTGACACGCTCACCTGTCCCTGGCACGGCTTTCAATACGACGTGCGCGACGGACATCTCATCGTTGACCCCAAATCACGTCTCGACACGTTCAAGGTCAGGTTAGAGATACCACAATAAAAAAATTTACGCGGCGGGCGCCTCAACCCGCCGCGTTTTGTATTTGTAGTATAGCCCCTTGTGGGCGTTATAGCCGGATGACGCGCACAAGGCGCTATACTACAACGGCAACGGATTCATCAACCCGCTCCATTTCCAATCCTCACGCTTTGTCACCAAACCCTTGCGCACCGGATTATCTAAAATGTATTCCGAAATCGCGCCTAAACTTTCTTCGCTCCGCACAATATGGTCAAAATAACGCGGCTGCCACAATTTTCCTTGACAGCCAAATTTCCAACTCGTGTTCGTCGCCTTGCCCTTGTATTGGTCGGTGAACGTCAGCGCGGAAATTCCATCTACGCGCGGGCTGACCAAAAAATGCAGATGGTCAGGCATCAAGCAGTATGTATAAACATTACACCGTTGACGCTCTTGCTCCTCACGCAATAAATCAATCAATGCATCATTCAAATCATCGCGGCAAAACGGCACATGATTTATGTAAGCGCGAATCGTCATGAAGTAAACGCGCCATGCAAATGTGTATTCAATAGGGTCAAGCCGTTGATTTTGGACAGGGCGATATGGTTTATTCCACGGCATAATGTTTGAGTAGTAAAGCGCCTCGTGTGCGTTGTCTGTTCGTGCGCGTTGTCTGTACGCGTCGTTTATTCGCGTTTGCCCATACCAACGCCCACAAGGGGCTATACTACAAAATCTATTTCTTCCCCAACAGTCCCCTCAGCAAAATTATCGCGCCCTTTTTATCTAACGGCTCATTATTGTTCCCGAAGCGTGTCAAGGCTTTAGCAAAAATTGTTTGGTGAGTGCTGTCGGCAGAATTTTCTTCTCTGCTGGCAGATAGACCTCAACTGGAATCCCGAGCCGAGCAAGATAACGACACATTAATGGACCAACTTGTTCCCACTCTAGCCCCCCAAGTCCACACCCCAAGGCGGGAACGGCAAGGGACTTGATTGCAAGATCCGCAGCATTCTCTACAAGCCACTCCAAACCTTTTTCGATTCCCACAATATCCGACTGCTCTCGCCAATGATTTTTGGTAGGAAACAAAAGAAACCATGTTTCCAAATTGCCGTTGGATTCCAAAGATGGCTCCTCTGCCAGCTCTTGTTCTAAAGACGATTCACGCTTGTACAAATAAGGTCTCCCCATTTTCAGCGTCTGATCCCGACACAAGTCTTGATAAAATACATAGACATCAGGAAATTGATACTTGGCGCGCGATGCAAGTCCTTTGCCCATAACCCCAACACAGTTAACGCTAATAGTTAAGGTTTGCATCCGGGAAAAGAACATGTCGCCCTCAATAATAGAAATGCGATCAGTCAATGCAATTCTTTGCGCTGGCTGGAAGAACAATGATAGCGCGGGAATCACTTCGATTTTTCCGTGGGGCAAAGTGGATTTGAGTTTTTCCGCAACAGTGTGCTTTGATACATAAATTCCATCAATAGAATCGGGAGTAACAACATCAGGTACCAGACATTCAGCCATCATTCTTCGCTTGGAACCATCTTCCTTTTTCCACCAATCGCTATTCAACACATCTAACATTTCCGCTACAGCTTGGCGTCCCTCGCGCGGATGCAAAATCTCGGACTCGGAATGTGCTGCATTCCCTGTGGTAATATAAATATCAGGGCGCTTTAGAATATCTTGACGGACAGCGACTATTGCAATTTCATCCAGTCCTTTTTCATTCACGACTTGGTAAAGCATTGCGTTTCGCGGTTGAAAGTACAAGTTCGCAAAACTCCACAGGCTTCTCCCATCAGGGGTCAAACGGTTACGGCGATTTGCTACGATTCCCTCATTGTAAATCCGCGTAAAGGGAACATTTTCCTTTTCAACAATCTCGTGAGACAAGATACCCCGATTCAATATTGAGGATATATTGTTTATGTGTGTGATGTAATACAAGCCCTTCATTCTTCGGTGTGCCATTTTCTTCCCTGCCTTTCACCATTCCGATTCAACTGCATTGCATTATAAAACAACTTATCCCAACAACCCTCTCAACAAAATCACCGCGCCTCTCTTATCCAACGGCTCATTATTATTCCCGCATTTCGGCGATTGCACGCACGACGGACAGCCGAATTCGCACGGGCATTGTTCAATCGTTTCCAACGTCGCCTTCCACAACGATTCCAATAACGCGAATGCTTTTTCCGTGATGCCGATGCCGCCGGGAAAACCGTCGTAAATAAAAATTTGCGGCTTGCCCGTGTCGGGATGAATCAAAATCGAAAGCCCGCCAATGTCCCAACGGTCGCACATCGCAAACAACGGCAAGAGACCAATGCACGCGTGTTCCGCCGCGTGCAGCGAACCCGCAAGGTCGCAGCCCGCACGACTCAAGTCGTGACTACACTTTTCGGGAATGTCCCACCACACCGCTTTGGTATCAAACAACTGCGGCGGATAATCCAAATCCACCGTCGCTAAAACTTCTTCGGTGAATTGACGCTTGCGCCGATAGCCGACGAGTTGTTCCGACACGCGCACGTCGCCGTAGTACGCGAGAGTATTCCCCACCTCGCGTTCGCGCAGGGATTTCAAAATGCGCGTCTCGCCGTTCTCGCGCACTTCGGTGTAATAATCCACGTCCACGGGCTTGCAATACGCCGCGCCCGCTTCCAAATCCAATTTCGTCACGAGATACGATTCGCCTTGATGCAAATAAATCGCGCCTTCGTAGCAGCGCTGCATCGCGGTCGTCGCTTCGATTTCTTCCAACGTCTTGAAATTATTCTTCACGTCTACGAGCGAAACAATTTTGTCCGACACCGAACGAATGTTGACCTGTTCCGCCGGATAGCCGAGTCCTTGAAAATACCACTGGTCGTTGCGATATTCGAGCGTGTGGTTTCGCTCCAACTTAATCATTGCTTCGACAAAACCGGGGCCGAACAAATCTTCGTCCGCATTCGTCAACGGCAATTCGTACGCCGCGCACGGCAAATGTTTTTCCAAAATGTATGGATTGTCGGGATAAATCAACGCGTGCTCGACGGGTTTCGCAAACAACACTTCGGGATGGCGCATGAAAAATTGATTCAGCGGATCGTCCATGCCGACGAGAATCGAAAGCGCGTCGCGCGTGCCGCGTCCCGAACGCCCCACCTGCTGCCACAACGACGCGATAGTGCCGGGAAAACCGACGACCACTGTCGCGTCGAGATGCCCCACGTCAATGCCCAATTCCAACGCGTTCGTCGCCGTCACACCGCGCAATTTTCCCGAAAACAAATCGCGCTCAATCGCGCGGCGTTCGTCGGCGAGGTAGCCCGCGCGGTACGATTTCACCGTGTTTATCAATTCGGGGTCGGTGCGTTTCAAATTATCGCGTGCGTAGAGCAAAACCAATTCCGCGAGTTTGCGCGCCCGCACGAATGTAATGTTTCGCAGCCCCGCGCGCACCAGCGACGCAAACAAATGCGCGGCTTCGGAGTTGGGACTGCGCCGCGTCGTGCGCGTCTTGTCAATGAACGGCGGATTCCACAACGCGAATTCGCGCTGCCCGCGCGGCGCGCCATCTTCGGCAATCACTTTGGCGCGACGGCCCGACAAACGATGCACATGCTCGCCCGGATTCGCAATCGTCGCCGAACAAAAAATAAATTGCGGATTCGCGGAATAGTATTCGCACAAACGGCGGAGTCGGCGCAGCACGCACGCGACCTGCGAACCGAACACGCCGCGATAAATGTGCGCTTCGTCAATGACGATGTATTTCAAATTCGCGATGAAATCCGCCCACAGCGAATGATTCGGCAAAATGCCGACGGATAACATGTCGGGATTGGTGAGGATGATGTTGCCCCGCTTGCGTAATTTTGTCCGCGCTTCGCGTTTCGTGTCGCCGTCGTACGTGTCGAAAACGATTTGCTTGTTCGTCTCCAACACGTTCGTTAATTCGTCCAACGCGCGCAGTTGGTCTTGCGCTAATGCTTTGGTGGGAAACAAATACAATGCGCGGGAACGCGGCGCATCGAGGATCGCTTCCAGAACGGGCACGTTGTAGCACAGCGTCTTGCCCGATGAGGTGCCCGTGGCGACGACGACGTCATTTCCCTCGCGCACATAATTGATCGCGTGCGCCTGGTGCGAAAAGAATTTTTCGATCCCGTTTTGTTTCAGCGCGCGCAAGAGCGCAGGATGCAGTGGTTGCGCCAGCTGCGCGTATTTGGCGGGACGCGGCGCAAGATGTTCCAGGTGGATGATTTGGTTGGCGTAATGTTTTTCGGAACGGAGGGAAGTCAGGAATTGAGAAGGAGTCATGCCCAGATAAAAAAGCCGCCACCCGGTTCGAGCGGCGGAGGGTTGCTCAAGGATTCAGCCACAGAATTGGAACCTGTTGTTCGACGCTTTTGAATTCAGGATCACCAGTCACGATGGTTGCGCCGAGTTCTTGCGCGAGCGCAATGGCAAAGGCGTCGGCATACGAAACGCGGTGCTGGCTTTTGATGTGCGCCGCCGATTCAACGCGCGTCCGTGTGACCTCAGTCAGGGAGATGGGGAATTCCTCTATCGCTTTTTTCAATTTCGCCAGGCGCTCTACTCCTTGTTCACGCTCGAGCGTGTAGAGAATCTCGCCCCAGTTGATCAAACTCATCAAGAGGGTAGACTCATTTGCTTCTGCTCTTTCGACCAGCTCTGCTATGGTTTCCTTTCCTGGTTCGTTTTGAATGAGCGCGAGTATGGCGAAGCTGTCTAGCACGTAAGTCGGCTTCTTCTCGCTCGAGCTCGGCGCGACGGTCGGCGAGGAGGGCTTGGGTGAGGGAGGGATATTGGCTGTACTCATTCTGAAGCTCCTTGATCAGCGCGCGAATATCTTTGGTTTTGGTGGGAGTCACCGGCGAGGCTTCAACTTCAGCCGTAACAGATTTTGGTAATTGCTCACTTACAATCTTTTCGAGCCGCTCCACCCGCCTAGCCAATGCCTGGTAGTCTGCCATTTGCTCAGGTTCGGCGCGACGGTCGGCGAGGAGGGCTTGGGTGAGGGAGGTTGTTCCGGCATATTTTTCCTGCATTTCTTTGATCAGAGCTGGAATATCCACATTTTGCTTTGCAACTGCTTGAGTGTCTATCGGTTGCTGCACACCTACAATCTCTTCCAATCGCTCTACCCGCTTTTCTAATTTCTGGTAGTCTGCCATTGACACTTGGATCATCTCACCTTGCGACATGTCAACCTCCTCGTTTGGTCAGGCAACTGCTCAGCCATCACAGCCGAGCCAATTCCTCGAACGACGCGCGGTTCTCGTCGATCAACTGATCTACAAAGGGCACTGCGCTATCTCGAAATGCCTCGTCCCAAGATGGAAACTTTTCCCTTTCCGATTGCCCAAGCCCGGCGCGACGGTCGGCGAGGAGGGCTTGGGTGAAGGAGGGGTATTTCCCATATTTCGCTTGCAACTCCTTTGTGTAGGCGCGAATATCGGTCACTTTATCAGGCGTAGTGGGAGCAGGTTCGGATTCAGGATTGCCCGGAGGGGGTAATTGCTCACGCACGATCTTTTCGAGCGGTTCCACCCGTCTGACTAATGCCTGATAGTCTGCCATTGTTAGCTGGATCATCGGACCTTGTGACATGTGAACCTCCTCGTGTAGCCAAACGATGAAACAAAGGTAAGTCGAATTTTGTCCTCCTCGACCGCTCTTTCAGGATTGACCCCAACCAGTTGCAAGAGCTCTTCATCCGGCTCAAGGTCAGGAAACTCGGTCTTGAACTCGGCAACTAAGGCTTCGAGCCGCAAGTGTTCCACCTCGACGCGTACTTTTTCCGCGCGGGTCCGATCCAACGTGGGTAGCTGCACGCGCACCTGATTGAGCATATCCAGAAAAGTCAAGGCGCTGCGGTCGAAATCTCGCCAGAGCGTTTCTGGAGTAGTTGTTTCTTTCACTGTGGGCACTACGGTTCTCCTCTGTCAATCGATCTACAGCCATTATATCTTGCCTGTTCGCGGTTGACAAGGAGAACAGGTGTCAACGAATGGTGCGCCAGAGAGCGGCGCGCACGAATAAACGAATAGCGCGGGGAACTCGAACCGTTCACTCGCATCGCACCACTGACGCGCATAGAATGCTTGCATGCCCTGCGATTTCCTTGCATTGTCTTTTCTTTGTCTGAATGTTACAATATCGCCAGTAAGGTGTACGATTCAGGGAGGTCAAAGATATGGCCAAGCAGGCAATTGTCACAGGAATAGAACTGCCTACCACTAGCCACATATCGGTCAGGATTGAGGTCAGCTCCCAGATCAATGTTTCTGGCTACATTGCCCGGCAGAAGGCGAACCGTTTCCTGATTCTGCAAGCAGGCGATCAACTGTGCGCCGGTGAGCCGGAACTAGTAGTCGGTCCTCGGGTGTACTGGCGCGTGCCCGCGCAGTTTGCTCCCTCCCGTCTGGGACCGCTGGGCATTGCAGGACACTTGCTGGTGGATGCCGACACGGGTGAAGTGACCGTGGCTGATGGTCAAACGACGGACGACTTGATGCAGCGAGCCGAGGCGCTGTATGCACGTGCCGCATCTTGAGCAAGAACGAGACTATAGCTGCTTGGCTGCCTGTGTCCGCATGGTGCTGGCTTTTTATGGCTCTGTGCACATCGAGGCGGAGCTGCGCGCTCTGTTCAAGACACGCCCTGGCGGCACAAGCCCAGCGCAGGTCATGTGGCGACTGCCCGAATTGGGATTCGACGCCTATGTGGAGACCGGCTCTCAACCCATGCTCCGTAAGCATCTCGCGGCTGGGCAACCCCTTATCGTCCACGTTTGGACGCAGCCACTACCATACTGGCAGCAAGAAGCTATTCATGCTCTAGTTCTTGTTGAGTTGACCCAAGAAAGCGTCTTGGCACACGACCCTGTCTTGCCGACTGGTCCCACTATGATCCCCCTTGACTCCTTTCTCCGCGCTTGGGCAGCCACGGATTACCTGACGATAGTCATTCAGCCCAAGCCCTCAGCGTAATATCCTCGCCATTGCGTCAACGAATGGTACGCCAGAGAGCGGCGCGCACGAATAAACGAATAGCGCGGGCGCGCGTCCATTCGTTTATTCGTTTATTCGTGGCGCGAACTGCGCGCCAATTCGTTGACGCCGAGTTTCAGCCAAATCAAAGCGCCTCGTCCCCAGCCACGGGGGACGAGGCGCTTCTTTGTTTTGCTCACCTTCCCTGCCCGTCACAGTTGCCCATAGCACAAAGGGAATGGCAGGGGGACTCTATTATTGGAACGTCACGGACTTGATCACACCAAAGCCCTCGTGGAAGGTAGCAGGCAGTCCCATCACTGTTGTCTCTCCACTGAGGTAATAGGTGACTGCCGTCTGTCCCGCCAATTCCTTCCCACTGCGTAGAGTCAATGTAGTTTCCTTCTCACCTATCACGATTTTTGCGATATCAGCGACAGGAATCTCCAACGTAGACACGCCGATTCTTAGCTTCAAATGAACTGTCGGGTTCGTTCCTGAGAGTACAGGATACTGGTGCATCAGACACTTGGGTTCAGATATCGTTGTTCTCGTACCGTCGTCAGTGTTTACAATCGCCGTAATATTCCCTTGTTCATCGGGAGTGAAAACGACAGAAGCGACCTTGTCGAAAGGAACCAGAAACTCGGAAGGATATCCCTCCACGGTTATCCGCCCTTTGAGTTGGCAATCCAAAAACTCTGCGTCAGTGTATCTGCCGATTTCTCCTTCCAACCTTTCCCCGGTGAGCAAGGAGATTGCAAACTTGACGGTGTGCTCACCTTGAGCGCTGCTTCTCTCGATTGTCTTGATCTTGTCAAGCGATATCTGGATGGTGGTCGGGTCTTTGTACAACTCTAGCAGGTCGGCATCAAACGGGCGTGGGCACCCACTTATGCAAATGCCTCCTCGGCTCCAGTACTCTTCCAAACGCACGTTGGCAAGATCAAACACCGTTCCATCTTCACCCACAACGCGCGCCCTAGTGGCTGGCGTCGGCGACGGGCTTGCCGTGCCGCGAGTCGGTGTGGCTGCAGCAGCGGCTTTCGTAGTCACAGTCTCCACGGGCTTTGCTGTCGCGGTAGGTGTTGCCGCCGTACTCACCGCAGCAAAACTTGGCGTAACTGTTGGCGCTTGCGCCGCCGCCGTCAACGCCGCTTTTACAGCCGCATTCACCGTCGCCTGCACATCAGGCGTGGGCGGCGCGGGTGTGGGCGTGGTCACCGGTCGGATTTCGACACAGCCCACCACCAGCAGCAGCACAACCAACAGGATCCAGTTGAACTTGAACATCGTCGTACCTCCTTCCAGTTCACCGCCTATGCGGCGCCTTGCTTTTCTGGCATCAGCATAGCACACACGCGGGTACAAGTCTTTACCGGATCATTACCATTCGTTGCCGTTTCATTGCGGTTTGAAAATCTGTCAGCGGATAGGAAGAGATGATGCGTCATCACGCATGGCGCGTAGGATGAGCAGTGTGCGTTAGGCGGTGTCGAAAATGTGCGGCAGGTCTTGTGCGGCGATGCCGATGCCCTCGTCCGCGACGCGCACGCACAGCCGGTCTTGTTCTTCCTGCACGCTGATGATCACTTGACCGCCCGTAGGTTTCGAGTACTTGATGCCATTGTCCACCAAATTCAACAGCGTTTGGCGCAAGCGGTCGCGGTCGCCCAACACCCGCGCCGGGCGTTCGGGACCGATATAGCGCAAGCGCACTTGTCGCGCGTCGGCGATTTCAGAAAGCGCCATGATCACATCCTCGATCACGCCCTTGAGATTGACCGGCTCGCGCACCAGCGGCGCGTCGGGCGTCTCCAAGTGAGACAGCAGGCGCAGGTTCTCAGTCAGTCGCGTCAGCCGCCGCACTTCAGCCGCGATGAGCGCGTGATACTGGCGCCAGCGCGCTTGTTCGTCCAACGCGCAGCTCGCCAAATTGTCGAGGTTGGTCTGAATGTTTTGCAGGGGGTTGGATACTTCGTGGGAGATGTTGTGAATAAAGTGGTGATACGCTGCGCGGGTGGATGCCGCTTGCGCTGCTTGTTCCGCGTGCGCGGCGATTTGCGCGCGCAAATCCTTGATCTCGTTCGAGAGACGATCGGGGCGGGCAGACCAGCGGCGGTAGCCCACGACCGCGCCGGCGGCGAGTGCGATCAGCGCGAGCGCGAGGAGGGGCAGCAGGAGGAACGGCGCGCGGATGGTGATTTCCATCCAGGAATCCGGTGACGGCATAATTGCCTCCTACAACGTCTTTGCGTTCATTCGTTTATTCGTTTATTCGTTTATTCGTTTATTCGTTTACATTCGTTGACACCTTGAAACGATAACCCACGCCGTGCACCGATTGGATATAGCGCGGATTGCCGGGGTCTGGCTCGATCTTGGCGCGCAGTTTCGCCACACAGGTATTCACCGCGGCGTCAGAAACGTCCAATCCCGCCTCGTCGTATTCCCAAACCGCATCCAGCAGGTCCGCCCGCGCGCACGCCGCGCCCGGACGTTGGGCGAGATATTTCAACAGTTCAAATTCGAGGCGTGTCAGGTGGACCTCGCGCCCGCCGCGTTCTACCAATCGTCGGTCGAAATGGATGCGCAAATAATCGTCCACGACGAACCAGCCCGCCGCATCACCGCGCGCCTGTTGGGCTTGAATGCGGCGCAAGAGCGCGCGAACTTGCGCCAGCAGCTCGCGCGTCTCGAACGGCTTGGTGAGATAGACATCCGCGCCCAGTTCCAAGCCCACCACGCGGTCGAGCGTCTCTTTTTTGATGCCCGAGATCATGACGATGCCGACCGCCGATCCGACGCGCTGCCGGACCGTTCTGCAGACCTCCAGTCCGTCCAGGTGCGGCAGCTGGACGTCGAGGATGATCAAGTCGGGGTTGACTTGGTTCAGCGCCGCCAGCGCGCGGGCTCCATCTTCAGCTGTAGTAACGTCGAATCCTTCGCGCTCGAAATACTCTTGAAGCGACGCGCGTAAGGAGGTCTCATCTTCGACGATGAGCAGTTTCGCTTTCATAAACCCCGCCCAGCCGCGGCAATGACGGGTGACGAACGGCGCGTCACCCGCCACTCAATACACCAGCTCCTCCGCGAAATGATCCTCGTGCTTGTCCAGATGCTTTTCGCAAATCACTACTCGTCGCTGTTGCCGGTTCGAGCATTCGATGCAGATCCACTCGGCGATTTCCTGCTTGCCGCGCTTTTTGCACTCCTCGCAATAATGGTAGCGCGGCTCGTTCTGTTCAACCACCCGCGGGTACTTGGCGCTCGCCTCGCGCGGCGTGATGGCTTCCAGTTTGAGAATGTGCTGGATGTTATCGCCAAAGTCATACGTGTAAGACAGTTCATCGCCGGGCTCTAGCCCCAATTCTCCGACCAACCACTCGTCGCCCGCGCCGCCGCCAAATGGATTGTGGTCGCCTAGCCCGCGCCGGTCTGCATCCCGATCAGTGCCCAGGTAGAACTCGCTCAGATGGTCGCTCAAATCGTGACCAAACGCCGCGCGCATCTCCCGGTCAAGTTCCCGCAGCAGCTGATCGCCGCGAATTTCGATGTGCCGCCACAGGTTTTTGTTGTGACGAAAAGCTGCCCAGAAGCGGTAAACCTTCTGGGCAAGTTCCTTGCGCGGCGGACGTTTGCGCGCGGAACGCCGCGGCGCTTCCAAGAGATCCAAAAAGTCTGACTCGTCCAGACCCAGCGCCTGGTAAATCTGGTCGGACCGTGTGGCGACTTGTACCCACCGGTTCTGCCATTTGAAACGCGTAGTATCACGCAGAATCGTCTCTAGCGCATCGGGGGGGCAAGGATCGTGATAATGCCCCTGTGCCAGCAGTCGTGCAGCCACGTCAGTGAGCAGAGCGCCGCGGCGCCGCGACTTGAGAACCGCGGAGGCGGCATCAGCCACCGCGCGGTTGCGCGCGGCGAGCCGCGCTTTGTCGCGCCGGGCGTGCGGCTCGAACGTGAGGCGACAGTGTCGCGCCTCCGCGTCCACCAGCTCGACGATGAGCGCGTCCTCCGCGCGCGCCTTCTGGCTTGCGAGCCAGGTCCACAGCGCAGGCGCTCCACGCGTCCCCCAGATCATCCGCCAATGTCGCTCGCCCAGAGCTTCCGGGATCAGCGTGAGGGTTGTCCCGTCGGGCAGCTCCGCCGTCACTTGCGCCGGGTCTTTTGGCATACCTCGATCAATCTGATCGGGCCACAGTGCCGTCACCATCTCCCACTCGAAGAGAAGATGACGCTTTTGCAAACCCTCTTGCGACAGCGGCTGACGCAGGATCGCGCCCTGCAAAAGCACCGGGAACCAGGCGTAGCGACCGTCGGCGGTGCGCTGCACCATGTACGACTTGGTAAGGTTATTCAGCCCCGCTTTCAGGTCCGCCGTGTTCATGGGACGCAGCGCCTGCGTTGCGTCCAACAGTTCGTCAATGGTCAAAGGTCGTCGCGCCTGTACCAGCGCTTGCAGAATGGCTTGCGAGCGCGGCAAGCCATGAATTTTAGGCATAGGTCGTTTTCCTTCGTTTTGCGCAATTCCCTTACCTCAACCCTAATTTCGCGCGCACGAACGCGCGCACGCGTTTCATCGCCGCGATTGCTTCTTTCACATCATCGGCTGCGGCAGACAGCCCCGGATACCGAATTTCGGAACCCCACCGATTCAGCAGAATGGCATCATCCTCGATCAATTGAAAATCGTCGTCTACATCCTGACAACGTCTTCGCAAATCTGTGAGGTCGTGGCGGAAACGGAATGGCTTTTTGTGCAGCACGAGAAATGCTTTCAAGTATTTTTCAATGCACTGCGCGCAATCGTACACTACCTTGTCGGGCAGCGGGTCTTTTCGACGCTGCGCGAGATCGAGCGCGCCTTTCCAGTCCATTTCGGCTTTGGCGACCCAATCGTGCACGGTGATGGTCTCGCCGGTCATATAGGATTCTCCCTTTTTGATTGATCTCTGTCATGAAGATATCGCCCAGCGCAAGGCGGTGTCTTAATTCTTGCGGGGTACGCACGATAATGTCCATTGCAAAACGGCGGTTGGAAAACAGTTTGTCAATCGCCATCGCATTCTCGATGGAGCGTTGGCGACTTTTCATCACCACCAACAAATCAATATCGCTGTCCAGCGTCGGTTCGCCATACGCGTACGAGCCAAAGAGAATGATCTTTTCGGGATCAACTGCCTCGACGATACGTTTTGTAATGGCGCGCAGCAGCTCGCGCGTCACCAACGTCTCGCCGCGAAATTCTTCAATCACCCGCGTTGAATCGCGTCCCATCCCTTCACCTGTCTACCTGTTTACTGTCTACTGTCTACTGCACACGTCCCGCGAGATACTCGATCAGATCAATCTTGCTCACAATCCCCGTCACCTTGTCCTCTTCGCACACCACCGCGACTTTGCCGTGACGGAAGACCTCGGACAAGACGGCGAGCGAAGTTTCGGGACCGATCACTTCGGCGGATTCGTTGTCAATAATATCTTCAATCGTCTCGTCCACCACGTGCGCGTGGTCGGAGCCGAGCAAGTGATTGAGCAAATCCACTTCTGTCACCATCCCCGCATAACAGCCCTCTTCATCCACGACCGGCAATTGCGAAATGTTGTGCTGCTTCATGCGCGCGATGACGTCGGTTTTCAAATCGCGTTTGTGCGCGGTGATGACGCCCATTCGCTTGGTCGCCAAAATATCTTCGACGCGCCCCTCCGCGAGCGGCACATCGAGCATTCGGTTTTCACGCATCCAGTTGTCGTTAAACACTTTGGACAAATAGCGCGAACCCGAATCGGGCAAAATGACGACGACCGTTTTGTCTGCGTCCAAATTTTTTGCGATTTGCAGCGCGGCGTAGACTGCCGTGCCCGACGAGCCGCCGCAAAACAATCCTTCTTCGCGCACCAACCGCCGCGTCATCAAAAATGATTCGCGGTCGCCCACTTGCAAAACATCGTCCACGTATCGCAGATCCAACGCCGTCGGCAAAAAATCTTCGCCGATGCCTTCGATCTTGTACACCTTCGGAAACGCGCCCGGTGGAACGACACCGCCCGCTTTGAAAACGTCATACAGCAGCGAACCGATTGGGTCAACGCCAATGACCTTGACGTGTGGATTCTGTTCCTTCAAGTATTTACCCGTGCCTGTTATCGTGCCGCCCGTGCCCATGCCGCAGACGAGGTAATCTATTCTGCCCTGCGTCTGGTTCCAGATTTCAGGACCCGTCGTCAAATAATGCGCTTCGGGATTCGCAGGGTTCCAGTATTGTCCTGCCAGAATCGTGTTGGGCGTTTCTTCGGACAAACGTTTTGAAACTGAATAGTACGAGCTCGGGTCGTCCGGTTCGACGGCGGTCGGCGTAATGACGACGCGCGCGCCGAACGCGCGCAGCAGGCGAATTTTTTCTTCACTCATTTTATCGGGCATGACAAAAACACATTTGTATCCTTTGATCGCCGCCACAATCGCCAGCCCGACGCCCGTGTTGCCGCTCGTGCCTTCGACAATCGTGCCGCCGGGTTTTAATGTGCCTTGACGCTCCGCGCGCTCGATCATGCCCAGACCGATGCGGTCTTTGACCGAACCACCGGGATTCATAAATTCGAGTTTGGCGTACACTTGCGCGCGAATGCCGCGCGTCACTTTGTTCAATTTCACCAGCGGCGTATTGCCGATAGCTTGCACTACATCGTCATAGACACGTAAATTTCCATCGGACAAAATTTTTTCGTTGGATACACTTATTAGGTTAGACATCGTGATCACCTCGAAAAAGATGAAGGATAAAAGAAAAAGTCTTGATTCATCTCTCATCCTTCACCCTTCATTTAGAGTATAGCACCCGGCGGCGAGAGGCAGCTAAAAGGAAAAGCCACATGCATTTTCCGCATGTGGCTTGTTCCTCACTGGCTTGCACCAACGAGCAACCCAACCCTTCCTTGTAATCAGTGGCAGCTCGAGTTACCTCTCCAGCAAGTCGCGCTTGAACTTGTTCCCCTACCTGAAGTATATTTGACTGTGCTGGCGGCACCCGGATACGGTATCCATGCATGCCTAGCTGTCACATAAATGTAGGAGCAGTCCGGCCAGGGAACAGTTACACCGCCACTATTTGTATTCCAATAGCGATAAGATTCAAACTCGTTAATGATATGGTTATAATCATGTGTGGACCATTCTCTCGACCAGGTGTCCAGATAGTAAATGCTAGAAGGTGCTGTTGTAAAATTACTACTCGTGGCATTACCACCTCCCTGAGTGCAAGATCCGGGGCTACCAGAAGTTATGGCCGCACCTCCTGCTCCATTGGAAAGTGTAACCGTAATATACTCAGCTAGTGCAGGGACAACCGAAGCCAAAAAGAGTGCGCTGATCATTAGAATCACGAAGAATGGACGCATTCGCTTGCGTAGCATAGTATTCATTGATAGTTGCCCCCAATGAGATTAGAAGATCGAGATATTGTTACGGGGTATTTTCAAGATTCTTCATAGCAATTCGTAACGCATAAACGAATTGCTGAAGGGTTCCATCTTGGGGATTGAAATTATTGCTACCGCGAGCTACGACTCCCCCCCAAGAACCAGACTTTTGACCGCTGTATGAATAGAATGGCGTCTTGTACCTTTCATCGGGCCAGGCTTTGGCCTTGGCTCGAAGTGCCGGATCAGCAATTAGATCTGCCAGTTCACTCATCTTGATATTTATTCCTGCTATGATCGTTCCTCTATCATATTGACTCTTGAGCCATTTGATGTCCACCTCTGAAAGACTATGTTGATGTACAATTACCGCTCCTATCCTGCCTCTTTTTGTTGCGTTATCATTAGCTGCAGATTGATTACTTTCGACTGTTTGTTTCAACGTTGGAAAGTCATGAACAACTTTTACTCCTTCTCGTTGCAACGCAGTTAGCGAGCCGGGCACATCCTCACTTATAGCAAGGCTAGTGGGGGCCAAGTAAATTATCTGAGCGTCCGAAGTAATCGTCGACGCATCACTTGCATTAAGAGTGAAGAGGCTGGTGATTGCTACTCCGACCCCGATCAAGAAGAGAAAGAGAGCGATGAATAAGAGCCAAGATTTTTGTAACTGCTTCATGCTGTGCTCCTTTGAAGAATTGATTTGCATTTGTTTGATTGAAGGTTGAGGCAGATAAGAGAGTTTGCACGTTACTAACGAATGGTGCTAGTCAGCACTATGAACAAGGGTGATGCTTTGGCTATAACTGTCGTGTATCACAGAATTGATGCTTAAAGCAGGGACTAGCATCATTCGGTACTAAACTATGGCAGGTATAACACATTTCTCTTCCAACCGCAAGCTGAATTTCAGCGACGGGTGTGGGTCACGTTTTGCACGATGCGAGTTTCTGACCGGTAACCACTCATTTTGTGCGATTTTCGTGGTGATTTCCTCTACTTGATACTGCCACGCAAAACTGTGACGCACACCTCTCAGCGACCGCCACGCTGTGTTAGTTCGTACACCGCGCGCCGCTCACGCCCACTCTGTTTGGCAATGCGCTTGACCGCATCCGTGCGCGGCATTCCTTGCGCAATCAACCTGTTAAATTCGCGTTTCACGCGCACATCATCCCATGCGTCGTCCTCGCTGGATGTTGGGCGCTTGACGGTTGACTTTTGCCCCCCAATCACCAACGTGAATTCCCCGCGCGGTTCCACCGTTTGAAAATACGCGCGCACTTGCCGAATCGTTCCCCGCTGAAATTCTTCGAACTTTTTCGTGAGTTCACGCGCGACACAAATTCGCCGCGCCGCGCCAAAGATATTTTCCAAATCCTCCAACGCGTCGCGCAAACGGTGCGGCGTCTCAAATACGACCAGTGTGTCGCGTTCGTCAACGAGGTCGCGTAAAAACCTGCGCCGCGCTTGTGGCTCGCGCGGCAAAAAACCCGCGTAATAAAACGCGTGCGCCGGGAGACCCGACGCCACCAACGCGGTCAACACCGCGCTCGGTCCCGGGATCGGCGACACGCGATGCCCCCGCGCAATCGCTTCACGCACCAGTTCATACCCCGGATCGTTGATGCCCGGCATCCCCGCTTCCGAAACCACCGCGACATCGCCGCGCTCCAACGCATCGAGAATCCGTTCCAACTTGTTCGTCTTGCTGTACTCGAAAAATGACGTGACCGGCGTATGAATTTCAAAATATGTGAGCAGCTGTTTTGCCGTGCGCGTATCTTCGGCGGCAATCAACGAAACCGCGCGCAGCGTCTCGAGCGCGCGCGGCGATATGTCTTCGAGATTGCCGATAGGCGTGGCGACGAGAAAGAGAGTGGTCATTCCGTCGGATAGTCGGATCGTCGGATGGTCGCGGTGATTTGACTAACCGACCATCCGACGATCCGACCTACAGACCATATATTTCCGCATACTTGTTTTTCAAATACGCGATGTACGACCGCGTTTGCAGCGGCTCGCCTGTAATTTGGTTTGCCAATTCGTTGAGCGTGAATTTTCTGCCGTGTTGGTAAATTTTTTGCTGGAGCCATTGCCGCAGCGGTTCAAATTCACCTTGCGCGAATTGCGCGTCGAGATTGCCCAATTCCTTGCGCGCCTGCTCGAACAATTGCGCGGAAAAAAAGGTGCCGAGCGAATAGGTCGGAAAATATCCGTACAGGCCCATGGACCAGTGTACGTCTTGCAAGACGCCCTGCGCGACATCGGGCGGTGTGATGCCGAGATACGACGACATGGCTTCGTCCCACCACGCCGGCAGTTCCGCCACCCGCAGTTTGTTTTCGAGCAAAAGATTTTCCGCCTCAAAACGCAACATCACGTGCAGCGAGTACGTCACTTCGTCGGCTTCGACGCGAATGAGCGAGGGCTGCACTTTGTTCACGGCGCGATACATTTTTTCCGCGTCCAGGTCCGCCGCATTTTTGCGAAAGGTCCTTTTGAATTTTGGGAAAAAGAATTCCCAAAATGCGCGTGAGCGCCCGACCAAATTTTCCCACAAGCGCGATTGCGACTCGTGTACACCCAGCGACGCGCCGCCTGCCAACGCGGTGCGCTCGAATTTGTCCGGCGAACCTTGTTCGTACAACGCGTGTCCGCCTTCGTGCAGCGCGCCAAACAAACACGAGTTGAAAAAATCGGGCAGGATGCGATTCGTCACGCGCACGTCATGATTGGAAAACGTCGTGCAAAATGGATGCGGCACCCGGTCCATCCGCCCGCGTTCGAAATCATAGCCAATCGCGCGCAGCGCCTCATGCGCCAAAGCCCATTGTTTGTCCGGGTCATAATGGCGGAGCACCGCGGCATCCTCCACGCGGTCGGAATGTGCGCGGATGGTTTGTACGAGCGGCACCAGCTCGCGGCGCACCGCGTCGAAAATTTCTGTTACTTGCGCGGTTTTCATGCCCGGTTCGTATTCGTCAAGCAGCGCGTCGTACATACGGTCGCTATAACCGAGATATTCGGCTTCACGCTGCTTTAATTCCAACATGTGTGCAAGGTGTGATTCAAACCCATGCCAATCGTTTGCCGCGCGGGCTTGCGCCCACGCCGTCGTCGCCAAACCGCTCGCCTCTGCCAATTCGGCAACAAACGCCGCAGGCAAACGCACCGCTTTGACGTATTCGCGTTGCAGCACGCGCAACATCGAAACTGTATCATCTTCGTACGGCAAATCGCGCGTTTCGGCGCTCAACAGGTCCAGCAAAGCCCCAACCCGTTCCGACGTAAAGCGCTCGTGCGCCAAACGCGAAAGCGTTGCCACTTGACTCGCGCGCGCCTGCGCGCCGCCCGGCGGCATGTACGCCTGCTGGTCCCAATTCAGCACCGACTGTGCCTTGTACAGATCATCCACATCGGCGATGATTGCCTTGAATTCTTCCAAATGCTCTGACATAGTTATTCCGTTTCCTCTTTGTAGATTGCGGCTCACTGTTCACTGCACACTGATTACTATTCACTGATCACTGATCACTGATTACCGATCACTGACCACTGATTACTGTTCACTACTCATCCTGCGTTTCACTTCGTACAACAACACGCTCGCTGCGACCGCGAGATTGAGCGAGTCCACCTGTCCGCTCATCGGAATGCGCACCGCGTTGGCTGCGTGCAAAACATCATCCGGCAAACCCTCGCCTTCGTTTCCAAACACCAACGCGCACGGCGGACGCAAATCGGCATGCCACAAATCTTGCGCCGCTTGATCCGACGCCGCTACCATGCGAACACCCTGCATTGTGCCCCAATCTAAAAAATCTTGCACCTTTTCCACACGCACCAACGGCGCCGTAAACAACGCGCCGCGACTCGCTTTCACCGCCGCGGGCGCGTATGGATCGGTCGCCGCGCCAATGACGACGACGCCGCGCGCATTTACCGCGTCTGCCGTGCGCAGAATACTGCCGAGATTGCCCGGGTTGCTCACTTGCCACAACGCCACGAAAACCGCGTCCGCGTCCACGCGTAGCGAATCCAAAGTGCGCGCGGTCATTTTCACAACCGCTGCCAGCCCTGACGGGTGTTCGCGTTCGGCGAACGATTCCAAGACCGCGCGCGAGACGTTCACAATGCGCGTGCCCGCGCGTTCCTGTGCGCGCAGCATTGCACGCGCCGCCGCACTCGTCAGCAAATCCGGCGCGACGACAAGAAGTGTCACCGGCGCGCCGCTTTGCGCTGCCTGCAGAACGGGTTGAATCCCTTCGACCAGAAATTCGCCGCGCGCTTGGCGATTTTTTTTCTGTGCCAGCGCGCGCAGTTCCTTGACCAGTGGGTTCGAGGGGCTGGATAGAATTGTCGTTTTCATGGGGTGCGGTCACGGACTCGCCGAGACAAACAAAACGAGTTCGCTTCCATGCGAGGAGCACACAACTGTGCCAGCACCAAGTGCAATTTTACGTCTGACAAAAAAGTGAATTCGATTCACTGCTGCTTTTCAGAAATGTTCTCACCCGATTTGGTCAAGCCGTCAAGCCAAGCCGAGTCGCGCTCGCCCACCATCAAAACCTCATCATAATAATTTTTATAGCCGAGCGCGTCCAATTTTTGTTTAAACACCTCGAGCGGACTCTTGTCATCCGCTTCCCAAATTTCGAGGAATGAACCTTGCGTCGTCAAAGTATAACCGACGACCAGCGTCACACCCGCCGCTTTGGCTGCGCGCCGCACCCGCGCCGCAAAACCCGCTTGTTCTTCTTCCGACAATTTTTTCCACTCGGGCTTGAGATGCCCGATGAGAATGAGAGCGATACGTTTCACGGAAGGATGATGGATTGCAGGTTTTTGCTGCGCGGCAGTACGCGCCAAGAACCGCAATCCAAATGAAGGATGAAGGATGAATCCTCTATCCTTGGCCCTTTAGTCTGCGAACGATCGTGACAAAAATTGAGATGAGCTCGTCGGTTTCTTGCGCTAAATGCGCCGCGCGTGCCTGAACGATAATGTTCGAATCCACCAACAATTCCAGCCAATATGCAGATTCATCCAATTCCTGCAACGCCCCTTCCATTTTGCTAATCAAATCGGCATCTGATTTTGCGCGCTGTCCTTCCCGATACTGTGCCCCAACAGATGTGCCCGAGCGCAGCAGTTGCTTTCCAAGGATTTGCGCTTCCGTCGTTTTTGGCAATGAAACATACAGACGTATAACCTCGAGAGCATACCGCTTTGTCCGTTCCCTCAAATCTTGTGGTTTCTTTTTTTCATCCTTCATCCTTCATCCTTCATCCTTGGCATTTTCGGCGTGTGAATCGCATGTTTGTGTTGCCCGACCAATACCGCGAGCATTCCGCCGCGCTGCGCGACATTGACCACTTGTTTTTGCGAAGCGCGTCCGAGCACGGCGAGACCATATTTCGTCGGCGCAAAACCATAGACCACATAAAAGGGCGCGGTCGAGACCTCCCCGGTTTCCGTGAGCACGGGAAATTCGTACACGGCAATGCGCGCCAAACGCTGCGCCACCCATTCTCCCGGTTCGCTCACTGCGCGTTGAATGGCGGCCTCCCACGCGCTCTGCGTGGTCGAAGGTCCGATCAAAACATCTTCGCCGCCATAGGCGCGATTGGGTTTAATGACCAAAATTTCGCGATTGTCGCGCGTAAATTCCAACAGTTCCACCAGTTCGCCCATTGGGTCTGTCGTACGGATATCGCGCAGCACGCGCGTCCATAGGACATGGCGGCGAAACACATTGCGCTCGTCCATGGTAAAGTGTACGGCAAAGCGCGGGTCGGTGAGAATTTCAAAACAAGACTTGTGATCAAAATCACCCGCCATCGAACTGACCATTTGATTTTGGCGCAAGAGCTGTTTCATCGGACGCACGTTCATGCCTTCGGCTTCCATCTCTGCCAATTCGCGCGTCTCATAATCGCGATACGCCACGTCAATCAAATGATTTTCGTAATACACTTCGCCGCCCCGCACATACAATTCTTCGGGGTCGGCGTGATACACCTCGAGGCCCCGCGCGCGATAATAATTCATCAGCGTTTCTTGTTCGTTTGGACCATCGCCCGCGTATTTCGGATCAATAAAACAAATCGCGCGTCCCGGCCGTCCGATCACTTCCGCGTGATCCAACATTTCCTGCATAAAGGTATCGCGCAAATCGTCCGGCGCTTGGAGCGCCAAATCCGGCGCGACGGCTTCCATCACCGGCACCACCGTTTCGAGCACGATCTCTTCGGCAGTGGGGATCAAGTGCACGCCGCCTGCGCCCACAAGATTTGCTTCGATGAACGCGAGCGAATCTTTCGAGAACGCGCCGGTCAAATCCGCCACCGCGTCGAGCCGCCCAAAGACGGTATGAAATTGATTGTGACTCGCGCCCCACGTGTCCCACAACCATTTCGCTTCGCCTTCTTGCAGCCGCACGATTTCACGCACCTGAAAATCTTTGAGGTACAGCTCCGGCATCCGCTTGAGCGCGCCAAGCAGCGTTTGCGAAACATAATGAAAATAATTCAGTTGTTCCGAAAACACGGCGAGCGGGCGCATCAAGACATTGATCACTTCCGTCTTGCCGTCGCGATAATAAACCAGCTCTTTGCGCAGGGCTTGGTCGTGAATCGCCTGACTGAGCTCTTTCATGGTCTCTGGCGGCAGGGAAGCAAAAATTTGGCGGAGATACAAATCCAGTGAAACTCCGCGCAGACCTTGCTCGTCGGGCGTAAAGGGAGATTGCATGGTAGGAAAGCACCTTATTCGCGTTCAGGGTCACCACCAAGAGCGCGCAAGCGTTCGGCAAGTTCGCGGACGCGCGCTTCGGCTTGTTCGGCGCGTTGGCGTTCCTGTTCCGCGCGTTGGCGTTCTTGTTCGGCGCGTTGACGTTCCTGTTCCACGTGTTGACGCGCTTGGTCGGCGCGTTGGCGTTCCTGTTCCGCGTGTTGACGTTCTTGGTCGGCGCGTTGGCGTTCCTGTTCCGCGTGTTGACGCGCTTGGTCGCGCTGTGCGATGACCTCGACAAATGTTGCAAACGGCTCACCATCGGGACGAAACAGCTTCAATTCGCCATCTTCTAGTTCAAAGCGCACACCCAACCGCGGACTCGTCCAGCCGACAATGTTCTCTATTTCTTGCAATGTATCGCCGCGCCGAATCCAGCCGCTCAATTCGCCGTCGTCCGGGTCATACAAATAATACTCTTCGACGCCGAAACGTTCATAGAAATGGAGTTTGCGATGCATTTCGGAAAATGTATTGCCCGGCGAGAGAATCTCAAAAACCACTTGCGGCGGGATGTCGTCTTCAAGCCACTGCAAATACGAACCCCGGTCGCCTTTGGGACGTCCGAACACAACCAGCGCATCCGGCGCGACGCGAATTTTTGGATCTCCTTCGACGGGATACCAAAACAAATCTCCCGCGACAAACACTTGCGGGTCGTTCGCAAACAATGCCTCTAAACCATTTTCGATGGTGGCGATGTAACGAAATTGTTTGGTGTTGTCTGCCATGGGCTTCCCATCGCTTTCGGGATAGATGATACGTTTTGTGGTGATCGGCTCTTGAATCAACATGTGACATGCTCCTCGACGCGGCAGCGTCGGCAACATTATAACGCGGGGCGTCAGCGGGGTAAAGGGGGAGGAATTTGATGACCGGCCGGCGGCTTGGAAAGCCCTGTGGGAGGGCTGGAGCCGCAAAAGGGGAGAAATTTTCGACGTGGTACAAACGTCAGAATCCCACATTTCGTTCCCCATTTTGATAGTCCAAAAGTACCTGAGCCGCTATCCATTCCCCTTATTGACGCCCGCGCGGGGAGAGCTTAAGATGAATTGCCAATGTGTATATCTCGGACGTTGTAGGAGCTAGAGACCCAGGAGTCTCGGATTGAAATCGAATAGATATGGCGCAGCTAGTTTTTTTGGACTTTGACCTTTCCATCGAGATTGACGGCGATGGGTATCGGGCGCGCGTCCTCGACTCGCCCGCCGGACAAGCCAGCACGCGCTTTCAATTTCCGGTAGACGACTGGGCGCTCGAGTCATTTCTCGTTTCCTTGGGCACGGTACGACAACGCGCGCGCCGCGTCGAATCCAAAGAAATGTTCGCCGCCAAACAATTGGGCGCGCGTTTGTACAACGCAGTACTGAGCGGCGACGTGCGCACCTGCTGGCAGCGTTGTTTGGACGAAGCCCGCCGCCGCGATTGCGGTCTGCGCATTCGCTTGCGCCTCAGCGCCGTTCCCGAATTGGCGGAACTGCCCTGGGAATTTCTTTACGATTCCGCCGCAAATCAATTCCTCGCGTTGTCCAATCGGACCCCCCTCGTGCGTTACGTGGATTTGCCGCAAAGCATTCTCCCGCTCGCGATCAAACCGCCGCTGCGCGTGCTCGTGATGATTTCCAATCCCACCGATTGGGACGAGCTCGACGTGGAGCAAGAACGCAGCAAGCTAGAACACGCGCTCAAACATTTGACGCAGGGCGGGCTGGTCATTCTGGAATTCTTGCAGGACGCGACGCTGGAAAGCTTGCAGCATCGCTTGCGGCAAAACACGTTTCATCTCTTTCACTTTATCGGGCACGGCGGCTTTGACGAAAATCATCGCGATGGGCTGCTCGTCTTGTGCGATGAAAATGGGCGCGGGCGCCGCGTAACCAGTCAACGTCTTGGCACGATTCTGACCGATCACTCTTCGCTGCGCCTCGTCATCCTCAATGCGTGCGAAGGCGCGCGCAGCGCGCGTGAAGACCATTTCACCGGCGTCGCGCAAACGCTGATGCAAAAAGGCATTCCGGCAGTGATCGCGATGCAGTACGATGTGAGCGATCACGTTGCCATCGCGTTCTCGCAAGAATTTTATGCGGCGCTCGTGGACGGTTATCCCGTGGACGCGGCGGTGAGCGAAGCGCGCAAAACCGTGTACGGGCAAGGCAACGACGTCGCATGGGGCATTCCCGTTTTGTACATGCGCGCGCCCAACGGACGCATCTTTGATTTCGACGCGCAAGCTGCCGTACCGCTACGCCCACGCCATCTGCGCAAACTCAGCATCGCTTTTGTTTGTTTATTCGCGCTCTTGCTCGGCTGCATCGCGCTGACTGCTACGGGAAAAATCCCGGACGGGTTAAGCGTCGCAGGAATGCCGATCTCCGCGGCGTTTACATCACCCACACCAACCGCGACACTTACGCCAACCTTTACAGCAACTGCCACGCACACGCCCACCGCGCTGCCAACGACAACCTTCACCGCAACTGCGACCGCAACGGATACGGAATCGCCAACGGCAACGCGTGTCTCGCCGACGCCAACATTTTCTCCTACCATCACATTGACCCCGTCGCAAACAGTCCCGCCAAGCGAAACACCTACGGCAACTCCTTCGCCAACGGCGACGCGTACTTTTACGCCAACGCGTCGTCCCAACACGCGCACCCCGACGCCGACCTTCACACCGACATTTCCGCCGGGCGTCTATCTCACCGCGCTGAGCTTGGACCCGCCCGACCCGCTGCGCAATCAGCAAGTCCACTTTAGGGCAAAACTGCTCAATACCACGGGCGCGCCGCAGCCCTATCGCATTCGTTTTCAGTTGTACGATGCCGAGACGCGCAAACGCTACACGGATACGGCGCTCCACGACAGAACCCTGTCTGTTGGCGAGAACGTGATCATCGCCGCGCCATGGACGTATGATTCCGCGCTGATGGGTTGCATCTTGTTTTATCTGCAATTGGAGTATCAAACCAATGCCGCGCGCATTCCCTTTCGCGACGCGGCAGGCAATATAGTCGCGCGCGATTTTGCCGTGTGCGCGCCGGAACGATAACGGCGCGTGGCTGCGGTTCGTCCGAACAAAAAAAGTTGCCCCGCAAGTTTGAACGTGCGGGGCAATTCTTTTCATAGTTTCGCTAATGGCTGAGGCGTACGTCGGCGGCGGGCTAATCCTCTTCGACTGGCTCTGGCTCGATCACTTCAAAGCCCGCCTCGCGCAGGGCTTGGGCGCGGCGGCTGTGAATGGACGCGGTCGCCAAGACGATGCGGTCAGGCGTCACTCCGGTCGCCTGGATGTAAATGTTCCGTTTTCGCTCCAAACGTCTCTGAATGTTCGGACCCGCGCTGGCTGCAATCTCGACCAAAATATGCACGCCATTCGTGATGATGAGGTCGAATTGCTCGCCTTGAATCACGCGCGCTTCGACATGGGCGCCAAACGATTTTTCCAACAGCGCAGAAATGGTCTCGCGGAACACACTCTCATTCCAAAGCCCCCACCGTTGACCCAGACGACTCAAGTCCTTGCGCAAGTCTGCAAAGCCGGTTTCCATCGTTTGCTTGAGATCCGCGACAACGTTCTCCAAATTGGTTTGGCGCTGCTCTAACGCGCGCTGCCCTTCCACCAACGAACGCTGCCCTTGCTCCACGCCATCCATCCGCTGCTCCAACACGCGCTGCCCTTGCTCCAAGGCGCGTTGCCCTTGCTCTAACCCGCGCTGACCCTGCTGCAGCGCATCTTGGCCTTGTTCCAGATTGTCTAGCCGCTGATCAACACGATCAAACCGATAGTTGGATTCTTCGCGGTGTTGACGCAATTCTTCGAGCAACTGATTGAATTCGTCGCGCGAGGGAAATGCCTCCAGCATCATCCCGCGCAATTCATAACGCACTTCGGGATGCTCGCGGAGCACACGGGGCAGTTCCTCTTTGAGGACGTGCCGTATGGTTTCCAAGTCAAACTCGTTCATCTTGTTCTCGTTCGAGTGCCGAGACCTGACGGTGTTTCCAATGGGGCGTGTCTTTTCGACTGTGTGCCGCGACGTTTTGCGTCGCAGAATCCTGTCAGGTCTCCCGAACCTATCGGCTCGGTTGGCAACGGAATTTTACCACCAAGTTGATTTCTCGTCATATAGTGAAACCCTATTGGGTGTGCGTCACATTTTTGGGATGCCAGTCGCTGTAGAGCGACTTGGTGTTGTTGTTGCCGCGATTTCTAATCGCCCGTTGCTGCCGACTTGTTATTCACTCCTCGTACGCGCAGTCTCTTTCATCATCCCATACGCGCGTTTCGCAGAATAATCTGCGCGCAGCAAACCAAAGTATCCTTCGGGGTTACTGCCAATATCGCGGTCTTGCAGTTGATACCACACGATCGTCGGCGTCAAGTCCCACAGTTCGGTGTACACCAGACGCAACCAGTTCGCAACATCCTCTTCCGATTGGGGCGGCGCGGTGTTCCACCACGGCACGTCGCTCGGCGCACCGATTTCCGTGAGCCACAACGGAATTTTTTCATCGCCGTATTGATTCAACACCGCGCGCGTCGCCGCAATCTTGGCGCGCAGCGCCTGGATGCCGCCGTTGGGCAGCATGTACGGATGAATCGCCATTACGTCGAAATAACCACGCGCGCCGTGCTGATATGCCTGTGCGATGAAACTGTCTGCCAATCCCGAATCGTCGTTGCCTTCAACGCCGTTGCCGCTCATGCCCGCGAATAGAACCACCGCGTCGGGGTCGGCGTACTTTGCGCCAAGATACGCTTCTTGCAAGAGCGCCGCGTACCGCGCGGGATTTGGCTGCGGTTTCCAAAATCCTTCCGTGTTCGGCTCATTCCAAATTTGCCATACGCGCACGTCGTTCTTGAAATGCTTGACCACCTCGTACGTGTAATGCGCGAAATCATAGTCGTTCAATGGTTCGGAATATAGGCGCACGCGCCAATCGTTCGATTCCTGCGCCGACGACGCCCACCAACTCACGTAATCCAGGATGCCCAGCATTTCCAATTTGTGCTCGCGCACGATGCGTACGACGGCATCATAGTTGTCAAACTTCCATTCGTCGCGCACCGGGTTCAGCATCTCCCAATTGAAATCCATGCGTACGACTTGAATGCCTGCCTCTTGGATCAACTGCGTTGCGCGCCTTACATCTTCGAGTGTCGGATAATACGGCGCGCGGCGTCTTTCTAAATGCGCGGTTACGCCAAATTTCCACGCGGGCAGTTGGGGTGACGCGAACGCGACAATGCGGCGCGTAACGCGCAGTTCTTGCGATTGCGCGTCACGGACGGTCAGCGTTGCAGTGTAGGCGCGCGGCGTTTCAAACACAAACGGCGCGGGCTGTGCGGCATCGGCATCTGTCTCGCCGTCGCCGTCAAAATCCCACGCGTACGTGTATGGCAGCGCGCCACCCGAAACATTCGCCGTAAATGTGACCGTGAACGGGGCGCGCCCGGAAACGAGTTTGTAGGATTGTTCCGCATCGGGCAGGATGGTTGCCGCCAACAAACGCAAGGGTGTCGGCGGCACACGCGTCGCCGTGGGCACGGGCGTCGGGGTGGGTGTTGGCGCAAGCGCGCTGCATGCGGCGAGCAACAATACGAGCAGTAAAATCAAAACACGCATGTACTAGCTTTCTCCCTGCACTTCACGCTCCAAGCGTTCGAAAAATGCCACCATATACGCGTGGCGTTCCGTGGCGATTCTACGCGCGGTCGGCGTGTAAAAGCGTTCGCGCAAATGTTTCAGTTTGACGTGAAATTCGTCAACCGGTGTATGCGAGTTATTGTGTTGCAGACGCGTGGCTATCGCGTCGGGTTTGGGTGCGCTGTACAATTTTTGGTTCAGCAAGCCGCATACGGCGTACGCGCGCGCAATGCCAATCGCGCCGATGGAATCGAGTTTATCTGCGTCGAATAAAATTTTTGCTTCGAGCGTCTGCGGCTTGGCGGCGCCGCGAAAACGGTGCGAACGGATTGCGTCGGCGACGCGTTCGGCAAACGTTTCATCCGCGCCATTTTGCACGAGAAATAATTTCGCCTCGCGCGCGGAAACGTCCGCGTGATCCGTATGTGCGCCGCCGGGTGGCTGCCCGCTCTTTGCAGCCGAATCTTCGTCATGCCGCGCAATGTCGTGCAGCAATGCCGCGGCGCACACAATCTCCACATCCGCGCCCTCGACACCCGCCAGATGTTCCGCCATTCGTGTCACGCGCAAAACATGCTCAAAATCATGGGCGCTGTCCGCATCCGTATAAAACGCGCGCGCCTGTTCAAGAGTAATAAAAGAGTGAGACATGCGGGAGATTATAACATTGGAGGTTGGAGGTTGGAGGTTGGAAGTTGGAGGTTGGAAGTTGGAGGTTGGACGTAGAGACGTTCCGGTGGAACGTCTGGAGGTTGGAGGTTGGAGGTTGGAGGTTGGACGTAGAGACGTTCCGGTGGAACGTCTGGAGGTTGGAAGTTGGAAGTTGGAGGTTGGACGTAGAGACGTTCCGGTGGAACGTCTGGAGGTTGGAAGTTGGAAGTCGGAAGTTGGAGGTTGGAGAGGGAGAGATGAAGAGAGAGTGTGAGGAAGTAATCAGTTATCAGTAATCAGTGGCCAGTGATCAGCGACTCGCGATTTGTATGGGTGCGATTGTGCGATACGCGATTGGCGATATGCGAATCGCGATACGCGATTGACTATCTGCTATCAGCCATCGGCGATCAGCAATCTGCGATACACGATACGCGATTGGCGATTGGCGATTTGCCACTCTGTGCTATAATTTTGGCGTGCAGACCAAACCAGTCAAACACAAGACACGGGCAACCGTCGTCGTGTGCGGGATGGTGCAGGGTGTCAATTATCGTTGGTTCACCCAGCGCCGCGCCTCAGATTTACAGTTGACAGGTTACGTACGCAATATGCCGGATGGCTCGGTCGCGGTGGTTGTCGAAGGCGACCGCCGTGAGATTGAAACACTGCTCGATGCACTGCGCGTGGGACCTTCGGCGGCAGTCGTCGAAAGTGCAACCGTGGAATGGCACGCGGCGTGCGGGGAGTTTGACCGCTTTGAAGTTAGATATTGAGTCCCGCGCGCTCCCGACCACAACGCGCGTGGCTGTTCCACAAACTCAACTCTGGCAAGGCAAGCCCGACCGGATGGCATGGCTCGTCCTCTTTGGGGCGTTCTTTGTCTGCATCGCGCTCAGCGCCCTTGTTCCCTTTCTCGGTTATCAATTCATCCGCTTTTCCACCGACCCGCAGACCGCGTCGCTTCAGGCAGCGAACCGGACGAAAGAAGGCGACAACTCGGTGCGTGTCAACATACCCAACGTTTCATTGCCTATTGCTATCAAAGACCCCGCACCCGTTTCCGAAAACTATAGTATCACCACCGACAAGACCCAGTCTTCGGGTGCCTTTATCACTTTTTTTGATTCCAGCACCGCGACTATTTCACCCAACACGCAACTCATCTTGCACGATATGCGCCGTCCCAGTTTCGGCTGGAGCGATCAACCGAATATCATCACAGTCGAACAAATCAGTGGGACGGTCCTTTATGGTGTCGTACAGCCATGGAAACACACCGGCAATCCTGACGGTCGTCCACCGCAATTTCTCGTGCGCACCCCCAATTTTGACGCGTGGTTGAATCCGGGCGGGACGTATTCACTTGACGTCACCAAGAATGGCTCGGAAATTGCAGTCCGGTTCGGCGCGGCGACCGTGCAGACACGCGATGGGAGCCGTCAAATTCTGGTGGGGCTAGGGCAGCGCGTGATTGCCGAGACAGGCAAACCCTTGGGGGACCTGTTGCCTGCCGCCAAAGATTTGCTCACCAATGGCAATTTTACCGAAAAGATTGACTGCCAGACAAACACCGGGTCATGGAAATGCTACAGCGATCAAGGCGGCGACGGCGGCAACGTGAATGGTTCCGCTGGTGTCGTCACGTTGGACCGAAACGCCGTACAAATCAAGCGCACGGGGTCGAATCAAAACAGTGCCATCACCGGCATTCGTCAAATCATTGACCGCGACGTTTCCGATTTTCGGACGCTGAAACTTTTGGCGGACGTGCGCGTGGATGCACAGAATTTGTCGGGCGGCGGCTATCAAAGCACCGAGTACCCGCTCATTTTGCACATTACCTACAAAGACGTGGACGGCGACCGGCACGAATATTTTCAAGGGTTTTACATTCAAAACGATGCCAACAATCCGACGCAGAACGGCGGACTCATTCCCGCAGGCGCATTTATTCCATTCGATTCGAGCAACCTCCTCGCCAGTTTGCCGTTCAAACCCTTCCGTATCGAGTCGGTTGAAATCTACGCTTCGGGCTGGGACTATGAAAGCTATGTCTCGAATGTGCGCCTGACAGCAGAATAGAATCCGAATGCTGAATCAAATCCGAAATTACCCGCGTGTCCGAACAGAGGACCTGCTCGTCGTTTCCAAACGCGTGATAGATGGTTTACTGCGAACGCTGCTGGTCATTCAAACGCCGTTCGGGTACAAACGCGTCGCGGAACTGTACGCGCCCGAACACGCCGAGAACAGCGCGGCAATTTTGTACGTACACTGGTACGAACCTGAAGCGCACGATTCCAATCGTCGTCAATTTGTGCAAGAGGCAAAAGAAATGGCGCGCGGCGGCGCGGTCTGCATGATGGTCGAAACACTGTGGAGCGACTTGGACTTTTTCATCAAGCGCACGCAAGCCGACGACGCGCGCAACTCGGTGCAAGAGGCGGTGAACCTGCGCCGCGCGTTGGATGTATTGTTGTCGCAAGAAGGTGTGGACACAACACGCGTGGTGTACGTTGGACACGATTTCGGCGGCATGTACGGCGTGTTAGCGGGAAGCGTTGACCAGCGTCCAACACACTATGTCATCATGGCAGCGACGCCGCGTTTCCCAGATTGGTATTTGTATTATCCCGCGCTGGAGGGTGATGCGCGCGAGGCGTTCCTCCAAGAAATGTCTGCGCTTGACCCCATCGCACACGTCGCAAATCTCGCGCCCGCGCCGGTGTTGTTTCAGTTCGCCGCCGACGATTTTCACGTGCCCAAAGCACGCGCAGAGGAATTTTTCGCGGCAGCGCACGAGCCAAAAGAGTTGAGCTGGTATGACGCAGGACACGGCTTGAACGCGCAAGCGACCGCCGAACGCCAAGCGTGGCTCAAGCAGCGACTTGGTCCGAGTTGACCGACTTTTCTGCTAGCCCGCAATCGCATTTCGGACGTCATCCAATGCGAGCGGATTTTCCGACGCGCTCACGTCGCCGGGGTGATTGCCCAAATACACCCTATGCGCCGTTTCAGTTAGAATGTGCGGGAGCGCGTTGTATGTGCTTGCAGATTTCTATCACGCCACGCGGAAGGGGAATCACAACAACGATGCCATCGAAGCGGGTTGGGGGATTTCTCTGTTATTTTGTTTCCTACGATTGTGAGGAACCGCCACACATTCATTTGGCAAAGGGTAAAGAGCGACGCGCCCCGGGCGCTAAATTTTGGTTGATTCCGGTTCAATTGGAACGGAATCGCGGTCTCAACGCGAGCGAGCTGCGCGAAGCGCGCATTATTGTTCAAGAGAATCGGAGCGAGTTTTTGGAGATGTGGAATGAGCATTGCCACGATTGACGTACAGCCACGGGTGAAAAATGTAGCGATCACCAACCACCTGTTATCAGTTCAGATTCAGGATGGGCGTACTGTTTCCGTTCCGTTAACTTGGTATCCGCGCCTGCTGCATGCGACAGCACAAGAAAGAACGAATTGGCGCGTATTTGAGGACACGGCTGGACGCGATGTGATTTTTTGGGAACACTTGGACGAATTGATTCCCGTAATCGCTTTACTAACAGGGACGTCAAGCCGAGAATCAAAACGTTCATTCGAACGATGGCGGAAAGCAAGAGCTATGCGGAAATAGAAAATTTCGAGACATCATCTCGAAATTTTTTGTTTCAGAACCACGCTCTTGATTTCCTCCAACGCGCGCGTATTCTCCAACGCGCTAATATCGCCGGGGTCTTGGCCCAAATACACTGCCCGCGCGACGCGACGCATGATTTTGGCATTGCGCGTGCGCGGCAAATCATTCACAAAATAAATCGCCTTGGGCATCAACGCCTTGCCCAATTCGTCCACCAAGAGTTCCCTGAGTTCCCGTTCGATGTTCGCGTATCGCGTATCGCGGACCACATATCGCATATCGCCCACTCCCTCATTTCCCTCAGTTCCCTTGGATCCCTCTTTGCCCTCTTCGCCCTCTCTCCCCTCTTTTCCCTCGTATCCCGCTTTCAACATCACAAAACAAACCACCGCTTCGCCTTTAATTTCATCCGGCGCCCCAATCGCCGCGCTTTCTTGCACGGCAGGGTGCTTGCCTAAAGCCGATTCCACTTCGGCAGGACCGAGGCGCTTGCCTGCCACTTTGATGACATCGTCAGAACGACCGAGAATGTACCACAAACCATCGTCGTCCACCGCTGCCCAATCGCCGTGCACCCACACATTCGGAAAACGCGCCCAGTACGCGTCAAGATACCGTTGTGGGTCTTTCCAAAAACCGCGCGTCATGCCAATCCACGGTTGGCGTATCACCAGTTCGCCGACGCGCCCGCGTACGGAATTGCCTTTTTCGTCCACCACATCCGCGTCAATCCCCGGCAGCGGTCCGGCGAACGAACCCGGTTTTTGCGGCGTGAGAAAATTGCCCATCACGATGCCGCCCGAAATTTCGGTGCCTCCCGAATAATTGATGATCGGGCGTTTCCCCTCCCCTACCGTGTTGAACAGCCACAACCAGGAAGTTGGGTTCCACGGCTCGCCGGTCGAGCCAAACGCGCGCAGTGATTCGAGTGAATATTTTTTTACCGGCTCGTCTCCATATTTCATCAAGGCGCGCACGAACGTCGGCGAAACACCGAGCAGAGAAATGTTGTGCCGCTCGACCATTGCCCATACGCGATTCGGCGCGGGATAATCGGGCGCGCCGTCGTACAAAAACATCGTCGCACCGAGCAAGAGCGCGCCGTACACCTCCCAGGGACCCATCATCCAACCCATGTCCGTCATCCAAAACAACGTGTCGGTGGGCTTGACATCCAACCCGTGATACATGTCCTGCGCGCCCTTGATGGGGAAACCACAATGCGTGTGTACCGCGCCTTTCGGTTTGCCGGTCGTGCCGCTGGTGTAAATGAGCATCAACAAATCTTCGGCGTCGGTTTTTTCTGTTTCTGCATTGCCCGTATCTCCAAGCGTGACAATTTCATCCCACCAGTGGTCGCGTCCGTGCTGCATCTCGATGCGATTTTTTGCGCGCGGCAATACGATAACATGTTTGACGCTTGACGTTTGACGCACTGCCTCATCCGCCGTTTGCTTCATCGGCACAACCTGTCCGCGCCGAAATGTGCCGTCGGCGGTGAACAATGCTTTCGCACCCGCGTCGTTCAATCGCACGGCTGCCGCGCCTGCGCCGTATCCGCTGAACAATGGCAAAAAGACCGCGCCGATTTTGGCAATCGCCAAAACCGCGACCACGATTTCGGGTGTCATCGGCATGAACACGCCAATCGCGTCGCCCTTTTTCAAACCGAGCGCGCGCAAGCCGTTGGCGATTCGACCGACTTCCCGATCCAGCTGTGCGTACGTCAACGTGCGCGTTGCGCCCTCTTCGCCTTCCCACTTGACCGCAATCTGATTTTCGCGCGGTGTGCCAATGTATTTATCGAGACAATTGTGCACGACATTCATTTTCCCGCCGACGCACCATTGGGGAAACTGAATGCCGCCCGACAAATCCACCACCTGCGTGTAGGGTTCATAAAACTGCACGTCCAATTCGCGCAGCAGTGCGTCCCAAAACCACGCAATGTCCTTTACCGACGCGCGCATGAATTCGTCAAGCGATGCCAAGCCGTGTCGCGTGTAGGACTGGTACAAATTACTGTCTTCGATTTGCACGCGGGAAGGTCGCCAGGCGATCTCGCCGCCAAATTCAAATTCTGCCATTGTGATGTCTCCTTGCCTCAGTACATCCCAATTTGGGATGCTGTCATTTCGAGATGGTCATCCCTTTTGGGATGTGTAACCACAGAAACTTTTCCAACGCGAATCAACACCAATCTTCGCCAAACCATGTCCTGAACGAACGTGAAGGATACGGCTTGGCACGAATCCACGCGAAAATCTTGTTTTTTTAGATTCGTGGCGCGGAGTTCGCGCCAATTCGCGCAGACCTGTCCCGAAGGCTTGTCCCGAAGTATTGAGGGAAGTTTTGGCGATGAATGCGATGGGAATACATCGCCCATCGCAGCAATCCGCGAACATTCAGGCGTTCGCGGCAAAAACCTCGAAGGCCTAACCACCAATAAACTCAGAATCCGCTCTAAAAGGCAGCGGCAATGCATCCGATGAAGCGGACGCAGTTCGTCCGATGCATCGGCGCGCATTGCAGACTGCCGTAAGGCGGCGCGCAGTCCAAGAGATTGGAGAGCGGTCCCCTATCATTGGAGTCTTGCTGGTTGACGCCGCGCGAATTTCACATACAATCGTGCAACCGTATGACCGCGTTAGCAGACCTCCTCACCCGATTTTCCCAAACCCACGGCACGTCAGGGAATGAAGACGCCGTACGCGCGCTCGTCGTGCGCGAATTCCAAAAACTTGCCGATGACATCCAAATCACAACGCACGGCTCCGTAATCGGCATCCGGTATGCGACAACGCCGCCGCGGTCCAAATCTCGCCGCGCGGCTGCTTCGTCGGACGCGCCGCGCCTGCTCGTCGAAGCGCACATAGACGAAATCGGACTGGTCGTAACGGGGATTCAGGACGGCTTCATTCGCTTTGACGAAATCGGTTATTGGGACCCGCGCGTGCTGCCTTCGCAAAATGTATTGGTGCACGGGCGCAAAACTTTGCCCGGCGTCATTGGCGCGCGTCCGCCGCACGTTTTGTCGGCGTCCGAGCGCAAAGAGACCTTGCCGCTCCCAGAATTGTTTATTGACGTAGGCATGTCAGATGTGCGCGTCCGCGCACTCGTGAACATTGGCGACTCGATCACCATGGACCGGCAGGTGACGCCGCTGCAAAATGATTTCTATTCCGGCAAGGCGTTCGACGACCGCGCCGCGCTCGTCGCGCTGCTGGAATTTCTGCGCCAATTGCAAAATACGCCGCACGCGTGGGATGTGTACGCCGTCGCGAATGTGAATGAAGAAGACAGCGCGTTGTATCTCGGCGCGCTCACGTCCGCGTTCCAAATTCGCCCGCACGTTGCGCTTTGCCTGGACGTGACGCACGCGTATCAACCCGGGCTGGCGCAAGACGAACTCGCGCGGCTCGGGCAAGGTCCGTGCATTGCGCGCGGCGCGAATGTACATCCCTTCGTGTTTGAAAAATTGCGCCAAGCCGCGCTAAGCGAAGCGATCCCGCATCACATTAACGTGTACGGCGGCGACACCGAAACGAATGCGTGGATGATGCAGGTCGCGGGCGAAGGCATTCCCACCGGATTGGTAGAAATTCCGCTGCGCTATATGCACACGCCGGTCGAGACGCTGCATCTCGACGACGTGGCGCGTGCGGCAGAACTCGTGCGCGTGTTTGCGACAAGCTTGACGCGCGAAGATGCTCTCGCGCTGCACGGTGAAACGTTCGTATACGGGGCGCAGCAAACTAAAAATCAGAAACCCAAATTGCCAATTCGGAAGAAACGCCGTTAAAATAGGTTCGCCCGTGATTCAAAGGGAGCAAAAGATGGCTCAAAGTAAATCGAACAAAAAATTGCGTCAAGCACGTGAAAGGGCGCAAACGTATCATCAAGAGTATCCATTTCGAACGACTCTTGATTTGAACCGAATATCCATTGATAAGACTTGGACTTTTAGTGACCTGACTCAAAAGCAGACAAGATATATTTCGCATGGCTACTATACTTATCCCGCCAAATTTATTCCTCAACTAGCAAGGCGACTTATTTGCGAATTAACTGCAGAAAGCGACACAGTTGTTGACCCGTTTATGGGAAGTGGGACAACAATTGTCGAGGCCATGATTTCGGGAAGAAAAGGAGTTGGGACAGATGTAAACCCTGTAGCACATTTGGTTGCTAAGGTTAAGAGCACACCTATCAATCCCGAACTGTTGAGGAAAGTTTATGGGCAATTGGTCGTGGACCTAGAACATTATCTGGCACAAAGACCGAACTTGTTTGCAAGATACCATCCGCCAATCATCCCTGAGAATGAGAGGATTGACTATTGGTTTCGACCAAGCGAGAAAGAGCGGCTGGGAATTATCTTTGGAAGAATTACGGTGATTGAGGAACCCGATTGTCGAGACTTTTTCCTAGTAGCTTTTTCGCAAAGTCTAAAGTCTAGCTCTATTTGGATGCAGAAAAGTATAAAGCCGACGCGCGACAGGGCGAAGGTGCCTGTTGACCCTCTAGCGGCATTTTTACGCCAGTCACGTTTTATGCTCAAACAAAACGAGAAGTTTTGGAATTTGGTACCACCTAGCGTTCGAAGCAATCTTGATGAATACCGGGTTGTAACTCAATCAGATGCACGCGTTTTGCCTGTAAGCACCGGTGACGCAAGTCTGGTTGTAACCAGTCCGCCCTATGTCACATCCTACGAGTATGCAGATCTTCATCAGTTGACCGCATTGTGGCTGGGTTACACAAATTCCGTAAATCAATTCAGACATAGCTTTATCGGTTCTGCGTATTCAAATCGCTCGACCATTGATTTACGCAGCGACATTGCCAATGCAATTGTGGAGAATCTTGAAACGGAAAAGAAACGGCGGGAAGTCAGAAATTATTTTGCTGACATGCTAGAGTGCTTTCGAGAAATGTATCGAGTCCTAAGAGTCGGCGGCAAGGCATGTATTGTGATTGGGAATACGAAATTTGAAGGCGTCGAGATTGCAAACGCCCAAGTTTTTATAGAACAAATGATGAGTCTGGGATTCGTCGTCCATAAGATCATCAAAAGGGAAATTCCCTCCAAAATTCTTCCACAGACTAGGGACCCTGAAAATGGACAGTTTACTTCATCTGCTAATGCAGAAAAAGTCCTCGCATATCCAGTAGAGTTTATCCTCATTATGGAGAAACAACATGGAATTCGATGAAGTTAAAAGGATATATCACAAATCGAGAGAATCTCGGAGTGATTATCAATTCGTGGGAAAGTTATTCAACGATATCAAGCAAAAATATTTGGAAGAGGCGAGACGGTTAGGTAAAGACCCTAATCAGTCTTGGAATTCTTGGAGCGGACACAATCTGCAAAAGTTAATTGCCTACATCATTGAGGAATACGCCGACAAGAACAAGCACCCAGTCGGAATCACGAGTGATGATGCACTTCGGCGCAAAAAACTCCCAGCGGACCTTGAACAGGTCAAGCGCAACATACTCGTCTTATATGCGGAATTCGCAGTCGTTCCTGATGCTGACATTGTGCTCTACGATAAGAAATCACTAAAGGTCATCGCAATTCTTTCTTGCAAGGCAAGCTTACGAGAGCGAATCGCGCAGGCAGCGTACTGGAAAATCAAGCTGCATTCGGCAGCAAACACGCGTGATATTCTGTGCTATCTGGTATCAACGGACAACGACGGAGACTTTTTGGCAACGGGTGAAAACACATCGCGTGACCGTATCATCGTAGAATATGGAGAACTAGATGGAGCATATATTCTGAGAGATATTCCACAGAGCGCGAAGATCAAGTTGTTTGATTCAATTTTCACTGACTTGATGAGATTCTGGACGAATGGTATAGCAAACAACATTAAGCTCCCAAGCAAGGAGATCAAATGAACAATTATCGAATCATTATCGAAATCATTACTCCTGTAATGTTTACAATGGATGTACCGTCACAAGAAAGCGCGAAAAATCTCATCGAGAAATTATGTGACTCGAACTCCGAGTACTACGATCAGTTTTGGCAATATTTGTACGATTGCATTCACATCAAGTCTATTGCGATCCCGGTGGACGACTAATTCGATTCAAGAGCTATGTTTCTCGAAAAACTCTCGAATGCCCGCGGTGTCTCGGGCAATGAAACTGCCGTGCGCGCGTTGATTGCCGAACAGCTGGAAAAATACGTGGACGAATATCGCGTCGACGCGCTGGGCAATCTGATCGCGCTGAAACGCGCGGCAAAGCGGAATGCCGCGCGCCGCGCGCCGCTCAAAGTCTTGCTTGCCGCGCATACAGATGAAGTCGGTCTGTTGGTGACGCACATTGACCGCGAAGGATATCTGCAATTTGACAAGGTGGGCGGGATTGACGACCGCGTGCTCGCGGGCAAGGCGGTGTTGATCGGCGCGGCGGGTGTGCCGGGCGTCATCGGGTTCAAACCAAGGCATCGCTCGTCCGAGGCGGAACGGAAAAAAGTTGTGCCCGCCGACGCGCTGCGGATTGACATTGGCGCGACCTCGCGCGAGGACGCGGCGCGCGTCGTCGCCCCCGGCGATTACGCGACGTTTGCGACGCAATTTTCTACGTTCGGCGATCATTGCGTGCGCGGCAAAGCGTTGGATGATCGCGTGGGCTGCGCGTTGTTGTGCGCGCTCGTGCGCGAAAATTTTCCGTTCGATTTGTACGCCGCGTTCACGACGCAAGAAGAAATCGGTCTGCGCGGCGCGCGGGTGGCTGCCTTCACCGTCGCGCCGGATTGCGCGTTCGTGTTGGAAGCGACGGTCTGCGACGATTCCCCCAAGACGCGCGAACAGTCGCCGACGACGCGTTTGGGCGCGGGGCCCGCGTTGACGATTGCCGACCGCAGGTTGTTGGCAGACAAGCGCTTGAATCGTCTGTTGGAACAAACTGCGCAAGAACACAAACTGCCCTATCAATTCAAACAGCCGCTCGTCGGCGGCACGGACGCGGGAATTATCCATCGCGTTCGCGCAGGCGTACCCAGCGCGGTCATTTCGATTCCCGCGCGTTACATTCATTCGCCCGCCGCCGTGATTTCACTCGACGATTACGCGAATGCGTTGAAACTCTTGCGCGCGGCGCTGCCGAAATTGGCGGAGGGACTGGAGACCTGAGAGGTTTTTGCCAAGCCGTAGTTTGGCGAAACGTACGTTACACGTATCGCGTGCGCGGCGTACAGCGCGAATGGTATGTATGACACGCACGCGCGATGTATGTCATCGCAAGAAACCCTGTCAGGTCTTTACACTATGACTCGAAAAAATTCAACTCGCGTGCGTGAAGCGCCACATTTTCCCGCGTTCGATCTGGGCGCGCCCAATCCACCCCTGGCGGCGCAAACCGTGAATGGAACGCTTGCGCCGTTCCAAGCACTGGTCAAGCGCTTGTCCGAGGCGTACGGTCCTTCGGGTAATGAAGAAGCCGTGCGCGATTTGGTGCGCGCGGAAATTACAGGCGCGGTGGATCAGGTGCGCACGGACGGCTTTGGCAATTTGGTTGCGTTTCGCAAGGGCAGCGGAAATACTCGCAAAAAAATCATGCTCGCCGCGCATTTGGACGAGATTGGCGTGATGGTTACGTTTATAGACGCGTTTTGGAATGCTCGGCGCGGTGAAACCATTGACACTGCTCGGCGCACGCTGTCAATTTGCAAATGGCGCGGTCGGTGTTTTTGGACGCGAGACGCGCGGCGCGGCGCGCACAGAAATCGAAACAGAAAAACTGTTTATTGACGTGGGCGCGGCTTTGGCGGAAGACGCGCCGGTGCGCGTCGGCGATGCCGCGTGTTTGGTGGGCGCGTTCCAAGAAACAGGAAATTTTTGGAGCGGCAAAGCATTGGCGTCACGCGCGGGCTGTGCGTTGTTGATCGAGACACTGCGTCGTCTAAAAAAATCGCCGCACGATGTGTATGGCGTGTTCACCGTGCAGCAACAAGTGGGCACGCGCGGCGCCGGCGCGGCGGCGTTCGCGATTCAACCCGATTACGCGTTCATTGTAGACGCCGCGCCCGCGAATGATTTACCCGGCGCGTCCACGTCAGAGATTAGCTTGGGCAAGGGACCCGCGATCAAGTTTCAAGATGAAAACATGATTGCCAGTCCTGCCGCGCGTCAAGTCCTGATTCATGCCGCGCACGACGCGCATGTGCCCTATCAAGCCCTGGTTTCCACGCGCGCCGGGGGCGATGGAACGATAGTACAAGCGACACGCGAAGGCATTCTCACCGGCGCGCTCGCGTTGCCCACGCGTTATTTGCACACCCCATCCGAAATGCTTGACCCGCGCGATCTGGAGAACGCGCTGCACCTTTTGGGACAGCTGCTTGCCGCCAAAGTGCTTTGAGTTCAGTACTATTCTCCCATTGAGATTTCGAAGGGACACGCGTAAAATGCAACCGTAAGTACGAATGCACCTTAATTAACACTCCGACAAAGGCAAACACAGTCAAAGCTGTGGACGCAAAACTGAGGGACCTAAAACGGAGAAGTGAATTTCACTTCAGTCATGGTAGCCCGGTTGCCAAAGAGTGCAGCCAAGCAAACAGCGTTTGGCAAGTGGTTTGAAAAAGCAATCGTCAAACCCGCTTTCTTTGGATGAGAAAGCGGGTGTTTTTTTCCCAATGTAAAGCAAATGGGTCTGCTCTTCCCCCCAGAGCAGCCCATCGCGGGTTATTGCGCGGCCGGGCGCAATAACCCGCTGCTTTTTTTTGTACGCGCAAAATGATTTGCGTAGGGGCGCACCCTTGTGGTCGCCCGTATGGGAATCGCCCGCCGGGCAGGGCAAGCGTCGCCAAAATACGGCTTATCAGCCATTGCTCCTACGTCGCGATGCGTTTGACAATTCCGTTCGTTCCATCAATTTCAATCATTTCTCCATCCACCAGCGCGCCTGTGAGGTTGGCGACGGCGGTCACTGCCGGTAAACGGTATTCGCGCGCGACGACCGCGCCGTGTGACAAGACGCCGCCGCGTTCGAGGACCAAACCCGCCAGCCGCGCAAAGACCGGCGTCCACGCGGGATCGGTAGAAGGTGCGACCAGAATTTCGCCCACCGCAACGCGACCCAAGTCGCGCGGGTCACGCACAATTCGCGCGGCGCCGCGTGCGATGCCCGGGCTCACCCCGCGCCCGCGCCATGCCTGCACTGGAACGTCTCTGTCCTGCCGTTCAAACAACGGCGTGTCGCCGCGCAGAAAATGTGGATACCCTCCCGTGCCCCGCGCGCGATATTCGTTCAGATGCTCGCGCCATTCGGTTTCACGCGCGGCAGCGCGCGCGGACAGTTCCGCCGATTCTATCGCCCCCGCGTAATATGCTTGCACCTCTGGACGCGTCGCGTAAAAAATCGCGTCCGCGTCGGCCAGCACGCCCTGCGCCGCCAAGTCCGCGCCGAGTTTCAAGCACGCGCGGCGCGTGAGCGCAAGCGACTTGTGCCAATAATAGCGTTGGTCTTCGCGCAATTGCGCGTATCGCCGCGCGAGCGCGACGAGCGGGCGAAAAACAATGCGCTGCCACCAGCGAAGCGCGCCGCGCGCGCGCAGGTAGGCATCCTGCAATTCCGCCGGGTCGTCCCAATTTTTGGCGCGCGCCGATGTGTCAAGGAGCGGCAGCAGCTGTGTCGGATCCTCGCGAAATGTGGGGCACGCGAGATCGAGCGTGAACGCGCGATGTCCATGCCGTTCCAAAAATCGTGCGAGTGCGTCCGCCGTTCGTTGTTCGTCGGCGCTGAGCGCGGCATTGGCGTTGATGCGTTCGAGTAACCGAGTGGAAAGCGGCGCGGGCAGCCGCGCGAGCGCGTCCAGTTCCGCATTCACCTCACGCGTCTTGTTTGGCACATTGCAGCTGAGGATAGGCGCGAGCTCACCCGTCCACTGCGCCAGAATTTTGTACAACACGTCCGCGTACGTCAGACTCCACCGATGAATGCGCAGCAAGCGCGCGTCGAGTTCATACAATGCGTTCAGGATGCCCAACAAGGTTTGTGCAGCATTCGCCGCATCGAGCGACGATTGGAGCCGCCGAGTTTGTGCGTCGTGATATGGGACAAAGCGCCGCCATTTGAGATAGTTGAGCGGCGACGCGCCCCACGCCTCGCGCAGCAAATGCGTCACGAGAGATAAAACAAAACGCGGTTGCCACAGCGCGGTCGGGTACGGCGCGCGTTTGCGGTACGCGAGATCGCCGTGTGGAAAATAGCGTATCGCGTCGGCGGGCACGAATGCGTCGGGAAAGGGTTTGTAGATAATCTGAAACACTGCGACGTTGACGTAGGGCAGCGCGCGCCACAAACGCGTCGCGGGAATCCTTTCCGCATCGGGATAACCCATAAAGCGCAAGGGTTCGCGCAGCGCGAGCTCTTCAAACAGCGCGCCGACGAATGACCAACCCAACGGTGAGACCGGTTCCGTAAAACGTTCGTTGAGAAACGCAGCGGTCCAGAGAATTTCCGTGTCGTTTTGCATCGCTCCCATTATATACAAATGTTAAAAGGCAGTTGGACTGCCCTCGCCCGGCGGCAGTCCAACTGCCTTTTAACAATGGCATATCTCCTCGTTTGCGCGTCCGCGTAAATCGCTTATAATGTCTGCACGGCTGACGCCCGCACGCGTCATTTAACAAAACTACAAGCAACAACACGCAGCGAAGTCGGGTGAAATTCCCGCGCTGTCCCGCAACTGTGAAGCGAGTGGGATAGTGCGATAGTGAGATAGTGCGATAGTGCAATAGTCGGAGAATCCTCCCCTAACGCACTATCGCACTACTGCACTATTGCACTATCGCACTACAAGCCAGGCCGCCTGTGTGTTGGGCTGGGAATGAATCCACGGGTCCATCATTCGCAGCAACTTGCGGAAACTTGTTTCCGCCGAACCTTCGCGAGAAAGGGGGCAGACGTTTCATACACATTTGACGCACAAGCGTATTGTGCCTTTACCTCCTCTTGTCGAATCGGCAAGAGGTTTTTTTATTGCTCGTCACAACCGTAACCATCAATAGGGAGCCACTCATGCAGTTCCGACAAAAAAAACTGAATCTCATTCTCGGCGCGCTGATCGGCTTGACGCTGTTTATCGCCGCCTGTGGCGCGCCGGTCGTACAACCCACCGCCGTTCCGCCAACCGCCGCGCCAACGCTTGCCCCAACCCAAGCGCCGTCCGGCGTATCGCTTACCGACAGCGCGGGACGCAACGTCACACTCACCACTTTGCCAACGCGCATTGTCTCGCTCACACCCAGCACCACAGAAATCGCGTGCGCGGTCGGCGCGTGTGACAAGCTCGTAGGCGTGGACCAATTTTCGGATTTTCCCGCACAAGTCAAAACGCTGCCCAAACTGAGCGACGGGTTCAATCCGAATTACGAACAAATCGTCGCGGCGAAACCCGACCTCGTGTTGGTCGCGGGCATTACCTCCCCCGATGTCATCAAGAAATTGGAGGAATTGAAAATCAACGTGCTCGTCGTCGGCGCGGTCAGCACGACCTTTGACACGATCAAGAGTGAAATTGGAATGGTGGGCAAAGCGGTGGGCCGCGCCGATCAAGCCGCGCAAGTGGTCGCCGCGATGGATGTCAAGCTCGCCGACTTGGCGACAAAAATCGCGCAGGCAAAAACCAAACCGCGTGTGTTCTGGGAACTCGACGCGACGGACCCCGCCAAGCCGTTCACGCCGGGCCCCGGCAGTTTTATAGATGAAATCATTACGCGCGCGGGCGGCGAAAATGTGGCGCACAACGCGTCGTCGCCCTATCCGCAGCTCAACGCCGAAGAAATCATTCGAGCCAACCCGCAAATCATTATTCTCAGCGACGCGGCGTACGGCATCGCGCCCGAATCGGTGGGCAAGCGTCCGGGCTGGGATGTCGTACAAGCCGTGAAGGACAACAAGGTGTTTCCGATTGACGACAATCTCGTGAGCCGTCCGGGTCCGCGCGTCGTCGAAGGTCTGGAAGCCGCGGCGAAATTGATCCATCCCGAGTTGTTTACGCAGTAATGGCTTATGGACAGGATTAACAGGATTTTTCAGACTTTGTAATCCTGTTAATCCTGTAAATCCTGTCAAGAAATCGTTTTTATGGCAAGTCAGGATGTGATACCCAAGCCCGCTGCTGAAATCATACGTGCCGCGCGCGTAATCTCGGGCGTCAACCTGCGCGCATGGGTGCGGCATCCCGCGTTCGTCTTGAGTGCGCTCGGTTTGTTTCTGCTGGCGACGTGCATCCTCGCCATGCGTCTCGGCACCGTCAGCATCGAACCGGCGCAGATCATTGCGATTACACTGAAACGTACATTTGGGTTCGACCTCGGGGTTGTCTGGAGCGCCGCCGACGAATCTATCATTTGGCAAATTCGGTTGCCGCGCGTCTTGGGCGCGGCAATTGTCGGCGCGGGGCTGGCGGGCGCGGGCGTTGTGTTTCAAGGTCTCCTGCGTAATTCGATGGCAGACCCGTACTTGCTCGGCACCTCGGGCGGCGCGGCGCTCGCCGCAACCATCGCGTTTTTTATTCCGTTCTCCATCGGCGTCGCGACGTATGGATTTGTGCCCATCGCCGCCTTCTTTGGCGCGCTGCTCGCCGTGCTGCTAGTGTACCGCATCGCGCGGGTCGGAATGCACACGCCGATTACGACCCTGCTGCTCGCGGGCTTTGCGGTGAGTTCGATGCTGTCGGCAGTCATGTCGGCGCTGATGCTGTTGAGTCGCGGGACATTGGAACGCGTCGTCTTGTGGACGCTCGGCGGGGTGAGCGCGAGCGGTTGGAATATGTTGTTTGCGGTGACGCCGTTGATCGCGCTGGGCAGTGTCTTGGCGTTTTGGTTGTCGCACGATCTCAACGCGTTCTTGTTGGGCGAAGAACAAGCAGCGGCGTTGGGCGTGAACGTCGAACGCAAAAAATTTCTGCTGCTCGCCGTCGGTGCGCTGATGACGGGCGCGGCGGTTGCGTTGAGCGGGCTGGTCGGTTTCGTCGGACTGATCGTGCCGCACATTGCGCGCATCGTGCTCGGACCCGATCACCGTTTGCTCCTGCCCGCGTCCCTGTTGTGCGGCGCGATCTTTTTGGTCATTGCCGATTTGATTGCGCGCACGGTGATTGCGCCACAAGAAATCCCGCTCGGCGTCGTCACCGCGCTCGTCGGCGCGCCGTTTTTCATCGTGCTGCTGCGCCGCGCGAAAAAAGCGTACGCGTTTTGAGGCAAGATCAGAGACTGGAGACTCGAAAATCAGTTATCAGTCACCAGTTATCA
>JACQWQ010000119.1 GCA_016209205.1 Chloroflexota bacterium
ACAGTTGGCAGTTTCTGTGCAGCGGTTTTTGCGAGAAATCTCAGTGTTGGCAGAGCGAGATTTCTCGTCGCAAAAACCGCTGCACAGGACTTGTCATATCGAGCGGAGCGAGATATCTCACTCCGTTCGATATGACAGTCCTGAGCCCATACAGCCCCTGCGGGCTGACCATCTCGAAATGACACTGCGTAACGTGAGTTGGAAAATTTGTGTTATTCGTGTAATTCGTGGATCACAATCGAAACTGTGATGTACCGTGTCAGGTCTGGAGACGCCATGATCGAAATCGGTCTTGAAACTTTTTTGCGCGAACACGAAAGCATTTTGCGCGGACGCCGCGTGGGTTTGGTCACACACGCAGCGGCGACGACGCTAACATTCGTTTCCAGTGTTGACGCGTTGCTCGAACACAAGATACGCGTCACCGCGCTGTTCGGTCCCGAACACGGATTCGACGGTGCGGGCGCAGATGGGACGGCGATTGACGACGCCACCGATGCGCGCACGGGTTTGCCGGTGTTTAGTCTGTATGGCGCCTCCAAAGAACCGCGCGCGGAAATGCTGGATCGGGTTGACGTGCTCGTATTCGACATGCAAGATGTCGGCGCGCGTTTTTATACATTCATCAGCACGCTGGATTATGTTTTACGCGCGGCGGAAAAATTCGGCAAGGAAGTGATTGTGCTGGATCGCCCGAACCCGATCAACGGCGCGCAAATCGAAGGACCGCTGGTGGATACCGGACTCGAATCGTTTATCAGTCACATTCCCGTACCGATTCGGCACGCGCTCACGACCGGCGAGCTCGCGCGTTTTATCGCGCACGATTTTAATCGCAAGGTTGCGCTCACGGTCATTCCGATGCGCGGGTGGCGGCGCGCGATGTGGTTCGACGAAACAGGACTGCCGTGGATTCCGCTTTCGCCGGGGATACCGCGTTTTGAAACGACGATTCCGTATCCCGGGATATGCTTGATCGAAGGCACGAATTTGTCGGAAGGGCGCGGGACCGCGCTGCCGTTTGAAATTGTCGGCGCGCCGTGGCTCGACGGGTACGCGCTCGCGCAGGCGCTCAATCGCCTCGATTTGCCCGGCGCGCGTTTTCGCCCCCACGCGTTCACGCCCGCCGACTCGAAACATCGCGGCGTCAAATGCGGCGGCGTCCAAATTCACGTGACCGACCGCAACGCGCTGCGTCCGGTGTACGTCGGGCTGCACGTGCTTGCCGCGTGCCGCGCGCAAAATCCCGAACGCTTTGAATTTCTCGCGACGAGTTGGGAAGGCGCGCCGCCGCACCTCGATTTGCTCACGGGCACCGCGCGTGTGCGCGCGGGCTTGAATACAGGCGAACCCATTGACGAAATCGTTGCGGATTGGGAAACTATCGCCGCCGAGTTTCGCGATGCGCGCGAGTGCGCATTGCTGTACACGGGCAAATGAATTTGTCTGAAGAAATTTCCCCTTGACAAACCCCGTCTCCCCCATTATACTTCTGGTATAGACCAGTTGTCTATCCCTCTGTTTTGGCGCTTCCGAATAGCAATTTTTCGCGCGAATTTCGCCTGTTTTCTCAAATTATGCGCTCCCCCATTTCTGCCGGGCAAACCGCCACGGCCCTGGCACCTGCTTCCGTGGGTCTAGACCAATTGTCTAGTCTGCATGTTAATCGTCGCGATCACACGCCCATCTTTAAACAGATCGCGGCGCAGCTGCGCCAACAGATCGAACAGGGCAAATTACGTTTTGGCGATGTGATGCCCGGCGAGCGCGAACTCGCGGAATCATTCCGCGTGAGCCGCATGACGCTGCGCGCGGCGATTGACGAATTGGTGGACGAAGGATTGCTCACCCGCCAGCGCGGACGCGGCACCATCGTCGCCCACGTGCGCATTAGCAAGCAAGCCCAGGTCCTCGGTTTCATGTCGTTCAGCGAAGAAATGCGCGCGCGCGGGCTGACGCCCTCTTCACGCGTGCTCGATTTCAAGAGTGAAGTCGCGAATGCGGCGGTCGCCGCGCAGTTGGATTTGCCGCTGGGCGCGCAAGTGATTTTACTGAAACGGGTGCGTCTCGCCAACGGCGAACCGATGGCGCTCGAATGCTGTTATGTGCCGTACGAACGGTTCAAACGGCTCTTGGAATTTGATCTAGCCGCGCGCTCGCTGTACGACATTCTCGAACAAGAATTCGAGACGCGCCCGACGCTGTGTGAAGAAACCGTCGAAGCGATTGCGCTGAATGCGCCCGAAGCGCGCGATCTCGGCTGCAAACGCGGCGCGCCCGCTTTGCTCGTCACCCGCGTGACGCGCGATGCGCGCGGCGCATTGATCGAAGCCGAACAAACGTTGTATCGTTCCGACCGTTATCGCATGGTGTTTATGCGCGAACGTTGACCAGACCTGACAGGTTTCCACACCAAACGCGTCACTCGCGCCTTGCGCGATGTACAGCGCGCCCGCGATATGTAAACCGTACGTTTCGCCAAACTACGGCTTGGCAAAAACCTGTCAGGTCTCGATTCGGTGAATCAAGATGATCGTTCTGGGCATGATGTCGGGGACCTCCGCCGACGGTATCGAAGCGGTGCTGGTTGAATTCACAGCGGTGCAGGAACAATCCGCGCCGCAGTGGAAACTGCTGAAACATTCGAGCATTCCCTTCGAACCCGCGCTGCGCCAAGAAATTCTCGCGTGCGTGCGCGCGGACACGGGAACGGTGGATCGGATTTGCGCGTTGAATTTCAACTTGGGCGAAACCTACGCCGACGCGGCATGGCAGACCCTTCGCGCGGCAGGCCTCGAAGCGGCGCAGGTGGACCTCATCGGCAATCACGGGCAAACCGTCTGGCACATTCCCAAGCATTCGACGCTGCAAATCGGCTCGCCCGCCGTGATCGCCGAGCGCACCGGCATTACGACCATCAGCAATTTTCGCGCGCGCGATGTTGCCGCCGGCGGACACGGCGCGCCGATGGTCGCTTTTTTTGATGTTTTGTTTTTTACGCATCCGACCATCAACCGCGCTTGCCAAAATATCGGCGGCATCGCAAACGTAACCTATTTACCCGCCAACGCGCCGCACAATTCGTTCGCGTTCGATTCCGGTCCGGGCAATATGCTGATTGACGATTCAGTGAAACGCGCGACGAACGGCGCGCTGGAATTCGATGCGGACGGATTGATTGCCGCGCGCGGTCGCGTAGATGAAATCCTGCTCGCGGAATTGTTGATGCATCCGTTTTTGAAACAAGCGCCGCCAAAAACCACCGGACGCGAAATGTTTGGCGCACCGTACGGCGAACAAATGTGGCATTTTGCAGAGGCACGACGCGTTGCACCCGAAGCTGTTGTTGCCACCATGACCATGTTCACGGCGCAATCTATTGCCGATTCGTATCGCGCGTTTTTGCCCGACATGCCCGCCGAGGTCATCGTGTCGGGGGGGGGGGCGAAAAATCCGACGCTGTTGAAAATGCTTGCCGCGCAATTGCCTGCCGGGACGCGCGTGACCACCATTGACGCCTTCGGCATTCCACCCGCAAGCAAAGAGGCGCTCGCCTTTGCCGTTTTGGCGTACGAAACCTGGCGCGGTCGCGTGTCCAATGTCCCGGCGGCGACAGGCGCGCGTCACCCCGTGATTCAAGGTGATATTACACCGGGGAGAAATTGGAAATCTGCTCACTGACGAAAGGAGGAGACCGCTTCAAATTCAATCACCCAATCACCCATTCACCCAATCACCCATTCAGATTTCGGAGGAGGAGAACGATGAATAAAAAATGGATCTTGATCGGTTTGTTGGCGACCATCGCCATGCTCGCGCTCGCCGCGTGCGGGACACCGCCGCAACCAACCGCTGCTCCACCCACCGCCGCGCCCGCACAGCCCACTGCCGCGCCCGCGCAACCGACCACGGCGCCTGCGCAGCCCACTGCTGCCAGTGGACCGACCGCAGTGCCAACGCCTAAACCCACCGTCGAACGCGCGGCAAAAGGCGGCGACATGCGCGTGAGCAAGAGCGGCTATAAAGGCGCGCTCAGTCTCTGGGTGCTCGGTTACACCCCGGGCAACGCGTTTGCGAACCCGTTCGACAACGCGGTCGCGCAGTTTATGAAAGACAACCCGGACATCAAGGTCGAAATCACCGGCTATCCGCCCAACGACGAAGGTTTCACGAAACTGCAAACCGCGCTGCAAAGCGGTCAGGGCATTGACCTCTTGCGCTTGCCGTCGGACCGCCTGCCCGGTTTTGTGGCGAACGATTTGATCGAGCCGATTGACGACTATATGACCGACGCGGATAAAGCAGACATTCTGCCGAACATCTTGGACGTGACGCGCGTCAAAGACGGCAAAGCGTTCGCGTGGCCCCTGTGGGTCGTGCCGATGGGCATGTATTTGAACAAAGACGTGTTCGCCGAAGCCAATGTCTCGCTCCCGCCGCCAAACTGGACGTGGGATCAATTCGTGGATGCGGCGAAAAAGACGACGTTCAAACGCGCGAACGGCGAGCAAGTGTACGGCTGGGCGGGCTTTGTGGATCCCGGCGTCGTGAATACGTGGGGCTTGTGGATGAATCAGGACCCGAGCGTGCGCGCCATCAACGCCGACGGCAAATACGGTTACAATACCGAAGCCGCGTTCACGGGCTTGCAGCGCATTGCCGACCTCGCGTTAGTGCACAAAGTGACGCCGCCCGATTTTGGCTCGATGAAAGACGCGGATGTCAAAGGCGGTTTCACCAACAAACAAATCGCCATGATCGTGGATGCGACGGGACCCGCAGCGCAATTCAAGGGCGCCAAAGTCAACTTTGAAATCTATCCGCTGCCCACGGTGAACGGGAACAAACTCACGGTCGGCGCGGTCGGTCTGATTGCGGTGGCGAAACAATCCGATTCGGTGAAACGCCAAGCGGCGATGGACCTGGCGCGTTATCTCACCAGCGGCGAAGTGCAAGAAGACGTGCCGCCCGGCAGCAACGTGCCCACCGGTTTCTATCTCGCGCCCGGCGCGCGCAAATCGGTCAAGGTCGTGGACCCGCTCGACAGATTCATCCCGGTCTTGCCCGACATGTGGATTACACCGCTCGTGGTGGATTGGGCAAAATTCACGCGCCTCTTCCATCCCGAATACCAAAACATTCTCTTTGGCAAGACGAAACCCGCCGACGCCATGAGCAAGATCGCGGGCGAAGCCGAACAGTATCTCGGCATCAAGAAATAGCGTGAAACGTGAAACGTCAAACGTCAAACGTGAGACGTGAAACGTCAAACGTGAAGCGTAAGCGAGAACGCGGACTTTATGGACAGGATTTTCAGGATGTGCGGGATCGGGTATAAAAAGAAATCCTGTTAATCCTGTTAATCCTGTCCCAAAAGTTGTGCCCCGCGAAATGATTTTCGGAAAGTGAGCGATGGCAATGACCGGTGTGAGAAAATTTTTCAAGCAGCATGGTTGGAGTTATCTCTTTATCCTGCCGAGTCTTGCCACGTTCGCGCTCTTTACGCTCTTCCCCGTCGTTTGGTCGTTTATCATTTCCTTTCAAGATTACTCGCTCGCACGCGGCGGTAAATGGGTCACGCCGTTTTACGCGAATTATGTCGAAGCATTCACCATACTCAACGGCATTTTCGCGGTCTCGATTCGCAACACGCTGGTCTATACCCTCTTTACCGTCACCGCCAACATTTTCATCGGTCTGATCCTCGCGTCGCTCATTCAACCGTTGAGCAATCATCTGCGCACTTTTTTTCGCGCGGCGTATTATTTGCCCGCCGTCACCAGCGCGCTGATTATCGGTTTGACGTGGGCGTACATTTTCAATGCATCGTGGGGCTTTGCGAATTGGCCCCTGCGCGCGGTAGGCATTCCGCCCGTGCGTTGGCTTTCCGATCCCGATATTGCGCTGGCGAGCATTACACTGTCTGCCGTATTGACGATCCCCGCCACGGCGATTGTCTTGTTCAGCGCGGCGATGGGCGCGATTCCGCAAGAGTATTACGAAGCGGCAGAACTCGACGGCGCCGGTCCGATTCAACGCTGGTGGAACATTACCGTGCCGCTGTTGAAATCCACCACGCTGTATCTCGTCGTGCTGTACACCATCGCGAGTTTCGAAGTGTTCGAGCGCATTTACGTCATGGTCCCCAGCGGCGTCGGCAACTCTACGCAAACCATCGTCACGCAAATCTACAACAACGGTTTCAAAGAATTTGATTTCGGCATCGCGTCCGCGCAAGCGTTCGTCCTGTTTGCCATGATCGCCGCGATTGCGGTGGCACAATTTCGCGCACTGCGTTCGGACGTGGAGTATTGAAAGTGCGATAGTGCAATAGTTTGATAGTGCGATAGTTGCGATTTACGATACACGATTTGCGCGGGGTTGAATTTCTAACTTCTAATTTCTAATTTCGAATTTCTAATTTCGAATTTCGATTGGCGATACGCGAACGGAGATTGATTCATGGCGACCGAGACGACCAAGACGGCGATATTTACACAAGAGCAAGAAAGCTCCAAACGGCAGTTTCGATTCAACGGGCAGGGCATTCTGCGCTGGGTCGTGTTGATCGTGACGACGGTGGTCGCGCTGTTCCCGATGTATTGGCTGTTTGCGAATGCGTTCACGCCGATTTTGGCGACGCCGCCGCTCACGCCGATTCTGGTGCCCGCGTTCAAGTTGGACAATTTCGAACGGCTGCTCGTCAACAATAAATTTTATTTGAATTGGATGCTCAATAGTTTTATCGTCGCGTTCGTCGTCACCACGTTCCACGCGTTTTTCGATACGCTCGCCGGATACGCGTTTGCCAAAAAACGTTTCCCCGGACGTAATCTGTTTTTCGTGCTCATTCTCAGCACGTTGATGATTCCGATTCACGTCACTTTCATTCCGCTCTATATCATCAACCGCCAATTCGGTCTGATTGATTCGCTGTGGGCGCTGATTCTCCCCGGCACTGCGTGGGTCTTTGGCATTTTCCTGATGCGCCAATACATTCAAACGCTGCCGTCGGAATTGGAAGACGCGGCGCGGATTGACGGCTGTTCGGAATGGGGCGTGTTTCGTCATGTCATTTTTCCGCTCGCGCGTCCCGGCATCGCCGCGCTCGCGATTTTTACGTTCGTGCGCAGTTGGAATGATTTTCTCTGGCCCGTCATTGCGTTGAACAAGGCGCAAAATTACACGCTCACCGTCGGCGTCGCGAACCTGCAAGGCGAATTCATGACCGATTGGGGCATCATCTTTTCCGGCGCTGCGCTCGCCGCGATTCCGATGGTTGTCTTTTTCCTCTTTTTCCAAAAGTATTTTCTCGAAGGCGTACGGATGGGGGCGCTGAAAGGATGAAGGGTCGGGTCGGATGGTCGGTAGGGACAGTAATCGGTGATCAGTGATCAGTGATCAGTGATCAGTGATCAGTGATCAGTAATCGGTCATCAGTAGGCGATACGCGATTCGCATTTCACCCCTCAATTCTTCGGGGCAGGCAGTTTCACGCTTGACGTTTCACGCTTGACGTTTCACGCTTGACGTTTCACGATATGCAATTTGCGATAGGCGATATGCGATGAAGATCGGCGTCATTGGCACGGGCATTCTTGGTTCACGTCACGCGCGGGTGTGGCATGAACTACCCGATACGGAACTCGTCGCGGTGTGCGACCTCGACGCGGCGCGCGTGCAAAACATCGCGCAGCAGTACAACGCGCGCGCATTCACCGATTACAACGCGATGCTGGCGGAAGCGGAACTCGACGCGGTGTCCGTCGCGACGCCCGATCATTTGCACCGCGCACCGGTTCTCGCCGCGCTCGCCGCAGGCAAACACGTCTTGCAAGAAAAACCGCTCGCGACGAATGCAGCTGATGCGCGCGCGATTGTGGACGCGGCGGAAAAATCACGCGCAGGTTTTGCGCAACGTGTCGTGATGGTGAATTTCAGCCAGCGTTTTGTGACCGACCACATCTGGCTGCACGACGCGATTGCGCGCGGCGACATCGGCAAGCCGCGCATGGTTATTTCCATCAAGCACGACAACATTTCTGTGCCGACGGGCATGATTCGCACTTGGGCGCAAAACACCTCGCCGCTCTATTTCATGTCGAGTCACGACCTCGACCTCGTACACTGGTTTCTCGGCGCTGACCCCGTGAGCGTGATGGCGCAAGAAACGCGCGGCACGCTCGACGCGCAAGGCATTCCCGTTCACGATGGGCTGAACGCGCTGATTCAATTCGGCGACAATGTGATTGCGAATTTTCATTCGTCGTGGATTCATCCGAACACCTACCCGCGCATCGCGGACGGTTTCCTACAAATCATCGGTGACGCGGGCGCGCTGACCTACACCAATCGCACGCGCACGGCGGAACTCTACAACGCGCGCGGCGGGCAAAAAATCGAATTCACGGGTGTTCACACTGCCGATATTGTGGATGGAAAAATTAAGGGCGCGTTCGTTTCATCGCTCCAACATTTCTTGGAATGTGTGCGCACGGGACGCGAGCCGGACACGTCGCCGCGCAGAGTGCTGGCGACGGCGCTGGCGCAGGCAGGGGTGAGGGAGAGTTTGAGAGAGGTCAAAGCGATGAGAGTGGAATAAAAGGACATTCGAGGTTTTGCGAGCTTCGCAGGGTTTCAAGTTTTCATAAGCGGGATTTGACCGCGCGCGCGCGGCATGTTAGAATCCTTTCCAGTAGAACTCGCGTTCGTCCCCGCTTATTGTAAACTAAAGAGCAAATATGAGCATAGACCTCCCAGCTCTGCCATATGAACGGATGCCGGTCGAGAGATTCGGCCCGATTCACACTGCTTTAATTCAACGCAACTTTCCCCCGAATTCGATCAAATCGAATTATGCTTTCACGTACAAGAAAGAAAGCCTCCTAGAACTAAATTGTGTCGCCTTTGCAGATACGATGCGATGGGATACAGACACATCTTCGGTTGCCGTTTACTATGACCCGAAAGAAAAGGTGCAAGATAGTCTGGCATTAGAAAAAATTGCAGTATCAGGTGCGCCAGTAGCACTCATTGGCAAAGCAAATACGGTTTCTCTATTCAAAATTACTGCTAATGGACAACCTAAAAGTACCTTGGTTCGTTCAGAAATTCCATACGAAGAAATACCATCTGTTTTTGAGCAGTACGCGCGCGACATCAATCCGACAAGAATTTTCGATGTCAAGCATGGATTAGCGCGGTTCGAGACACATGATTTTGCAGATATTGTTCCCCTACAGCTACGTCTATGGGCAGTTGAGGCAACGCGTGAGATACTGGGTGATCAATTCGATGCTGCTGCACAGGTGATTCGCCAAGAACTTGATCACCAAAATATCCAACACTTAGTTCCTAAACAACTTGATATCAAATTGGCGACGCGATTGCTTGGGGCTATTATGCTTGCACATAAGGGAGCGTTGGAGTCTCTGCCTCAGGATCGTGATGTTTCCCTTTGGGAAATTCTCAATGCCGCGCATGCTAAATTCAGCGCCTATTTTGATTTGAGACTCTTTGAAGAGTATCAAAGCCCAGTAGAACAAGCATATCCATATCTTCAGCAAGTCCGATATAGTAATGCCACACCGGATATATTGAATGAATTGTATACCCGCGCGTTTCCGCGTGCTATCAGAAAGTCAGAAGGACGTTTTGCAACACCACTTCACCTGACTACGCGCATCCTACAAAATATTCCCATTGAGTTTATCCCTCCATCAGAACGCCTCATCGCAGACATTGCTTGCGGTTGGGGGAGTTTCCTTGTATCTGGATATGAACGGCTGCGTCGAATGTCTGACATGGAAGAGAGTGGACGAGCCTTAAGTGAGCATCTCTATGGCAATGATAAAGATGATTTTACTGGCGACTTGGCGAAGTTAGCATTGCTCCTTACTGCTTCGTCTGACCATTGGCAGGTAGAAAACTACGATGCTTTGACGAGCAAAAAGCGGCATAGAATCAAGCCAACCATCATGGTCGGTAATCCGCCATTTAAGGGCGACCGAAAGCAAAAGCAGATTACTTCCGAATCTGATGACCTAGAACGAACACGTACACAGGAAGCCGACAAGTTTCTTGAAGTTGCAATTGATCAATTGCAACCCGGAGGATACTTGGCAATGATCATGCCCCAAAACTTTGGTGTTTCCCAAGCATCTCCCGAAACTCGGCGCCACCTTCTTGAAAACTGTGATATTCAAGATCTCTGGGAATTTCCCACGGAGGTTTTCAAGGAAGAAGCGACGGTTACCTCTGTAGTTTTGTTCGCTCAAAAACGGGAACTGAACCATCGTGCATTTTCTGGATTACCGGTTCGCACTCGAATGTTACAAAATCGAGAGGTGGACGATTTCAAGGTGGGGGGGGATTTTACAGCATCGGCACTCGCGCTAAATCAAAGCGCTTGGAATTTGGAGTCAAGACCATCTAAACATTCCAAGACTACACATCAAATGAACTACTACTTCATTCTCTCCGAAAAGGAATGGAGCGAAGTTCACAGAAGCTCAATTCCGTGTTCACGCTTGGCAACAATTTTCCTAGGCATAATCAAGGGAACAAAACCTTTGAGGCCAGATTTTCCAGAACCAAAAGTTGTAAATTGGTTGGATTCTGCGGATGATGTTATGGAATTTTGGATCGACTATTCCAACAAGACAATAACCTATCCGAATGAACTGCAACGCCCTAGGCTGAAGAATAGAAAACTATTGGAAGATCCTAAAGTGCTAATGGTTGCTTTACCGAATACCAGTTGGGGTAAGCGCGCCAAAGTTGCGATTGAACGCAAGGGCTATTTTGCATCCGAGAATTTTTGGGTCTTTGTGCCAAAGAATGATTCTGTTTCTCTTGAAGTGTTAGCGGCTGTATTAAGTTGGGATGTGAGTAATGCCTGGATCATTGAAGGCCTTAAGGCTCCAAAGATCCGTAAACAGACACTTGAATCAATTCCGTTTCCCCACCTTACGCCCAATGATTCTCAGCGCCTTACAAACGCAGTTAAACAAATTGAGGATGCTATACAAAAAGGCAAAGACACGACTCGGTATCATCGTCTGATGGATGAGCTTTTGTTACATGCGTACGGATTAAGTGAATTGCAGTTTCGTCGTTTGCGCTCGGTTATGGAATGGGATAAGCGAACGCAGAAAATAATCGCACACAAAAGGCCAAGCCCAGAAGGGCTCTTCCGCGTGACAGGTCAGGTTGACCAGGTCAATGCCGATCAAGGGCACATCACACTCTGGTTCGATGGTATTCCCGGCACACACACTGTTCCTATCGTAGATTCGATGCCCGGCTGGATGCTGCGCGCGGGATCTGCCTTTCGTGCGGAAGTGTCTTACGAAGCATTACGCCATGAAAACTGGAGACAACTCAAGTGGTGGAATATTCGTCCCAAAGAATATAATTATCTGGCAGAGGACGAAGTTCTCTTGCGGCTTACAGAGGAACTTGCCATCGCCTAACCTTGATCCAACATGTCCCCACTCCGAATTGCATTCCTTGATGTAGGCCAAGGCGATACCACAGTCATCTATGATCCTGACTCGAAAGAAGCAGTCATTGTTGATTGTGCAAATTCGGTTTCGGCCCTTCAATTTTTGAAATCCGAAGGGATAACACGTCTCCGCGCGTTAGTTCTCACTCATCCTCATCTTGATCACTATGCAGCCGCAGTAACTCTTTTCGAGAATTGTGGCGCTCACAATATTGTATGGGATGCTTGGATCATGAGATGGGACAAAGCCTTTGGAAGGATTCCAAGCATTCTCGTTGATGCAGACAGACATCCAGCGATGCTAGGCGATGACCGTGTACAGAAATCTGCGCTAACAAAACTTTACGCGTGGTCACGTCAAAGCGAGAACAAGAAAAAACACATTGAGCCGCATCAACTTGCAAAAGTTCAGCGCATTACACAATCACTTGATTTCTTGCACCCACTTCATCCAGATGTGCAAGAGCTCTTTGAGACTGGTAATCTAAACAACTTGTCCTATGTCATCAAGGTGTCTGATGGTGAGAGTGCGTTGCTCGCAGGCGATATAGAACCAGCGGGATGGGAGTTCTTGCGCGCAAATCATCAAAACCTTCAGTCCGAGATCCTTAAATTTCCTCACCATGGCGGGGCGTGGGACGGGCAGAGTGTGGCAAATCTTCTTGATGAAGTGAAACCACAATTTGTGATTATTTCAGTTGGAACAAGAAATGCCTATAACCATCCCTCAGACGCCGTTTTCACAGAAATAAGACAACATCCAAAAACCCGATTGCTATGCACAGAGGCAACACCAAAATGTGGACAGGATTTGGACATTCAGACAAAAGAGATTTTGTCATTGGTGAAAAAGAGAAATAAACTTGGAGCTTTGATAAGCCAGAGAGCTCGAGGATGCCCCTGTGCGGGAACTATAATCGTTGAACTTGGCGACGAGGCAAAGGTGATCGATCCTGATATTCTATTCCATCAGCACCAGATTATCCGCTCCCACCTGACAACTCCTCAATGCATCCCATTGGGTACTGCATGGTTATAAATGTCTCTCGACAAAGCAAAATTCCGAATCCTTTCTTATACGGATTCGGATTTCTTTTTTGAAGGAACCATTCTCCTTTCACCGTTGTATAAAAAGTGCAAACTTTTCCAATGGAGCAAATCTCATGACCTGGCTCAAGTCCAGATTTTCGTGGCTGGCGTTAAATTTGTGCACCGCCGCAATCGTGGTCTTTGTCGTGACGCGCGGCGAATCCGATTGGAGCGCAACAAATCCGTTTGATCCCATGCTCGAAAGCGGGAAATGGGCGGTTCGTTTTCTGCTGATCTGTCTCGCCATGACGCCGCTGAATTCCTATTTCGGTTGGCGCAGCGTCATCAAACTGCGCAAGCCCGTCGGTTTGTGGGCGTTTGCGTTCGCGCTCGTGCACGTCGCGTATTTGATTCGCGAAGGGCGCTTGGACACGTTCCTGTATTTGATGCAGCAACCGTTCATCGCGTTGGGTGTGCTGGGCTTGGTTGTTCTCTCTGCGTTGGCGCTTACCTCGAACCGCTGGGCGATGCGACATTTGGGAAAATGGTGGAAACGGCTGCACCGGCTCGTCTGTGCGGCGGGCATCGCCGTCACGACCCATGCGGTCCTCGCGGCAACGATGAGCAAAAAGGTCATGGTGCGTGACCCGCGCTTTAATGTGGAAGGGTACGTGTATCTCGCCGTGCTCGTCGCATTGCTGGCAGTTCGTCTCCCCGTCCTGCGCCGCATCGTACAAGCCATCGCCGTGCGTGTGCGTCCACACGAAAAAGAAATTCCAATCGTACCCATTCTGCCCCGCGCTCCACGCGTACTGCCGCGAACATACTATCGCTACCCGCCAACGGTCTTGTCGAAAGAATTTTCTCGTGAGCGTAGGGCTGAAGTTTTGGAAAAGGAAATCGTCACGCACGACAACTAGGGCTGTGTCCGAGTCGCGTGTTGCCGAAAGACCCCAAGTGTTTTGCAACGAGATTGCTCATCGAATCGCGCAACGCGTCAAAAACACTTGGGGTCTTGAGAACTTGGGCAGTGCCCTACCCGACAACCTTTAACCGCGACTCCTCCATTTTCTATTTTCTATACTCCTCTCGCGCTTTCTCCATCCACCCCACACTTTCCTCAAATCCCCCCGGACGATTGCGCGCGTCCCACAGCGTTTTGTATTCCTTGATTAACGCGCGCAGGTCTTTGTCCAATGCGCGTTTCATCTCTGCCGCGCGTTTTCCATTTTTCTCGAACGCGAGAATGCCGCGCCGCGCGCCATGGCGCGCCAAACGCACGCTGAATGCAAATTCGTGCTGAATCAATTCTCCGTCGCGCTGCGCCATGCGCGCGCGGGCGAGCGGTTTTGCCGCCTTGTCAATGGCACGCAGCGCACGCACGAATCCTGCACGCGTTTGTCCCTCGATACTGCGAATTTCGTCGAGCGATTTATACATCACGCGAGCCAAGCCCGACGCATTGTGATAATGCACGCCGAGCGCGCGATATACATTGCCCAGCTCGTACGCCGCGCGTCCCATCACGCCCGCTTCATCGCGGAACGCAAATAGATCGAGCGCGCGCGGGAGATTCAAATCGCGATTGGCCGCCACGCCCCAGCTCAGCGCCGCGCCGTACGCCAATCCGAGATAACTGATCGGCAGCATTTGCCCGTGTCCCCAATCGCCCCAATCGGTATTCAGCACGCCGATTGCGCCGTGTTTCAAGCCGTGCGCGGTCGCGTTGCGAATGTTTTCGATGGCATTGCCCGTGCGTCCGAGAATCGAAATCCACGACGACGTGCCGGGACACACGTAAAAGGGAATGCCCGCGTGCGCGAATTGCGCGCCGTGCGCGTCGAACGGATGATTCGCTTCGTAACCCCATTCCATGGCAATGACATCGTGCGGCAATTGCGAAATCAATTCGGGATGATGGGTGATAATGTCGCCCCAAAACATCATCGTCTTGCCGCGCGCCGCGACCTCCGCGTGAACTTGTTTCAAGAAATCGAGATACACCGCGCCGACGCCGCGCGCCTTCACTTCTGCTTTGCTTTTGCCCAAACCCAAATCAATCGTTTCGTCCAGACCGACGTTGAAATAACGCGATGAAAAATTCGGCAAGAGCTCGTCATACAAGCCGCGCAAAAAATCCAGCGTGCGCGGGTCGGTCGGATTCAGACCGAACGCGGACGGCGCCCACCAATGAATTTTCGTGTCGGCGTACCCTTCGGGAAATTCCGCGAGGTGCAAATACGCGGGATGCCGCAGCCAGCGGTGCGCATGTCCGAACGAATTTTGATTCGGCACCAGTTCGATGTAACGCGCCCGACAAAACGCGTCGAGCTGCAAAATATCTTGCGCGGTGAGCGGCGAAGCATTTTCCCATACGACGCGATGCTGGCGATAGGCGAACGTGTGCTCGGTGTAAAGTTGAATTTGGTTGATCTTCCACGTCGCCAACAAATCAATCAGTTCAAACAGCGTTTCGAGTTCCGGCACGCGCGTGCGGCTGACGTCCCACATCACGCCGCGATTTGGAAAATCGGGCGCGTCGGAAATAAAAAGACACGGGATTGAGTGATTGGGTGATTGGGTGAGGATTTGCATCAACGTGCAAACACCGTAGAAAATTCCGCGCGGCGACGGCGCGACGATTTCGACGCCCGCGCGCGTAATGTCGAGCGTATAACTTTCGGGCGATGCGTTCGCGTCGGGCGCAACGCGCAGTACAATCGCAGTCTCGGCGCCTTGCGTCGCACAGACAGTCAACCCCGTACGCGCGTCACACTGCAATGCTTCTTGCAACCGTTCCGCCGTAAACAACAAATCTTGCGCGGGCGCGCCCAACAGCGCGATGGTTTTCCCCGATGCAATGACGTACGTGCCGTGTTTCATTTCGAGATGGCGCGGCTGTGGAAGCCAAGTCAATTTCGTTGCCATGTTGAAACCTCAATAATTTTTTTTTCGCGCAGAGACACGCAGCAATTCCCCGTCACCCGTCACCCAATTCCTTCAGCAGCATTTGATAACTGCGGTGACGTTTGAAACCGAACCGTTCATAGTACGTCACGAGGTGCGTCCAATCAATGATGCAGCCGCGCACCCCGCGTTCGCGCAAATGTTTCAAGGTGGCGTCGAGCAGCGCGGAACCATAGCCCGCGCTGCGACGGTCCGCGCTCACGCCAATTGAACCCGCCTGTCCCCATGGGTGCGGCAGCGGCGACGGATAAAAGCGTTCGATGGGACGCTGTGAATCTTCCAACGTCACAATACAGCACGCGTCAATTCCGCGTTCGCTTTCTAAAAGCATATAGTCCGAAATGCGCGCGCCGTCGCGCCGGTGCTGCTCGAATTCATAACGCCAGCGCCCGGGGAACTCGCGTGCGAGAAACGCGTGCAGCGCGTCCGCGTCGCTTTCACGCGCGGGGCGCACGGTCACATCCAACGCGCGCAGAGCGGATGGCGAAACATAATCGCGCAAATCGAGTCCGAGGTCCCACGTTTCCGCGTTTTCATTCCGCGGGTGATAGCCGTGCGCGCGAAAAAAATCCGCGCCGAGTTCCGCCGCCGCGCCGGGCGCAAAGGGACGCAGCCCGCCGCCGAGCCGCGCCGTCGTGCAGCCCTGCGCGCGCAGCCACGCTTCCGCCCATTCCAGCAGCGCGCGTCCAATGCCGCGCGTTTGAAATTCCGGCGCAACCGCGAACGCGTCAATCCACCCGCTGTCGGGCGACGCGGCGCGCGGATCGTTTTGTAAAATGCTCGCGAGCACCACACCCGCGATTTGGTCGTCCACCCGCGCGAATTGTCCCACTTGCTTTGCGCCGAGACACGGGCGCGTATTGTACGCCCACGCGCGTTGTGACAACGCGAACGCGTCGCCGCACGCGCGCGTCCACACGTGCGCCGCCGACGCGAGGTCGGGTGAATCATTTGGATTTAGCAAAGAAAATTTGAACATGACACGCATCCAATTTTGGACACAGATACCACAGGCGCCACAGATTTGAAGGGGTTTTTTCGCAAAAACCTTTGCGCTTTGGCGTGAGATTTGTGATGTACTGTGACAGTCTCAAGTCAGTCTTCATGAACGCTGTTCACCACCAGCAACGAAAATCTCCCCTCGTCCCTTGGGAGAGGGGTCGGGGGTGAGGGGTTATTTTCGAATCAGCGTAAAGGACACACAACTGACACTATCCATAATATAATGGCATTGGGAGTCGGCGCAAAAAACATTCGCACATCGCCGCGTAAAGCGATCCCAAAGAAGGAGTGAAATACCATGAGTGTGCAAGAAATCGAAAATGCCATTACGCGTTTATCCAATGATGATGTCGCCGCGCTGCTGGCGTGGCTGGGAGAATATCACGCGCAATTGTGGGATGAACAGATTGAGCAAGATGCAGAAGCAGGGCGTCTTGATGCCCTCTTGGAGCAAGTAGACGAGGAATATGAAGCGGGCCTGAGTAAACCCTTATGAGACATCGCACCCTGCCGCGCTTTTGGCGGCATTATGAGCAATTGCCAAAGGAAATCCAAGACTTGGCAGACAAGAATTTCAAATTGCTAAAAGCGAATCCGTACCATCCGTCGTTGCATCTCAAGAAAGTGAGCAGATCAAGACAGCTGTGGTCGGTCCGCGTTGGCGCAGATTATCGCGCATTGGGCAGGGAAAAACCCGATGGTATTTTGTGGTTTTGGATTGGACCACACGGCGAATATAACAAATTGATCAGTTAATCTTTATGATGCGCGACTCCTACCCCAACTGCTACGTCACACCGATTCGACAGCAAATACACTATCTCACCGATTTCAAGGAAGAATTGAAAGAGGTCAAAGAACCTGTGTTTGAGCGGACACAGGAGTTTGCATAATCCCATGAGCCCCTTTTCTCCGCGCGTCAGTTTCCGGCGCGCCGCGCTTGGCGCCGTTCTCTGGCTGCTCGCAATGTATCTCGCGTGCCCCGCGTACGCCGCGCCCAATGGCGCGACGTACTATGTCGCCACCGACGGCGCGGATACGAATCCCGGCACGCTCGCGTCGCCGTGGCGCACGCTGCAACACGCGGCAGATTCGCTCGCGCCGGGCGATACCGTTTATGCGCGCGGCGGCGTGTATCACGAACGCGTACGGATTACGAAATCGGGCACGAGTGCAGACGGTTTCATCACGTTCGCCGCGTACCCGGGCGAAACGCCGGTGATGGACGGTGCGGGATTCAAAGTGAAAAAAGGGTGGGACCCGCTCGTGCGCCTTCGAGACGCGAGCTATATCAAGTTCGAGGGATTCGAAATCCGCAATTTCAAAACGCGGCGCATCAATCGCATTCCGATTGGGATTCTCGTGTGGGGCGCGGGCGGATACGTTGAAATTCGCAACAATCGCATACACGACATTAAAACGAATTATCAAGGCATGGACGGCGGCGACGCGCACGGCATTGCGGTGTACGGCACACGCGCGCCGCAATCCATCAACAATCTCATCATTGACGGCAATGAACTGTATGCGTTGAAACTCGGTTCGTCCGAAGCGCTGGTCGTGAACGGCAACGTCGAACAGTTTCAAATCACGCACAACGTCGTCCACGACAACAACAACATCGGGATTGACGCGATTGGTTTTGAAGGCGTCGCGCCGGATGCCGCGTACGATCAAGCGCGCGACGGCGTGATTGCCGACAACGTCGTGTACAACATTGATTCGTCCAAGAATCCCGCGTACGCGGGCGAACGCAGCGCGGATTGTTTGTACGTGGACGGCGGCACGCGCATCGTCGTCGAACGCAACCTCGCGCACCACTGCAACATCGGCGTCGAGTTGGCGAGCGAGCATCCGGGCAGGGCGACGAGTTATATTACGCTGCGCAACAATTTTATTTATCGCAACAGCGAAGGCGGCATTTTCATTGGCGGCTATGATCGCCAGCGCGGGCGCACCGAGTATTGCAGCATTGTCAACAATACGCTGTTCGACAATGACACGCGCGCGCAGGGGAACGGCGAACTGTATCTGCAATTCGACACGCGTTACAACGTCATTCGCAACAACATTTTTTACGCGGGCGCGCAAAATTTGTTCATCGGCAGTTGGAGCAAAAAAATGACGGGGAACGTCGTCAACAACAATTTGTATTTTACGAATGGCGCGGGGGAATGGCAGTGGAAAAATAGATATTACGCCTCGTTCGCCGCATACCAAGCCGCAACGGGCAACGATGCGAATTCGTTCAACAGCGTTGACCCGCTGTTTCAGAGTCTCGTCACGCCCGACTTGCATCTGCAAAACAATTCGCCCGCGATTGACGCGGGCGCGAATTTGAGCGAAGCGGGCGCGACAGACATTGACGGGCAACCGCGCGTGCAGGGCGGCGGGATTGAGATTGGGGCGGATGAAGTGAAATAAACCCCTCACCCCCAACCCCTCTCCCAACGGGCGAGGGGAGAGCGTAGTGACGAATTGATTCGTCTGGTTTTTGTTTGGAGCAGAGCAGTTCACACATATAATGGCGCAAAACTGGATTCTGAATCGCTCGTTCGCTTGAAAGGAGAACTGCATAGATGAAGGAATGGGTTCGGGTCTTGGTCGTGGACGATTGTGCCCTGCTCTATGATGGAATCCGACGTGTGCTCGCGCACAGCGGGAGGGGGGGGGTACAAAATTATTGGCGAGACAAACGCCGGCGCAACCGCGCTGGCGCTGATGGAACGCGAACAGCCAGAGGTTGTTTTGTTGGATTGTCGTTTACCAGATCTTTCCGGCAGAGAAATTGCGGCGCTGGCGCAAGCACACGGTTATACATCACGCCTCATCGCCTATTCCGCGCGCGAGGAATACGATGACGTGATGGGAATGCTGGAGCACGGTGTGGTGGGCTATATCGTCAAAGACGAGTCCCCGGAAAATCTGCGGCAAGCCATCGCCACCGTCGCGCGCGGCGGGACGTGGTTCAGCCAACGTATCGCAAAAAAATTGGCGGAATGGGCGCAAGCGGCGCCAGTACAAACGCGCGGTCTCACCAATGCGGAAAAAATTGTGCTGCGTTATATGGCGGCGGGAAAATCTGACCGCGAGATTGCGGCGGACTTGCGGATTACTCCGCGCACGGTGCGTTTTCACCGGCAGAACATCTCGGACAAATTGCACCTGACGCGCCGCGAACAAATCATGTTGTGGGCGTTGGAGCATGGATACGGCAAGCAAACAGCGAGCGTGACGCCGGGATCCAATTTTGCGAAACAAAAATAGCGTTGCCGAAAACGGCAGCTTGGAACTGTCAAAAGTGGCAGTCCCAAGCTGCCGTTTTTGACAGTGACAAACGGGGAGGAGGTGTGATATAGGGAGATGCCATCGCGCGGGACGCGAGGAGTATCTCAACATGGAGGCATGCAATGAAGTGGTTTAAATTCTTGGCAGTGTTAGCAGTAGCAGTGGTGGCAGTGAGTGTCTCGCCAAATGCAGCGGAAGCGGATGACCCCATCCTGAATGGAGGTGGCAGAGACCCGAACCACGTTTACTCGGCGCAAGAATTAAAAGCGAGCGCCGCGAAAAAAGCCATGGCGAAACGTTACTTCCACGAGCAGAGGGCTAAACTTTCTCCAGATGAAACAGAAGTCACCAACATTCTGTTTGTCCCCGAAACGGACGCGTTCAAAGAAAAAAATGACGATGCCCATCGGAACTACTGTGGTCCAGCGGCGACCAAGATCATCTTGTATACATGGGTGCAGAACAGCATTCCCCTGCCCACCATGAATGAAATTGGCGCAGCGGAGCTGGTTGACCAAGAGATTCCGGGAGTGAAAAACTGGCGTATTCGGGATTACCTCAATAATTGGCTGGCTGAACATGTGAACCCATACAATTGGGATTACGTAGAGTCCATAAACTCCACCAGAGGCGATTTGAAGAGCTTTATTCGATGGGATATTGACGCACAACGAGGGCTGGAGAGCGCGTTGTGGACTGGAGGCATGCCAGGTTGGCCAGCAGGTAAAGATGTGCGGCATATTCTTGCCATCCGTGGATATGCCACGAGCGCCAAGCGCTTTACGGTGCATTATATTGAGACTGGTCAAAAGGCGCAGGGGTATACCGGTCCTAACAATACTTTCTATCAGCAGTTACCTATGGCGGATTTCTACAATGCTGTGAATGCACATTCAGGAAGCAACAACTCCCAAGTTTGGTAAAACTTTGATACGCATCCAAGTCAAGTTCTGAGCCGAGTGCTCAATAAGCTGTTACCAGCCGCTTGAGTACTCGGCATTCCAAGAGCCAAGTGCAATCATGCGAAAATTCCACCAATCTTATTACTACCACTATTTTGGGTTAAGTTCATTTTTCGCTGTTCTAGCATTGCTGGCGAGTTGTGCGAGTGCAAACACACCCGTTCTGAACGGAGGTGGGAGAGATCCGAACTATGTTCCCTCGCCAAAAGAATTGACGGCTGTCGCGCGCAAAGAAGAGATGGCAAAGCATTATATGGAAACTCGCCAAGCGGAGGACTCGAGTCAATTGCCTTCCCCTTCAGCGCCTCCTGCAGCTTCTCCTTCCCGCAATGCTCACGTGCTCGGCGCAGAACCAACCGTATTCGTCACCTCTACCCCGCCACCGGGTTCGCCTCCGATCCCGACGGCTCCAAGTTTACAGGTAATCACCGCTACAAGCCAAGTGCATTCCATTCAAATCACAGAGGATTATGTCGCCAAGTTTGCACTAGATCAATCGTACATTTATTGGACCGGTGGACCCGATGCCGGGCTATATCGTTTTCCCATCAACGGCGGGGAGAACGAGCTGTTGGCGAGTTCACAATTCAATGAACACAGCGACGGCTATCTCTTTAGCGAATGGCTAGTGCGTACAGGCGATTGGTTGATTTTCATGGATACACGCCAGAATGACACGGGCATTTGGGCGCTCCATGCGTTGAACGTCAAGACCAAACAAGACAAGATCGTGATGCAAGAGAACGGCATAGGCGCGACCTGGTCGCCTCTGCCGTTTTACTCCGCGCAAGGTGATTGGCTCGCCTGGTCGCGCCTCGAACTGGGCAACCCCGCCGCTTGCGACCAGAGCATCCTCGGCATGACCAACCTCGCCACCGGGGAACAACGCGAGTTGGACCGCGTCTGCACAGCCGACCATTACATGTGGATTGTCCCACTAATTTCGGAAAACCATCTGATCGTGGAGCAGGATTTGCCCGATAACCAAGGGCGCAAGAACAACATCTATCTCTGGGATTGGACGACGGGCGAGCGCACGGCGCTGACCACCAATGGCTACAGCAACATGCCCGCCGCGTCGGGCAAATGGGTCGTCTGGAAAGAGGCGCCGCGTTTCAACGAAAGCCGAAATGATGTTATCTACGATCTCACCACCGGGCTGCGCCAATCTTTGCGAGTGCCCAAGGGTTGTTCATCAGATCCAAGGGTTAGCGGTCACTGGCTATTTACACAACCGTGCGGGAGCAGTTTTTCTGCTTACGACTTGGAACACCAGCAAATGGTCAATATCGTTCAGCTGCCCAAGGGTGAAAAAATTGACGCGGTTGGTCTGTCGGATCAATGGGCGGTTTGGGCTGTTGCGCGCGATAAATCCAAGACCGAGATTTCAACCGAGGTGCAATGGCGCAGGTTGCCGTAGCGCTGCGAGGAATTCAAAGGCAAGCGGACAGGGGCTCGCAGATAAAGAAACCGCGTCTCGAGTGAGACGCGGTTTCTTTCTTTCGCCTCTGTTCCTTCTTTTGCCGTGTGATTCCATCCCTCGGCGCGCGGCGCATCTCACACCCCCAGTGCCGCATTCAACCAGTCATTGAGCGGCTGGAGCGCGCGAAATGTTTGCACGACGCGTTTGGAAAAACCCGGCGCGACGATTTCTTGGTCGGTCAGGGAAACCGTTGCCGTGAAATGTTTCTGGCGCAGTAAATCGAGCGCGGGATGGTCTGGCGCAAAACCTTTCGGCGCGGTCTTGAGCATTTCCTCGTCGTCCAAACCGCCGAACGTTTTTTTGAACGCGGCGTTTTTTAGAATGCGCCGCAGCGCCGCCGCGTCCGCGTCAATGGCGCGGCGAATTTTCAGCAAGCGTTCCGCATCGGGTATGTAGATGCCGCCCGCGATAAAACTCGCGCCGGGCTGAAAATGCAGATAATACGCGCCGCGCGGGCTTTTGCGTCCCCCACGCGAAATCACCGCCGACATGTTGATTTTGTACGGCGACTTGTCGGGCGAAAAACGTACATCGCGGTTGATGCGAAACATGCAGTCGCGCGGCTGAACCCCACCCAAATCTTCGTAGCGGTTGAATTTGAGAATCAATTCTTCCACCAACAATTCAAACGCCGCGCGTGCCCGGTCATAGTCCGCGCGGTGCGCGTGAAACCAATCCAGATTATTGTTCGCCGCCAACGCTTTCAAAAACTCGAGTGTGACATCGAGTCGCGGTTCCATTTTCGATTCTCCTCCGTAGTAACGTGCGATGTAGGCGATGTGCGATGTAGGCGATAGAATACATCGCACATCGCCTCATTCGTTTCGGGCTATAGGAACGATTGAAATCGTCACTACGCGGCTTCAAGCGCGGGTGTGGTTAGGGTGAGTCCCACCGTGCGGGCATTATATGGGTAACTCGGGTGTGCGTCACGTTTTGGGGTTGTGGTTACAAGCCTACTGCTCGCGTGGATTTGTAATCCACGTTCGACATGCTGGATTACTCGGATGCAGTTCATCCGCCAATCCAGCGCGAGCAGCACCTTACTCAAAATTACGACGCACACCCGAGCAATTCAAGCTGCTTGACAAGCGCGTGTGGCTGTGGCACCATGTCTGCCAATTCCACATTTATGCCAGTCCCCATGTATTTATCCGCCGCGCGTCTGGTGACACCCGCTGTCGAAATGCAAGACACCGCGCTGTGCATTCAAGGCGCGCGCATTGCCGCCGTGACCCCCCCCCATCCCCCCCCTGATGCGCACGTCGTCGACGCGTCGAATTTCATCGTTGTTCCCGGATTCATTGATCTGCAATTGAACGGCGGCTGCGGTTTTGATTTCACCGCCGACCCGACGACGCTTTGGCGCGTCGCGCAGGAACTGCCGCGTTACGGCGTCACCGCGTTTTTGCCGACGATCATCACCGCGCCGTACGAAACCATTCGCGCCGCGCAAGCCGTTCTCCGCGCGGGCGCGCCGGAAAATTTTCGCGGGGCGACGCCGCTCGGGCTGCACCTCGAAGGACCCTTTTTGAATCCGGCAAAACGCGGCGCGCACAATCCCGCGTACATGCGCCTGCCCACCGTGAACGCGGCGCGCGAGTGGTCGCGTGAAAATTACGTGCGGCTCGTCACGCTCGCGCCCGAACTAAAAGGCGCGCCGCAGCTCATTCGCGCGTTGTGTGAACAAAACATTGTCGTGAGCGCGGGGCATTCGATGGCGACATTTGACCAAGCGCGGCGCGGTTTCGACGCGGGCATTACCTACGGCACACACCTTTTCAACGCGATGCCGCAAATGGATCACCGCGCGCCGGGCCTCGCCATCGCGTTGTTGAACGATTCCCGTGTCACCGTTGGAATCATTCCCGACGGCATCCACGTGCATCCCGCGCTCGTCGCGCTGGCGTTGAAACAAAAAGCGCCGCAGCAGTTGAGCGTGGTGACGGACGCGATGGCTGCACTCGGCATGGCGCCCGGCGAATATCTGCTCGGGGATTTTCGCGTCACCGTGAATGAAAACTCGGCGCGTCTCGCCGACGGACGTTTGGCGGGGAGCATCTTGAGCATGGATCAGGCATTGCGGAACATGCTCGCGTTTACAAATTGCTCGCTGCGCGATGCTTTGGCAACCATGACGACGACGCCTGCACGTGTCTTGCATTTGGAAAACGAACGCGGGGAAATTGCGCCGGGCTATTTTGCCGATTTGGTTTTATTGACCCAAGATTTGCGCGTCGCGGCGACGATGGTCGCGGGGCAATGGGCGTGGCATGATCGCGGGGTCATTGCGCTATGAGCGACGCGTTGGCGATTGGCGTGGATGTGGGCGCGACGAAAATCGCGTCGGCGTTGGTCGCGCGCGACGGCAGCGTTCTCGCCGCGCGGCAAACGGAAACGCGCGTGCGCGACGGCGGGGACGCGCTGTTTGCGCGCATTGCCGCACAAGTGAATGCCCTCGCTTCGCAAGCGAATGCGCCTCTCGCGGGCGTCGGCGTCGGCGCGCCGGGCTGGGTGAATCCCGCACAAGGCGTCGTCTTGAACGCCGTGAACATGAATTGGGAAAACGTCGCGCTGGCGCAAGCAATTCAGACGCGGCTTGCCGTTGCAACGTCCGTGTACGTTCAAAACGATGTCAAAGCGGCGGCGCTCGGCGAATGGTTGTTTGGCGCGGCGCGCGGCGCGCGCGATTTTTTTCTGCTCACCATCGGTTCGGGCTTGGGCAGCGCGGCAATGGCGAACGGCGCACTGCTTGACGGCGCGCAGTTTCTCGCGTCCGAGTTGGGCCATTTGGCGATTGATCCGCACGGACGCCTGTGCAATTGCGGACATTCCGGCTGCGCGGAAACGGTTTTATCGGGACGCGGCTTGATCGCAGAAACGCGCGCGGCGTTGGCGCGGGGGATTGCTTCACAGCTGCGCGATGCCGCTGCTTTGACCACGCACGAAATTATCGCGGCGGCATTGCAGGACGACGCTGCCGCGTGCGCCGCGCTCCAAGTCATGGGCGAATGGTTGGGCATCGTGATTGCATCGGGCGTCGCGTGGTTGAATCCGGCGCGCGTGATTCTCGGCGGCGGCTTGGGCATTGCGGCGTACGACGTGTTGATGCCCATCGCGCAGCCAGAGGTCATGCGTCGCGTTTTGCCCGGCAGTGACCGTGATTTGATGTACGCGCGGGTCCAAGTCACGTCGAGTGCGGTCGGCGCGGCGGCGCTCGCATTTCTGGCGGAGTAACACACATGCCTGACATTCTCGTGGTGGGCAGTCTGAACATGGATTTGATCGTGCGCACACCGCGTTTGCCCGCGCCGGGCGAGACCATTTTGGGAACGACGTTTACGACCGCGCCCGGCGGTAAAGGCGCGAATCAAGCCCTCGCAGCAGCGCGCCTCGGCGCGCCGGTAAAAATGATTGGACGCGTCGGCGCGGATGATTTTGGCAAAACTCTGCGCACGAATTTGAACGCGGTCGGCGTGGACACGCAATACGTCACACTGGACGCCGAAGCGGCGACGGGCATCGCCTCGATTTGGGTGGACGAGCACGGACAAAATTCCATCATCGTCGCGCCGGGCGCGAACGGGCGCGTGGCGCGCAGCGATATTGACGCGGCGGCAAGCGCGTTTCGCGACGCACGCGTCGTCGTCGCGCAATTAGAAGTGCCGCTCGACGCCGTACACTATTGCTTTCAAATCGCGCGCAAAAACAATTGCCTGGTGATTTTGAACCCCGCGCCCGCGCAGCCGTTGACGCGCAAAATCTTGGAACTGGTAGAGGTCGTGGTCCCGAATGAAACAGAGACGACACAGCTGACGGGGATTCCGGTGCAAGATTTCGAGAGCGCGCAGAATGCCGCGAATGTTTTGAAACAAATGGGCGCGCGCCGCGTGCTCGTGACGCTGGGCGACAAGGGCGCGTTGTTTCTGGATAGCGACGCGCCCGCACAACACATTCCACCGTTTGCCGTACAAGCCGTTGACACGACCGCGGCGGGCGATGCGTTCGTCGGCGCGTTGGCGGCGGCATTGGCGCGCGATAAAGATTGGACGACGAGCTTGCGCGAAGCGAGCGCGGCCGGCGCGTTGGCGGCGACGAAACTCGGCGCGCAGCCGTCCTTGCCCACACGCGCGGAACTGGATGAATTTTTGAGCCGCTCGATTTAATCCGGCTCGTCACCCAGCAGCATTCGAAACCACGCGTAGGCGTCATCCCACGCGCCGCGGGCGCGCGGTTCGTACGTCGTCACCTCGAACGATTGGCGCAGCACCTGTCGTCCTTCGGCGAGCGAATGGATGTGCCCGAGCGCCAGCATTTGCAGCAAGACATTGCCGAGCGCGGTCGCTTCAACCGGTCCGGTAATGACCTGTTTGCCGGTCGCATCGGCGGTGAACTGCGACAAGAGTTTGTTTTGTGCGCCGCCGCCGATGACGTGGAGGACGTCCCATTTTTTGTCGAGCAGCATTTCGAGACGTTCGAGTTGAAAACGATATTTGAGCGCCAGCCCTTCGAGCGCGCCGCGCACCACCTCGCCGTGAGTTTGCGGCGCGGGTTGCTGCGTCTTGGCGCAATATGCCGCAATGCGCGCGGGCATGTCGCCGGGGCGCAAAAAAGATCCATCGTCGGAATCAATCAGCGCCCGAAACGCGCGCGCGCGTTCCGCACGCGCGACCAAATCGGCATACGATAAATCCTCGCCCGCGCTGCGCCACGCGCGGCGACATTCTTGCACCAACCACAGCCCCGACAGATTCTTGCTCAGGCGAAACGTGTTTTGCACGCCGCCTTCGTTCGTAAAATTAAATTTCAAACTCGCCGCGTTGATGACGGGTTCCTTCACATTCGCGCCGAGAATAGACCACGTGCCCGAACTGATCCACGCGTAATCGTCATGCTGCGCGGGCACGGCGGCGACGGCGGAGCCAGTATCGTGACACGCGGGCGCGACGACGGTGGCATTTTGCAGACCGCATTCTTGCGCAATACGCGCGTCGAGCGCGCCGAGCACCGTACCCGGCGGAATGATTTCGGGAAACACCCGCGTCGGGATTTCCAACGCATTCAATAAACCGAATGCCCAATGTTTGGCGCGTGGGTCATAGCACTGCGTCGTCGTCGCATCGGTAAACTCACACGCCTTGCGCCCCGTCAACCAAAAGTCAAACAGGTCGGGCATCATCAAAAAAGTGGTCGCGTGTTCGAGCGCGGGCGCGCGTTGCACTCGCATGGCAAACAATTGATACAGCGTATTGATTTCCATGATTTGAACGCCCGTGGCTTGAAACACTTGTTCGCGCGGCACGCGTTCAAACACCGCATCCATCATGCCGATGGTGCGCTCGTCGCGATAGTGAAACGGATTGCCCAACAATTCGTCGTCGCGTCCGAGCAGCGCAAAATCCACGCCCCACGTATCCAGCCCGATCGCTGCAATATCGCGCTGTTCGTGCGCGACTTGAATCAAGCCGCGTTTGATTTCGTCGAACAAGCCCAGCGCGTCCCAGTGCAAACTGCCGCGCACGCGCACGGGCACGTTCGGAAAACGGTGCGCCTCTTGCAAAGTGATGCGCTCGCCGTCGAACGAGGCCAACATGGCGCGCCCACTTTCCGCGCCCAGATCGAATGCGACGAAATGAGTAGCTCGTGACATGGAGGGAGCAGTCATCAGTGACCAGTAATCAGTGACCAGTGATCAGTGACCAGTGACCAGTGACCAGTAATCAGTGACCAGTAGACTGATAACTGATGACTGATGACTGATGACTGATGACTGATGACTGATGACTGATAACCGGCTAGCGCACGTACGCCGCGACCAGACCACCGTCCACATTCAAAATCGCGCCCGTCGTTTTCGCGGAACGGTCGGACGCGAAAAACAATATCGCTTCGGCAATGTCTTCGGGATACACATTTACTTTCAAGGTCGTGCGCTGGCGATACGCTTCTTCGAGTTGGTCGGGCGCGATGCCCATGCCTTTGGCGCGTGCTTCGCGCCATCCCGCATCCCAGATAGACGAACCTTGCAGCACCGCGTCGGGATTCACGACATTGACACGCACGCCCAGCGCGCCGCCCTCTTCAGCAAGCGAACGCGCGAGATGAATTTCCGCCGCTTTGGCGGAATTGTACGCCGCCGCGTTTTTGCTGGCGACGAGTCCGTTTTTGCTCGCGACAAAAATCAAACTGCCGCCCAAATTCTGCCTTTGCCAAAGTTTGAACGCTTCGCGCGCCACGAGGAAATATCCCTTGACCAAAATGTCATAAAGCTTGTCCCATTCTGGCAGCGTCGTGTCTTGAATCGCGCTCGAGGATGCGATGCCCGCATTGCTTACGACGATGTCCACACCGCCGTACGTCGCGACGGTTGTGCGGAACGCGTTCACCACCGCTTCTTCGCGCGTGACATTGCACGGCACGGCGAGACCGCGTAGGTGCCCAAAGCGTTTGACAATGTCTTGGGCGACCGCTTGCGCGCCTTCCAAATTCAAATCGGCGATGACGACGTGTGCGCCTTCCTGCGCCAAACGATAGGCCGTCGCGCGCCCGATGCCCGACGCCGCGCCGGTGATGAGTGCGATGCGTCCCGTGAGTTCGCGGTCGGGGGGGCGCTGCGCGAGCTTGTACAATTCGAGGGGCCAATATTCGATGGCGTACGCTTCAGCGGGAGTGAGCGAATCAAATTCGTCGAGCGCGGTGGCGCCGCCGATGACATTGATCGCGCGGTGATACAAGTCCGCGCTCACCCGGGCGAGCTGCGCGTCTTTGCCCGTCGTAATCATGCCGACGCCGGGGATAAGCACGACGCGCGGAACAGGATTGAACAGCTTGTCGCCGTCGCTCTTATTTTCCTCAAAGTACGTTTTGTATGCGGCGACATACTCGGACATTTCTTCGCGGAGATTGGAGACTAGAGATTGCAGACTTGGCCCGAGCGGCGCCGAGGGATCAGCGCCCCATTCGACAAACAGCGGCGTGCGTTTGGTGTGCACGAGATGATCGGGGCACGCTGCGCCGACCGCTGCCAATCTCTTTGCGTGTTCGGCATTGACAAAATTCAACACGTCGGGCGCATCGTCCAAGTGCAAAATCGAACGCGGTGCGCCCGCCGCGCCGCGCAGCACCGGCATGATTTGTTCTGCAATTTCACGACGGTCTGCGGCATTCCATTCCGGCGCGGTGATGACGCCAAAGACGCGTTTGCCTTGCGCGCGCTGCGCGACGAAGTCTTCCGCTGTTTGAATGATCGCAATGGTGTGATCGTACGTCGCTTTCGGTTCGTCGCCCCACGTCACAAGTCCGTGCTTGCCCATCACGACACATTCGAGGTTGGGATTGCTGCGCACCGCCGTCGCAATCTGTTTCGAGAGTGTGAAACCGGGGCGAATGTAATCCACCCACGCGGCGCGGTCGCCGTAAATTTCGCGCATCCAATGTTTGCCGTTCGGCGAACACGCGAGCGAAATCACCGCGTCGGGATGGGTGTGGTCGGTGTGCGCGGCGGGAATGAAACCGTGCAGCAAGGTTTCAATGGACTGGCGCGGCATCTGCAAACCGATGAGACATTGCGACAAATACGCGGTCATTTCTTCGTCGGGCATGGCGTCGCGTCCAAACAACAACTCGATGTCGTCCATGCGCAAGCCCGCGAAATCCTTACGCTGCATCGTCGCGAGGTCCGAGCCAGAACCTTTCACCCACAACGTGCGCACGGGACTGCCGCGAAAATCGCGCTCTATTACTTTACTGCCCGTGTTGCCGCCGTAGATGTTGCATACCGCGCGGTCTGCGCCCAACAAATGCGAGCGATACACCAACAAATCGAGCGCATCGCAGCCCGCCGCTTCCGTTTCATTCCACAGATTTTTTGGCATGTCCACCCTGTCCCTTTACAGTCCGCTGAATTTCAAAAACGCGGGCACGATTTCTTTTGCCGTGATGCCGCCTTCAAATTTTTCGACGATCTTGCCGTGCTTGTCTACAAAAAAGAGCCACGGCTCGGTCTCGAGCTTCCATTCGCGCAGCGCGTCGGCAATCTCGAACGTCTCGAAATTCTTGTACACTTCGACGTGAATGAAATTGACCTTGTCGGCATAATTTTGCGCCAGCCCCATGACGACCTGATGACTGGGCCCACACGTGCGCGTCGTGCAAAAATGCGGCGTCGCAAACAAAATCACCGTTGGCTTGCCGTTCGTCACCGCGTCGGCGATGCTGATTTGGTGCAAGCTGCTGTCGTCGTCGAGCGCCGAAGAAATTTTCGTGCGGTCGCCGTTCACATCGCGCAGCGTGGGATTTTTGGTGCGCGGCGCGTCGTCGCCGCTGCCCGGCGAAGGGTCTTGCGCCAACACCTCGAACGCGATGCGCTGCGTTTCCGGCGCATGCCCCGTTTCATTCACCGTCGCTTCGACGCCCCAATCGCCCGCTTTGTCGAACGTCGTATGCGCAACGTACAGACCCGCTTCGCCAAGATTGTCGCCAAAGAACGGCGCATCCGTTTCATCCGTCGCCGCTGCCACACCCGAGGTGAGATCGTAAAATTTCAAATGCACTTGCGCCTCGCGCACGGAACGTCCGTCACGAATCACGCCAAACGCGAAACGGTTCGGACCGACCACGTGCGCTGAATTGGCGCTCAAGATTTCAAGACCGGGCGCAGGGCTGCCCAATCCTCGCGGCGTCGCGGCTGGCGCAGGCGTTGGCGTGGCGCTGCCGCACGCTGCGCCCAAGCCAATGAGCAATACAAATCCGCCCAGCGTCATCCATTTCTTGTAGTTCACTCGTTCCACCACCTTTACTCACTCTTGTCCCGCGTCGCAACGATTTCAATTGTTACTACGAACGATTGAAATCGTTACTACGGCGCCAGCGCTTCTGCCTCGCGCACGCGCTCTACCGCCACTGCAACTTGGTCGGCAATCGTTTGCAAGAGCTGTTCCTGGGCAATGTCATACGCTTGGGGTTGCGTACTCTGCAGCGAGATAATTCCAATCACGCGTTCGCCCAACCGCATCGGTGCGCCGAGCCATGCGCGTGTGGGCACTTGGCCCACCAGCTGCGGGGGGTCGTCCGGCGGCGCGTCTCGGGTGAAATCATCCAACCGCAGCGTTTTATGCGAGCGAATGACGTGACGCGTCAAACTCGGCCCGAGCGGGCACTCGAACGGTTCCAGCCGTTCTGCGCCCTCCACAAAAAGTTGGAAAAATACGCTCTCCTTGGCCGCATTATAGAGCGCGAAATAAAAAGCATCCGCAGGCAAAAAGAGCCGGATCTCTTGTTCGATAATCGTTCCCAATTCGTCGAGCGTGCGCGCGCCGCTGACGCGACGCGCGATCTGATTCAATAACGCCAGTTCCTGCGCGCGACGGTTCAGCGTTTCAAACAGGCGCGCGTTTTGCAAGGCGCTGGCGGCTTGATATGCCAAGCTCTCGGCGAGACGCACGACGTCGGCGGAAAAATCATGATGGGCGTGTTGGTCCGCCAATTCCACAATCCCAATCGTCTCTTGCCCTGCCAAAAGGGGCAGCACGAGCACCGACTTCCAATAGTACGAATCCATGTTGTCAGCAATTCCAGGGTCCAGGTTCGGTTGGTTGCGATGGAGGATGAGGGTCTTTTGTGTTTTCAAAAACGCTGCCAAGTAGGCAACTTCCGAAAGATCAAACGTTGTCCCTGCGGGAACCCGCGCGTCCGGGATGGGGTCCCGATCCAGAATGATAATCAGCTGATGGTGTGTTGGATCTATGGTCGAAATACAACACGCGTCCACACCGACCGCTTCCATAAAGAAATCTGCCAACCGCTCCAACTGGAGCGCAAACGAAAAAGTGCGATTCAGCGCCGCCCCGGCGCGATGCAAAAGTTGCGCATCGCGTAATTGGCGTTGGGTTTCGGCATAGTTGCGGACGTTCTCCAACGCAATCGCCGCCTGATCCACGAGTAATTGCAGCGCGCGCAATTCTTCCGAGTCGAACTGATGGGGATGTTCCAACGCGACGTTCAATACCGCGCGCACTTGATCGCCCCGACGCAGCGGCAAGCCGACAATCGCGCCGCCCCAGCGCCAGTTAGTGAAAAGCGGGTCCGCGTTTACATTGTCAATGACGCGCATCGAACCGGAACGCGCCACGGCGTACGTCAACCCGTCGGGGCGCGGTATAAACATTTCGCCGTGCGCTTGACCATCTGCCCAGAGCACGCCCCCGAATGCGAGTTGGTCGTCTTCATACAGATAAAAATGCGCGTTATCCGCCGCCACGAGGCGCAGCGCGCAATCCAAAATTTGCGAAATGAGCTGGGCGCGGTCAAAGGTCGCGGTAAATTGCAGATTGGCTTGGCGCAAAATTTCCAGTTCATGCTGCCGGCGCGCTTGGGCGTGAAACAATCGCGTCAATTCCATCGCGGCGGCGACTTGATTGGCAAACAACATCATCATGCGTTCGTCTTGGGCGTTGAACGCGGACGGAGTGAAACTAGTCGCTTCGAGCACCCCGCGCAATTCGTTCTCGTGTTCGACGGGCGCGGCAACTGCAGACCGTACCTGATCTTCTGTCCCCAACCAACGCGTATCCGTTCGAATGTCTGCCACCAACGCCGGAAGACGCTGCTGCGCCACCCAGCCGGTCAAGCCCTCCCCGCGCGCCACAGAAAGCGGGTGCGCGGCTAGAGCGGCTTGCACTGTGTCAGGCATTCCAATCCCAACCTCAAACACCATCGTCTGGTCATTTGGGTTGTAACGAAAAAACGCCATGCGGTCCGCGCGCAAAGTCCGCCGCGCAATTTGAAAGAGAAATTCCAGCTGCGTGCGCGCATCCAATACGCGATTCAAGGTCAGCCCGACGTCATACAACAACGACAATTGCTGCGCGCGCCGTTCGGTTTGCTGCAACAGTTCGGCGTTGTGCAACGCCGCAGCCGCAAGGTCGGCAAAGGCAGTCAAGCGTGCGCCGTGTTCCGCCTGATATTCCCCCGGCGTGGCGCTGTCCAAACAAATCATTCCGACCGTTTCCGCGCCGACACGAATGGGGACAGCAATGTGCGAGCGAATCCAGCGGGTCTCGGGGACGAGAAACCATTCGTCATACGCGGCGGTGTCGGGGATGACGAGCGGCGTTCCCGATTTCACGAGCGTTTGAAATTTCGGCAGCGCCAACGGCAGCGTAAAGTCCTCGATCCATTCGCCCAAGCCATACTGGTCGAAACCGCGCGCCCGCGCGACCCGCAGTTGTTCGCGCTCACGTAAATACACGGTGGCAGTTTCATAGGGGACAATGCGTGCGACCGTTTCGAGAATGCCCTCCAAGACTTGGTCGTATTCCGCCGCGCGATTCAATAACGCGGCAGCATCGCGCAGCGCTTCGGCAAACGCGCGCTGCACCTGTTCTGCGGCTTTGGCGTCGCGGCGCGCTTGCCATGCCGCTGCCTGACTCGCCAGCGCTTGCGCCGGGAGGGGCGCGGCAGAGCCGGTGGGCTGCGCTTGCGGCGGCGCATTCAATTCGGTTTGCGCTTGGTTGACCAATTGCGCCTTGACAATGACTGGCGCGCTGCGATCGGCAAGCCCCTGCAGCAAGAGTTGGTCGTCGGCGGTATACGCGGCGCCGCCGCGTGCGCGCAGAACCTCCAAAGTTCCAAGCACGCGCCCCGCATGACAAATCGGCGCGCCGAGATAGCTCGCCATGCCAAACCGTTGGATATAGTCGCGGTAGGGTGATGCTTGCCAGCGCGCCAACATCTCTGCATCCAGCGTGGGCAGCCAGAGCGCTTCGCCATGGGCGACGAGGCGTTCCAAGATCGAATGCGCGACCGGCAAGCGCGCGCCCTTGAGTGCGGCTTCGAGGAATGCTTGACGCTCCGGCTGCAACGCGCCAAACGCCGTCGGCGCCAGCGTCGCGCCATCCTCCGAGACCAACGCGACGACTGCCGCGTCGCCTAACGCGCCCGCGGCGACGCGCGCCACACCATTGGCGACCGCCTCCAAATCGGCGCCCGCGCGGACCAACGCAATGCTCAAGTCTTGCAAGATACTCGTGCGCAACAGATTTACTTGCATTTCGTCTTGCGCGTGCTTGCGTTCGGTCACATCCACAGACAAGAACAGAATCGCCGGCGCGCCGTGATATTCGATCAAACTTGCATTGGCTTCCAACCAGCGCGGTGTGCCATCGTTGCGCACAATCTGAAAGATAAAACGGGCGGGGATATTTTTGCCTGCCAAACGATCTTGCACGTGTTGAAAAACCGCTGCGCGATCATCGGGATGGACGAGCGCCAGAGTTTGTTCCGGCGTCAATGCCAAGAGTTCTTGCGGTGTGCACCCAAACAGTTCGGACGCGGCGCGATTCGCCAAGACATATCGCCCGTTTTGGAAAATCGAAATGCCTTCCAACGAGTGATCCACCAGATTGCGATACGCAATTTCAGATTCCTTGCTCGCCGTTATATCGCGCAGATCGCCTTGCAAAAAAGACAGCGCGCCGCGCGCATCGCGCACCGCCCGCACATGGCACAAGCACCATATATGCGCGCCGTCACAGCGGATGAGCTGTGTTTGAAAATTTTGCACGACATCCGTCGTGTCGAACTGACGCACGAGCTCGCCGAACTTGGCGGGGTCCACAAAAATGTCTTGCGCGGTGTGGCGCGCGGCTGCAAGTAGTTCTTCCGCCGAGGCATAGCCCAATATTTTGACCAGCGTCGAGTTTGCCATCAAAAAACGCCCCTCGGGTGTACACAGAAAAACACCGACGGGGGCGTTCTCGACCATTTCGCGGATTTGTTGCTCTGCGCGTGCAACTTGACGCCAGCGGCGCACCGCAAAAACCGCAATCCCAAATAGAATCGCCGCAGCCAGAACGAACAATCCGCCGCGCAGCGGAAGCAGTTGCAGGTCTTGTACGAACGAACGCAGCGGCATTTCCGCGAACCCGGTGAGATAGGCCAGCACGAACGCAGTCAGCGCGACGAGCACGACAATGCCCAAATCACGCAGCGGCTCCGGATACAACTGAAAAAACTTGGTTATCTTGCGCATGAGCAGCTCACTGGGACAGCGCCACAACGTAGACCTGCCTAATGATGATACATCAGACACGCGGAATTTCAAGCAGGAAAAACGGCGGATAAAAAAAGCGGATACGCGGACACGCGCGTCGCCGTATCCGTTTATCCGCTTTCCGAGCCGTCGCTTGTCTCCTCTACGGATTGGGCGTTACAACACCGTCCCAGTGATAACGCGCGTTCGCGGTATTGCCGCTGATCGCGCCGGTCGCGCTCACCGCATAGATTCCGAATGGCGATCCGGGAATGACAATCCAGGTGTAATGGATCGCGCCGTCATCACCGGCTTGAAGCGTCGTCAGCAATTTCGTCGTGTTGTTCGGATACGTCAAACGCACCGCGACGTTTTCCTTGGGCGTGAAACCGCCGCCCTGCACGGTAAACGCGGGCGTAGCAAAACTGATCGGATTGCTGGAGCGATGATTGAAAATGCCGCCCCAAAAGGTGAGAGTGTTGTACGATTCCCGCCCTGTCGTCAAACCGCGCGCGGTGAACAGGTACGGACCGTACAGCGATTCTTGGGAAAGATAGACCGGAAAGGCGAGATTGCCCCACGGGTCGGCTTGCGCGTTGGGCAGCCGATGAATTTGCGCCGCCGGGTCGGTCATGTAGACGACGACGATTTCACTCGAACCATATCCCTGCGCGTTGTAATTCACCGCCGCGCCGCCCGGATTGCCGAGCAGGACGCCGCGACACGCGCACGGCGCGAGCGGAAAGCCGCCGCCCCCGATAGAAAACGACGCGGTGTATTCGCGCCCGCTTTTCAGACCGCGCGCGCTGGCAAAAAATCCGCCGGTGCCCCATGTCACATCGGGGCGAAACTCAAATTCAATTTTGCCGTTGGCGTCGGCAACATACTCGCCCTGCCCGACGCGCCACTGATACGGCTTGTTCACCCACGTATCCACATGCTCGCCGGGAATAAAACCGCTGGCGTACGCCGTATAGGTCGTGTCGTAATCACCGCTGCCGGGCGAGACCCACATCCCCGCCGCCGCGGCCGCCGCCACGAAACCAAAAAATAGCGCGGTCGAGAACAAAACCGCAAGGACACGCAGCATCGCAGAGTGAAACATAGTGGTCCTTTCTAAAACAATTGGGTATAGGTTGTCGTTCGTTTTTATTTCACTGGCGCATTACTGCAAGCCAGATCAATTCCGCCGTGTCCGACCATACAGACACTCACCCCGTTGATCTTGTTGCCGCCTTGAACCGTCAGGATCACGAATTTCACAAATCCCGAAATAATGGCGCGGCTGTCTGTATTCGTTTTTGGCGTACCGTTCTGTAAGCCGACCCCGGTCATGTTGGCGGGTGACGCATCGCCGTTCCAATAATAATTCACCGTGATCGTGATCGTGTTGTCCTGCCGCTTGGCTTCGACGCTGTGGATTCGATTTGGCTGCGGTGTCGGGGTCGGTTTGCTTTGCACAAAAATTGTAACCTGTCGTTGAACGCGATAACCGTTACAGTACGCAGCCAGCGTATAGGTCGTCGTCGCCGTCGGATTGACTTGTTGTTGCCCGGGCGTGGCGATGCCGCCGCTGCCTTGCGGTGACTCGAGCGCCACGTAATCGGCGTTGTAAACGGGTCCCCAGCTCAACACCGCGTGGTTGCCTTGATTGAGCGCGCTTTTGTTCGTGGTGAACGAGGTGATTTGCGGCGCGCCCTGACACCCTTGCGGCGTCGGCGTCGGCGGAACCGGTGTGGGCGTTGGCGCACCGGGCACTTGAATCAATACATAAAACGGTACACCAAAGTTCACACCCTGCGGTGTTTGCAACTGCCACACGCTCTTGTGCAGACCGGGCACGGTGGGCGCGACAAAATTGATCGCGATGTTGATGGTTTGTCCCGGCTGCGCGGAAGGAAGCGGCGAGGGGGATGCGCCTGCCATACGTTCCCCGCTCACAAAGACCGCGTTATAGCCGACACCCCACGCGCACATGCCGTTGTTTTGCAGCGCCCAAATTTTTGTAAAGGTCGCGCCGGGGGTGATGAGCGTATAGTCGGGGATCGTCACATCCGAAATGAAACGCGCGTTCAGCGTGCATTGCTCGGGCGATGATGTGGGCGTGGGTGCAACGGGCGTGGTCGTCGGCGTAGCCGTCGGCGTTGGCGTTCGCCCGCGCACGATAATGATGACGGACGCTTCGCCGGTTTGATTTTCACTGTCGGTCGCGCGCACGGTGAGCGTGTGTTTTCCCGCGCCCTGCGCCGTCCACGTTTGCAAAACTTTGAATTGGAATTGCGGCTGATTGTTGGGCGTCAAATCGGAATCCGCCAACTTGCCGTCCACATACAAATCCACTTGGACGATGCCGACCGCGGCGGCAGAGGTAGATTCAACCGTGACCGTCGCGCCTTCGTCGTACTCCGCATTGCTCGGCGGACGATCAATAATGACAATTGGAGTCGTGCTGTCTTGCTGGAGCGGCGCAGCCAAGCCCAGAGGCGTCAGAATTGCAACCGCGCCCAAAACCAGTGCCAGCATCAAAGAGAGACGCAGAGTGCGTTTCACAATAACCTCCGGAGATACGCGTATCGCATATCGCGTGTGCCGCGTCGCTTGGAACGATCCGCGAGCTGCAATTTGGGATGCGCGGTGTGTGATTCCAGTGGTCAACGTCCATACGGATGGATTTTATCACGACTTGTACGCAGTGAACTATTCCATCTCACCAAAGATACCTAGCAAGCAGGTCAGAAACAAATCGCTTAGAAACCGCGAATCTACGCTAATCTACGCTAATGTTTTGTTCTTATTCGCGCAGATTCGCGCAGATTCGCGGTTGCCGATGTAAAGCAATTTTAGCTACTCGGAATAAAACAAAACACGCCACCCGTCACAAGGACGAATGGCGTGTTTGTGAAGCGCCGTTGCAAGCAGGTCAGAAACAAATCGCTTAGAAACCGCGAATCTTTGCGCGAACTCCGCGCGACGAATCTACGCTAATGTTTTGTTCTTATTCGCGCAGATTCGCGCAGATTCGCGGTTGCCGATGTAAAGCAAATTTAGCTACTCGGAATAAAACAAAACACGCCACCCGTCACAAGGACGAATGGCGTGTTTGTGAAGCGCCGTTTAGGGTGCGGGCGGTTCGACGACGATTTCGACGTTGGCGGAAGGCGCGCCGCCGGTCAAGACCTTGACGCCGTTGCTGTTTTTGAACAGCAACTTGCCATCGGCGGAGATGAACGCGATGAGCAAGTAATTGCCGCTCGGGTTGATCTGCGCACCGGCATACGGAACTGCATAGGCAAAGGGAGCTTGACTGCCGTGGCTCGTGAACGATGCGCCGCTGAGGTACGTGTACGGCGCGTCTGATTTCGACGCGTCTACGAGATAGACTTCGACGACGGTGTTATCGGGCACGGAAATCTTTTGCACGTACGTGACCGTGCCGGTGACATTGGCGGTCGCGCGTTCAAAAGTCGGCGGATTTTCACCATAGATACTCTGATCCCACTTGATCGCGGTCAGCGTGTTGTTGGTCAACTGGAACGTGAGTGCGTCTTGAATGTTGCGGTCATCCATTTTGGTGAACGTAACGTCGGCGGTGTTTTCGCTCGTTTGCGCCCACGTGCCCGTCTCGACGACAACGCCCTTGCCCACATAGTTGTTGTTGAGAGTAGCCGTACCGTCCTGGGCGAGCAGCAGTGTCTTGAGCAGCGCGGACGCATCGGCAGCGGGCGCGGACGCCAGGAAGGTACCGACAAAACCGGTCCCTGTGCCAAGGTTACTCGTCGCCGCGCCCGGTTGTCCTTCGACCAACGCCCCGGCTGCATTCACCGTGAACGTTTTTGTCACAGGCACCGACGGCTCGGTGGCAAAGGATTCTTCGGGTTTGCGGTCGAGGTAATTGACCTTGACGACATTATTTTCAAACGCAATTGTTTGCACCTTGATGCGGTCGCCCAGCAGAGTCGTCAAACCTACGCCGGGTTTGCCATTGTCATTCGGCGCAACGGCGAGGTTGTAGAACGAACCACTGCCGCCGCTGCTCGTAATGAGCACGGCTGCCGCGTACGGTTTCGCATTCAACGCGCCGTTCGCGACGGGTTCGGCAAGCTGCGCGGTATATTTCGACGCGCTGCCCGGCGTGATTTCCATTTCGGCTTTGCCGTCTTTTAATGTCACTTTGCCGCCCGGCGCATCCTGAACGTTGAAGGTGGCATTGCCCAATTGCGCGAGCGTCAGCGGTGCAACGGCAGGCGCGGGTTGCGGCGCAGGCGCGGTGACCGGCGCCGTCGCCGTGGTCGCACCGATGTTTTGCACGCGGTTGAGCGTCAAACCATTGGGCCACGCCTCTTTGTTGAATTCCGTCGCGACCAGTTTTGTGCCTTGCAATTCCAAGACGAAACTTTCTTGAATGGCTTGGCCGCCTTGCTTGGTGAGATTCACCGTCGCTTTGGTTCCGGCGGCTTGCCACGTTCCCGTCTTCTGGACGGAATCTTTGCCCGTCACATTCTCAATCCACAACACCGTGCCATCGGGCGGCAGCGTCAAACCGATGAATCGTTCGGTAGAATCGGCAGCGGTCAGGGTGACATTGTAAACTCCCGCGAGGTTGACCACATCGGCGGGCGTCTTGGTCAACGTAAATCCGACATTGCCAAATTCTTTGCTGTCGTCCTGCGTGGTGATGAGTTTGTCACCCTCCACCTTGAACACCACAACCGACGTGGACGGTTTTCCAGCGTCTTCGGTAAATGTAATCGTTACCGTGCTGCCGGTTTGTTTCCATGTGCCCTTGGCCGAAAAGTTCTCTTTGCCGAGATAGCTCATGGTGCGCACCATCCCGCCGTTCGGATCGAGCGTCAACAAAAACACTAAATAGCTGGCATCTGCGGCTGGTCCGGTTTGGGTGTACAAACCAGCAGCCGCTCCGGCAGAAGTGGGCTGCGTCGGGGCGGTCGCGCTCTTGGCGGGGATGCACAATTTCCACCCGACCTCGATGACGTTCGGGTCGCTGATGGTGGCAAAGCTCGGGTCGGTCTTGGCAGCGGCGTTCGTCGCGTCGGCGATTTGCTGATACAAGCCGTTGCTGCCCAAAAACTTGAGCGCAATCGAGCCGAGCGTGTCGCCTGCGACAACCGTATAGGTTTCCGCGCACACGGCGGTTTGCGCATTCCCTTGCGCGAGCACATAGGGCGCACCGGCAAAGGTCAGTCCGAGGACTACCAAGAATGCCAGCGCGAAATAAGCGTGTTTGAAATTCACGATCTAACCTCCTATTGAAAATGGAAATGGTACGGCACATCGAACCGGAGCAGTTGGGGAAATTGTCTGGGGATGTGCCTAGCGCGTAGGGCGCACAAAAATATTATGCGCCACAGCGTATCGTGCATGATGCCACAAAAAAGCGGCGGGCCAGCTTCCCCGCCGCTCTGCATCGTTCTGCGTAGTTGAGCGTATTATACACTCAAGTCACGCGACGCAAAATAAGGACGCCGCGCCGCGCGCGGGAGTTCCACGCCATAGAATTGAATTCGTTGCGAACCAAGTTCGTTGCGAACCAAGTTCGCGAGCAGAACATTGACCTTTTACTTGCCCGCTGCAATGATTTTCTTTTTGCCATTTTTGGTGTGCAAACGTTGATGCTTGCTTGACTGCTTGTCTAACCCAAATTCTACGCGCACCTGTTCGCTGGTCAAGTTTTTGCTTCGGTCTCTGTTTCGTCTCTTGCGTGGACGGCTCGGTATGTCGGCAAGTGTCAGAACGGGCAATTTCAACGCCGCTTTGAAAGAGTCAATATCCCTTGCCAGTTCCTGCAGCGACTCGCCCATCGGTTCGACTGCGGATTCCGTGCAAGCCACAATCGAATTATCGTCATCGTAGAATACTTCCCGAATCACATACGCCCCATCCTCTTCACGAAAGACGCGATAGTCCCAAGTCATCATAGTTCTTCCTCTTTCCCGCGAAAGAAAATTAGTTTGCTCCTTTGCGATATTCTATCGCATGGTCTTGTCGCAGGCAACCTCCGCGCGAAGGGGATGACGGGGAACGCCGTAGCAGGGCGCAATGCGGCGCAATTCAGTGTCGCAGGGCAAGACAATCTCGCGCGCCGCATTGCGCCCTGCGTGTGTTCGGGCGAACATTGCTCGCATTCGCTCGCAACGCCGCCGAACATACGCCGTGCGTTCATGCTCGCATTCGCTCGCACGTCGCACGGCTTGGCGATCCACGAAGGACACGAAGGGCACCAAGATTCTTCGTGTGCTTTGTGTCCTTCGTGGATCACTCGGTTGGCGGACATGCTGAACGCACGTCGCCAACCTCTGTATGTTTGGCGAAGTTGAATGTCTATATCTGCTATGCGGCTTCTTTTGCTTTCTCGGTTAACCACACGTTGATAAGGGTTTCGGTGGATACACCTTGCTTATGCGCGAGCGTCGTCAGTGTCTTCGCCAGTGTTGGCTCTAACGCCGTTAGAAACACGCGCCGCTGGATAGCTACTTCAAAGTGCGCTTCTCTGGTCAAGTCCCAGTAGTCAGCCAAATCGTGGCTGTCCCAGAACTCGGATGCTTCTTCAACGTTCTTAAAGTGCTTCGGAATCGGGTCACGTTTCACTTTACTTCTTGCCATAGGTTCTCCTTTCCTTTTTCGTCATTTCTCTGGCACTCACAATCAATGCTTCACCCGTTGCCTTGTGAACAAAGTAGACAACCAAGTAACGCCCAGACTCAGTCTGACCGAGTGCCGCGTAGAGGTCTTCACCTTCAACGTCGCCAGTCTCGATGAAACGATAGCGAGGCGAACGATTGAATACTTCTTCTACCTCGTCGGTTGTAACGTTGTGCTTCCATTGGAGTTTGTCAACGACGTTTCGTAGCCAAATGATTCCAGTGACTTTCATCTATGATGCCTCATTGTCTTGGGAAGAGCAATGTCGCCAAACTAGTGGTTTCCCAGCCCTGTGCTGGGAAGCATACCAATTTGGGTGGATTCCCAGCACCCGGTGGTGGGAATCCACGCTTTGGCTATGATGTGTCCATTACGCCTCCTATAACGTCAACTTGTCCACCGGGCTTTTGATTCGCCCCAGCGCGCTTTCGCTAACGTGCGTATAGCGTTCCGTTGTGCGGATATTGCCGTGTCCCAGCAATTCTTGAATGTACCGCATATCTACGCCATCTTCCAACAGGTGCGTGGCGAAGGAATGGCGCAAGGTATGGAACGTCGCTGGTTTTGCAAGCCCGGCTTTTTTCAGCGAATCTTTGAAAACTCGTTCGGCTGAACTCTCGGCGAGATGATCGTCGCGCTCTCCGCCCGGAAACAACCAATCCTTTGGCTTGTACGCGCGAAAATATTCGCGCAAAATCTTTAAGGTCGTTTCCGCCAACAGCGTATAGCGATCTTTCGCGCCTTTTCCCGCTGTGACTCGAATCTGCATGCGCTTGCTGTCAATCTCATTCACCTTTAACCGTACAACTTCCCCCACGCGCAAGCCCGCCGAATACGCCGTCATCAAGAGCGCCTTGTGTTTCAAATTATAGGTCACTTTCAAAAGTTTTGCGACCTCTTCGCGACTCAACACGACCGGCAGTTGTTGCGGTCGTTTCATGCGCGGCAGATCACCCACCTTGCCGCGCTGCTTGAGCGCGTGGTCGTACAGGAAAATTAGCGCCGACCGCGCGCCGCGACAATACGCCGCCGAGACGGTGCCGCTTTGCGCCAACTGCACTAGATATTCGCGTATCTGTTCGCGTGTCGCTTGCTCCGGCGCGATTTGTTTTTCCCGAAGCCAATCAAAATAATTTCGCAAGTGCTGTCCATACGACTTGCGCGTACCATAAGCCATTCCGCGCAGCACCAGTTCATCATCCACTGCTTTGATAAAGGGATGCGGCGGATTTATCGTGAGGGGTTTGTCTTTGCCCGCAACGTAGCGATGCTGGGGTTTACGCGCAGGCGTATCGCCTTGCTTGGGTTTCACCGCCAACATTGGCGGCGGCGGCGCAGGCGGCAGCGCAACGAGTTCAGCGAGCGCGTCGCGCGTCGCGGGCGTATCGGGCAGCGACCACTGTTTGCGCTCGGGATTCTTGGAATGCGATTTTTCACGCGTAGTGCTGCGTGGAAAAATCTGCATTCCCGCGCGCGCCCGAAAATTTTTTCAATGCCGCCAATTCCGTTTCGCCAAAGTGGGTCAGGGCGACCCACACTTTGCCGTCTTGCGCGGGTTCGATTTTCAGTGTCGCCATGAGCATTTTCCTTTACCCTATCATCTCGCCAAATAAAAAACGCGGTCCACGCGCGCGCGCGTCAGACCGCGGGTGTCATTTTCATTTCCAGATACTGACTGCCCGGAACAAGCAATCTATCGAAAAACCAAATGCGTCGTCATGAGTGTGAGATGGGGGACATTGCGTTAGACTCCCATGCAAGAATTCAAATCATCATGCGAGAGAATTATAGCAGAAATTGGGGCGCGCGGGGCGGTGAGTTTTGGTGAGGAGATGCCACGACATGTGTTCGTTGAGATGGAGTTTAGGCGGGGGCATGGGTGCCGTATTTTTCTAACCAGCGTTCGTAACTGTTTTCGTCACGCACGCGGTCAATCTCCTCTCTGTGGTCGTGATAATACGCAAGCGCGCTAAAGATTGCCGCTGGATTCAAATAGTCCCATTCGGCTAAAATATCCTCAATAGACATTCCAACTTTGTAGTAATAGCCCACGATATGCCAGACGGCAATGCGGGTGCCTTCGATAATCGCCTCTCCGCCCAGAACGCCTGCCACCTTGACGATGTGAGGATATTCAGTTTGCTGAACTATTCTCTTTTTCTCGCTCATATCGCACTCTCCTCATATACAAATCCCACATCTCCTTTGCGATATTATCGCACAGATTTGCCGCGCGTGACCATCGAATCGAATTCGACGGCAAAACAAAGCATTGGAAGAAACAAAGCAGACGCAAAATGTGCGCGGGTCTCGCATTGCTTTTTTCCGCGCTTTGTTCAGACGTTGAATTCCATTCAATGAGTGGTCTCAAATCTGTCCGCTCTGATCCCAACTCGCCAATAATTTTTGATACGCCGGGTCGTCGTACCGCGACAACAGGAACGCGGGCGCATAGTCCGGTAATTTTTCCCCGACGATGTGCGCGGCGAGCAAATCCCCCGCCGCAGCGGACGCCATCATGCCAAAGCCCGACAGCGCGCCGATGATGTATGCGCCTTGCACGGGCAGCGGTCCGACGAGCGGGCGATTCTCGCGTGTCTTGGTATAGTATCCGCCGTCCATCACAAGTGAGGGCAATCTGCCGAAATATCGCTCCAATCCCGGCAGCAGCGTAGACAGGGCGCGCAATGCGATTTCGGGAAACTGCGGGTCGAGTGGAATCGGAAATTGCGGTGTGACGGGATCGAGGTGAATCGTCCACTGCATTAAAAAGTACGGGCTTGACGCGCCGCCTTCGGAGCGCCCGTGTACGCCCGGCGGGAGTTCTCGCAGCAGCCAGCGCGTCTCCGTGTCTTGCACAAACAGTTCGCATTCCTCGTCCGACCAGGGCAAGTACTGCGGGTCAATGAAAATCAAAAGCGGTGTGTTGCGCGGCGTGACCCGCAAATCATCGCGCAAAATAACTTTGGTGTGCAGTTCCGAATAGACCGGCAAATCCAAGTCCATCATTTTTCCGATTTCACCGATGAAGGGGCCACCCGCGTTCACGACCAGCTCGGTTTCGATTTTAGAACCATTGCTCAAATGCACCGCGCCCACGCGTCCGCCGTACGTATCAATTTTTTCGACACGCGCGTTGACGAGCCGCACACCGCATTCGCGCGCGCGTTCGAGCATGTACATGCCGTACGTTTGCGCGCTGAAATAGCCGCAGCGTCGCGCGTGAATGAGGGCGACAATTTTTGGGGACAGGTACGGAAAATGGGTTTGAATCAGCGCGGGGTCGAGCAGCAAATCCGAACCAACGGGCTGATGCTCGAAACCTTCCGCTGCGAGCGGGCGATATGCGCCGGGACCGGGATGCACGCGCATTTCACCCGCGCCGAGTTCCGCCGCTTCTTGCCCCGCGCGTTTCAAGTCGTCAATCCGCGCGGGATCGGCGGTGGCGTAGACATAGCCGCGCCGATTGAGCTGAAACGCGTTATCACTCTCGCGCGCGAGCTCTTCTAGAATATCAATGCTGCGATTCATGAACCGAACCATCGCGTTGCCCGGACCGGGCCACCAGTTCCGATAACATTCGGTGGATTTGTCGCTGGTCAAGGTCAGCGGCGCGCGTTCCTCAATCAACACGATATTTTTCACGCCGCGCCGCGCCGCCAGATGATACGCCGCGCTCACGCCCGCGATGCCCGCGCCGCAAATGACAAGGTGTGCTGTTTCGCTCACGTTGATGCTCTCCAAAAAAATTGCAGTAACGAACTCGCGTTACGCACTTTGCTCACAAACAATCCTGTTTTGACAGGATTAATGCGATGTAACCATCGCAATTTACAGGATTATTGCGATGGATTACATCGCCCCAATCCTGTAAATCCTGTTATTCCTGTCGATTCGGTTTTCCCCTGCGTAACATGAATAACGAATTTATTCGCTGTCACAAAAAAATCGGAGCGTGCTGGCTCCGATTACTACTGCGTTGCGAGTTTCGCGACGAACGCGGCGTGTTCCGGCGTCGCAATCCCTTTTTGCAGTTCCGCCAGTACGCCCGCCAAATCGCCGTTCAACAATTTGTCCACCGCCAGCCACAAGCCCGGAAATACCTCGCTGCGAATCATGCCTTGCGCGTCCGGCTCGACGCGTTCGTATTTTCCTTCGCGCAAACGAAACCAATCCAGCCGTTCGCTCAAGACCTGCCAAACAATATATTCCATGACGCCATTGCGCCGATACACATTCATCTTTTCGTGCAAGTCAAACGATGCGCTGGATACGGCAACTTCGACAACCAATTCGGGCGCGCCTTGCACAAAGCGCGCCTTTGTTTCGCCGGACTGCCCACCGGATTGTTTCTTGAAGCGCAGCAGCGCATCCGGTTGTACTTCATTGTCCAAATCCAAACGCACGCTGGTATTGTCCGCGATTTCAATCTGCATACAGGTTGCGGAGTATACACCCAGCCAAGTAATGATGAGCGCGTGTGGGTTGCCATGATCGAGCGTGACAGGTGACGACATATAGACGACTCCTTCGACGAGTTCTGCTATGACCTTTTCCGGCATCGCCGCGTAACGTTGTTCAAATTCCCACAGCGACAGATGATCCCCATTTGCCAATGGAGGAATCCGTTCGCGTGGAGTGCGCGTCGTTTCGAACTGTGGTATCGTTTTGATAGACATACAACCTCCTTACGCAAACCACTTATGCCCGGCGCGCGAGTTTCGCGACGAACGCGGCATGTTCCGGCGTCGCAAGCCCTTTTTGTAATTCCGCCAGTACGCCCGCCAAATCCCCGTTCAACAACTTGTCCGCCGCCAGCCACAAGCCCGGAAACACCTCGCTGTGAATGATTCCGTCCGCATCTGGTTCGATGCGTTCATACCTGCCCGCGCGCAAGCGAAACCAATCGAGCGCTCGGTCTCGGGTGCGCCAAACGATGTATTCTTGTACCCCGTTGCGGCGGTAGGCGCGCTTTTTTTCGTGCAGATCCCGCGAGACGGTGCTGGCAGCGATTTCCACAACCAACTCGGGTGCGCCGTCAAGATAATCATCGTCGCCAATACGCGATTGACCGCCAGCAGTAGCTTCGATTCGCAGAAACGCATCGGGTTCAACCGTGTTATCTGCATCCAAGCGCACAGTTCCGGCGCTGCTGCTCTGCACCAGAGGCGTCGCGGCTTCATACACCGATAACCATCCTACAATTACACCACTCGGATGACTATGCCGTTTAACACGAATCGGTGACGCCATAAAAACAACTCCTTCAATGAGCTCTGCGTGAATGTCTTCCGGCGTCGCCACATAGCGCTCCCAAAATTCGGCAGCCGTCAAGTGGTCGCCATTTTCCAGGGGCGGCGGCGGTTCGCGTTCCACGTCAGTAGTCGGCACGGCAGGGAATGTTTGTATCGCCATACGTACACCTCACTTGCTGTATTATACATGCCGCGCCGTAATCGCGCCAACCGCTTGGAATTGTTCCTTTAACGCGGGATACAACGCACGATACACTTGATAATATTCGTCGTACACCGGCGCGTCCCGGCTTGGCATCACCGAATCGGTAACGCGAATCGTTTGCGCGCACGCGTCCGCGACCGAAGCATAGACGCCTGCGCCAACGCCCGCGAGCAATGCTGCGCCGTACGCCGCGCCCTCGGTGATATTGACTAACGCGATTTCAGAATGAAACACATCCGCAAGAATCTGCCGCCACAACGGGCTGCGCGCTCCACCGCCCGACGCGCGCACCTGTGTGATATTCAAGCCCAACGCACGCAGCAATTCCAAAGAATCGCGCAAACCGTACGCCACGCCTTCCAACGTCGCGCGTACGAAATGCGGTTTCCCGTGCCGCAGTGTAATTCCAAAATACACCCCGCGTGCATCGGGATCCGGATACGGCGTGCGCTCGCCTGTAAGATACGGCAAAAAAATCAGACCTTCGCTGCCCGCGGGCGCCTTTGCTGCCTCCGCCGTGAGAATATCGTACGCGTCTCGTTTTTCTTCTCTCGATACTCGTTTCTCTTCTTCACCCAACGCATCGCGGAACCAACGAAACGATCCTGCCGCCGAAAGCATTACGCCCATCCAATGCCATTTGCCGGGCACGGCATGACAAAACGCGTGCAGCAAACCATTCGGCTCTAAACGGTACGCATCGGACGAGGCAAACACAACGCCCGATGTGCCGAGCGTCGCGCTGACAATGCCTTGTTGCACAATGCCCGCGCCAACCGCCTGCGCGGCTTGATCTCCCCCCCCTCCGACGACGGGCGTGCCTTGCAGCAATCCGGTCTCATTGGCTGCGCTTGCCGAAATTTTCGCGCTGACGACCGGCGATTCATGGACATCGGGCAGCCACGCGCGCGGAACCTCCAACGCATGCAGCAATTCATCCGACCAGTTGCGTTTTGCCACGTCGAGCAGCGCCGTGCCTGACGCGTCGCTCACTTCGGTCGCGTACGCGCCCGTGAGTTTGTAACGCAAATAATCCTTGGGCAGTAAAACATGTGCCGCGCGTGCGTACACTGCGGGTTCGTTTTCGCGCACCCACAAAATTTTCGGCGCGGTAAAACCGGGCAATGCGGGATTGCCGATCATTTGCAAAAGATTTTTTGCGCCGCCCGCGCGCTGCGTGATTTCGTCGCATTGTTTTCCGGTGCGTTGGTCGTTCCATAGAATGCACGGACGCAGCACGTTACCGTCGGCGTCCAGCAAAACCAGCCCGTGCATCTGTCCCGTCAGCCCGATGCCCGCAATGTCGCGCGCGGGAATTTTTTCCAACACGCGGCGGATGACACTCACGCACGCGCGCCACCAATCGGCAGGATTTTGCTCCGCCCACAACGGGCGCGGCGTCACGAAATCGTATGGATCGCTCGCCGCAGCGATCATTTCGCCGCGTTCGTCAATCACCAAGGCCTTGGTCGCGGTCGTGCTGACGTCAATGCCGAGAAGATAGGACATGGGAGAGAGAAAAGTGACGGGTGACGGGTGGCGGGGAAAGGTTCGGATCGTCCTTCCAACCTCCAACCGCTAGTCTCTAATCAATCATCGCCACCGCTTCGATCTCGATCAACAATCCCGGAAATGCCAGCGCTTGAACGCCGACGAGCGTGCTCGCGGGCGGCTGTTGTGCGTTGAAATACTGGGCGCGAATTTCGACGAGGGTCGCCCGGTCTTCCGGTTTGTAATTGGCGATGAAATAAGTTACCTTGAGTAGATCGTCAAACGTCGCGCCCACCGCCGCGAGCGCGGTTTTCAAATTTTCAAAAACCTGCACCGTTTGCGCGCGTAATCCTTCTTGGAGCTTCCCTTGTGGATCAACGCCGATTTGGCCTGAAATTAGAACCAATTTGCCGCCGTGCGCGGCGACGACGTGCGTATAACCGGTCGGTTTGGCAATCCCAGCGGGATTGATAAATTCGCGTTCCATATTTGTTCCTCCTTTATTACTCCGCTGGTCGGCGGATCCCGTGCGGCGGATTTTGGACTTTCGACCAACGCGTGGACCGATCCGACGACCGCGGCGCGTAGGGCGCCATCGTCAACGCGCACAATTCCAGCAGCGGCACGTCATAATTTACGCGCCAGCCCGCATAGTCACGCCACGCTTGCGCGCGGTCGGCTTTCAGCGGCACGCCTTGCGTCTGTAAATCAGCGCACACCTTGTCAAATTCTGTACGCGCAATACTGATTGGATCGTCGGGCTTGGGATTCTCATTATACGGGATGCGGAAAAAATCGCAGATGCGACGCAGCGCAATGTATCCCGCTCGAATGCACAAATCGGCTTGCGGATCACGCTCAATATCGAGCACGGAACGCGCCATGGCGGCGGCATCCAAAATCGCGCCTGCCGCCGTAATCCAGGAACGTTCGGGCTGCTGCGAGCGAAAAAAAACGACGGCGAAAATTGAAGTGTGGCTTTCTTCCACATCCGCAAACCACAGTTCCCACGCGCGCCATTGTTCGGTCAAACGATCCAGCCCATGAATGCGCTGATAACGCGCCAGCATTTCCCACGCGGTCGGCGGCGAACCGGCGCGCACCTCGAGCAGATTCACCATTTGCTCGCGGCGTTGAAACGTGGCATAGATCGTCGGCAAGTAGGCAATCAACAGTGCAATCAAAATCAAACCCGTCAGCGCTTCGCTGAACGCCAGCAGGTATCCCGGCAGCGTGTTCACAAGCACAAAGCCGAGCGTCAAGATCGAAGAACCGCTGACCTCGAGCGCCTTTTCCCAGTCGCCGTATCCGATTGCCCAGAACATTAACGTGTACCCCAGTGTTACCAAAAAAATCCACACCGGAGGCAGCGCCAGTAAACCGACCGGCGCGAAAAAAGCCATCGCGCGGTCGCGTTCCGCGTACGTGCGTGCATTGCGCGTGAACAAGGCAAAAACCGAACGCACGCGACGAAACACAAAGCGCGTCAGCACATCCTTTGCGCTGCGCGGCAGCACGAACGTTTCGACGGCAGAATAGATGGCGCCGACGACGATCACCGCACCCGCGACAAATGCTGTGGTGTGAATCCCAATTTGGAAAACCAACTCGAGCATGAGTTTCACCGCGTAACCGGAAGGGAAATTATTTCGCGCTGCGCCAAACGGCGCGGATTGTCAGAGTCATGCGACGGCAAATAAATTGTCGGTGTCGTGCGCGCAAAATCGAGAATCGTTTCGATGGTACGCCGTGTCCAAAAAAACGTTGATGCGTCGCGCGCTGCCTTTGGCCACTTGTTGTGCGCGTTTGATTTCAACCGTGCCAGTTTGGAGAAGATGGAGTTTCATGGGTGCAACTCGCGCGTGCGCGAAAAGCGTGACCGTTTGCAATTCGCAAACGGTCATGTTGCTATGGCGTCTTTATACCGTTTCAAATTCCCCGCGTTCCTGATGAATCCGTTCAGCGAGCGCATGTGCCGCGCGCACAAGTTTTGGATGACCACTTCGCTTGGCGAAATCCTGCAAGACCTCAAGATGTAGCTGCTGCTCTGTATTCTGGAGTCGCAATTCATTCAAATAGCGTGAATCCGCTGCGTGCGGCGTAAGATAAATGAGGTCGAGCAACGCTTTTTCGGGCGTTGCCACAAACGCAAATCGCCCGGAACTCACCTCGAGGCGTTGATAGCCGTACAGAAATGAGGGCTGCACGTGACGATAATCAAAATTGCCAAGCCGTGTTTCCCAATAACCGGGGCGTAAGGTTGTGACGCTCGTGGTGAGCGGCGCGTATTCGGGAATCAGTCCATAATGCGCGAGCTTGGCATAACTGTCGAATTGCTGCAATAGAATCACTATCTGGGGCACGGCTTTTGCAAAGTCCGGTGAATTGTCATTTCGAGATGGTCATCCCTTTTGGGATGTGTAACCACAGAAACTTTTCCAACGCGAATCAACACGAATCTTCGCCAAACCATGTCCTGAACGAACGTGAAGGATACGGCTGAAGGCTTGTCCCGAAGTATTGAGGGAATTGAGGGATGACATCCTCTTGTCAAGCGACTTTGCAAACGCCCTACTATCTGGTGATTACCACAAATGTTAAAAGGCAGTGGCAATGCAAGCGCATTGCATACTGCCGTAGGGCGACGCGCAGTCCAACTGCGCTTGAACAAGATGTGGGGAATCACTATCCTTTCGAATTGACGAATGATCTTTCCTGGTCAAGGAGCTCCAGGAATTCATCCACTACCTTGGGATCAAAATGCTTGCCCGATTGCGCGCGGATGTACTCGCGCACGCTATCTTCGCGCCAAGCTGGGCGATAGGGACGATCCGAACGCAACGCATCCCAGACATCCACTACGGCAAAGAGCCGCGCCCCTAAAGGAATCTGCTCCCCTTTCAAACCGCGCGGATAACCGGCGCCGTCCCATCTTTCGTGATGACAGTACGGGATATCCAATGCCGGGCGCAGGTAGGCGATGGGCAACAACATGTCATAGGCGTATTCCGGGTGCTTGCGCATAATCTCCCGCTCTGCGCCGCTGAACGGGCCCGGTTTCAGCAGGATATTGTCCGGGACACCCATCTTGCCAATGTCGTGCAACAGCACGCCGCGACGGAGCTGCGCCAGTTCGGTCTCGCTCAAGCCAATCACGCGGGCAAGCTTCAAGGTCATCTCGGTGACGCGCTGGGTGTGTCCTTGGGTTTCTTTATCGCGCAATTCAAGCGCGCGCGACCAACCCTCCAATGTTGCATCATAAGCTCGCGCCAGCTCAATCGCGTCACGTTCGGTTTGTTCGTACAGGGTTGCCCGGTGGAGGGCGTTCGCACCCATGTCCGCAATGGCTGTAAGCAGGTGAATCTCGTCTTCGGTGAAAGTGTGCTCCCCGGGCAGTCCGACATGCATGACACCTATGATTTGCTCCTGGGCGCGGAGCGGTAGAGAGATCTGGCTGTGTACCATGTTCACAAATTCGATTTCGCCTGGCAGAATGCGCGCGAGCGGGTCCTGCTGGAGGTCCTGGGTGATGTAGATCTGACCGGTGGCGGCGACATGCCCGGTGATGCCATCGCCTAGGCGGTGATGCAAGTTGCCCGCTGCGTTGTTGATAACAGGAGTGTCGCCCGCCTTGTACCAGCCCTGGGCAACCAGAATCCCTGGGCGGCTCGCGCCAAGTGCATCCCATGGTTCACCATCGGCGAATTCCACGAGAAAGATCGCGCCGACAGTGCTCCCGATAACTTGAGCCGCTTTCTGGATGAGTATGGGTAGCATCTGTTCGCGGGTTTGTGCCTCCCGCAGCGCGGAGGAAACGCGGACCAGGGTTTCGAGTTCTTCGGCGCGGCGGCGAGTTTCTTGCAGCAAGCGCGCATTGAGCACGCCGCTGGTGAGAATGTCGGCTAGACCCTCTAGCAGCGAGAGAACTTCGGCATCCAGCCGGTGAGGGCCGCGCCATGCCACATTCAAAACGCCCATTACACGCGCCTCGCGGCGCAAGGGCACTGCGGTGTGGCTCACGATACCATCCCGTTCCAGGATTTGGCGGGCTTTGGGAGCATAGGGAAAGGTTGCAATGTCTTGGATGAGCACCGCCTCGCCCTGGGCAGCCGCCTTGCCTGTGATCGTCGAGTCTCCAATGTGGTGAACGGCAAAGTGCGCTACGTTCTCTGGGGAAAAGCCGCGCTGCGCCGCCAGCACCAATCGGTCGCTCTCTTGCTCGCGCAAATAGACGCTGGCCGCGTCCGCTGGTAGGCGGGTCAGGATACACTGTAGCGCACGTTCAAGGAGTTGGGTGAGGTCCAGGACATCGGTGGTGGCGCGAGCGGTCTCGTACAGCACCGCGAGTTGGTCCGCATCGCGCTGTACCCGGACAAGGAGGTGCGCCCGCTCATCCTCCACGCGCTTGCGCTCGGTGATATCCAGCACATAGCCGTGATAATGTGTGACCGCGCCTATGCTATTTCTCACTGGCACGGTAAAATCATACATCCACCGATATTCGCCGTCTGCCCGCGCGATGCGATACTCTTGCTCGAAACAGGCGACGTCCGCTTGGGTGTAGATGTTGACCTCTTCGGCGACCCGTGCCAGGTCATCTGGATGCACAATCGCCGCGTACTTGAATGATTCGCCAGTCAGCTCCTTCGGCGCATAGCCAAACTGCTTTTCGACGTTGGGTGACACGTACTCGACGGGCCAGCCCTCTGCGTTTCGCCATTTAAAAACGACGGTGGTGCCCCCAATGAATAGATTGCGCTCTTGATAGAGCGCCGCCTCCATTCGTTTGCGCTCGGTAATGTCTCTCGAAATTCTCAAGATGCCTGCAATTGCGCCGCTCGCATCGCGGACCGGAGAAAGTTTTGAATCCCACCAGATTTCCTTGCCCGCCCGATTGACCGAGCAGTATTCAAGAGTTACGGTCTCGCCCCGCGCCACCCGGCTAACCGCCGCTTCCAAGGCATCCTGCCCTTCCACTACGTTAGCGGCAATGCGCAACCCAACCGCTTCTGTGCAGTGCTCAAAGCCAGAGAGCACACAACCCGCAGTATTCATGCTCAGGATTTTCCCGTCGAGCGAGATGTGACAAATACATTCCTCAGAACTTTCGATGAGTGAGCGCAGGCGTTCTTCACTGTGCCGGACGGCTTGCTCGGCTTGGGTGCGCGCAGTCACGTCAAGCAGCATAAAGACAAGCCCGCTCACTTTGCCGTCGGCTTGCCTGACCGGCTCTAGACTCCAGTCCCAATAGGTCACCCCGCGTTCAGGATGCTCGGCATATTCAAACTGTCGGGTGTAGGCATAGTAGGGCTTACCGCTCTCGACCACCTGATGGAAAATTGCTTTGTTCTGCCCGTAAGGATGCAGTTCGAAATGATTCTTGCCCACGAAAAACTCGGGTGAACGTTCATCCGCGGCAGCATAAGCTTGGTTGACGCGGACGAAATTAAACTCTAGGTCCAGGTAGGCGATCATCAAATGGGTGGTGGAAAAGATTTTTTCCAATAGCTCGTTGGAGCGGCGGAGCGTTTCCCCTGTCCGCTCCAACTTTCCGGCCATCTCGTTGAACGCTACAGCCAGCTGTCCCAGCTCATCCTTTCGATCCATCCTCACGCGATAAGAAATCTCCCCTTCGCCAAACCGGGCTGTCCCTTTCATGAGCGCCTTTGTTGCCGCCAGAGTCGAGTATGCCAGCATCGCACTGGCGGTGAGCGCAACCACGAACGCGATCCCGAAGGTGCCAGCAATAAAGAGCACGCTCCGCTGCTCTGCCACATCAGCAGTTGCCAATTGCTCATCCACTTCGCGGAGAGACAGGGCGTTGAGCTGGTCGAGGCGGTCCACGCCCCGCGCAATGTGAACATCGAGACGTTCTAATTCCTGTGCCACCACCGGATCTCCCATCGGGTGGGGACGCGCCAGGATGGATTCAACCAGCGGCTTGACCTGACGCCATTCTGCCAGTGCCTCTTGAACCAAAGCCCGTTCCTCTTCCAGCGCAAAAGGCGCGGTGCGGGCATCTTCGAATGTTTGATCTACTTCGTGGCTCAGCAGGGCAAAGTTCGCGCGTTCCGCCGGATCGCCATAGATCAGGTAATCGTTCACCGGCATGGGGGTTCTCAAAATAAGATTCTGGAGGCGTGCGGTAGCATGCAGTTCTCGAGCCACATTCTGTGCGACTTGGCGCAATGGTCCAAGCAGGAGAGGACGAAAATAAAACTGTCCTGCCACCAGCGCGAGCAAAAACGGAATTAGGACAGCCCCTATGGCTAGGATGAACTGATTGCGCAACGAGAGATTGTAAAGCTGTGATGGTTTTCCGATCATCTATCCTGTCCCCTCAAGTTCGTCGGATTGACCAACATCACAACGCACAGCGTGTCAATCCCGAGACTTGTACTCTGCATATCCCAAAATACATCTATCACCGCAAAGAACCGCACGGCCTCACTTGCCACTTGGCACACTTTCTGCTTTAATCAGCACTACCTCGTGCGTTGGCAAGCAAATTGATGCAAACCTGTTGAGCAATACAGGGTTGCCGTGGCAAGGCAACAAAGCGCCGATGCTGATCTGGATGCGCCAATCTCTCTGCCCTGATATAGATCATAAATCGCTTGGCGATTTAATTCAATAGGCACAATACTTTGATCTCGCAGTCCAACAACGGCAGCAAAGTTCTCAATACCCAGCTTTTGCCCTGTGCATCAACAGACTACTCGGATAGGTGGGATACCCATGTATCACCACACCAAGAGATAGGCGCGTACCTTGCATGAACTACCCACGCAATCCAATGCAATTACCCCATCGCAGGTGGAATCCTCACTGACCTGTTTCTATAATCCGCATATCGTCATAAAAACGACATATCGAAAAATTGTCATGTCCCGCGCGTCACCGATGTGAGCGCAGAAAGGGGGAGTCCGGACCCCAGAGTGAATTTTTTGCAGCCGTACCCGTCGAATGAAATTCTGATGTGAATTCTCAGAGAGGAGAGGAACATGGACGACACGAAAATCCTTTTGTCGGAAAAGGACTTGCCCAAAGCGTGGTACAACATTAATGCCGATATGCCCGTTCCGCCGCAGCCGGTGCTGCATCCGGGCACAATGGAGCCGGTAACCCCCGATTTCCTCGCCGTGCTCTTTCCGATGAATTTGATCCTGCAAGAAGTTTCCACCGACCGCTGGATCGAAATCCCCGAACCTGTCCGCGACATTTATAAATTGTGGCGCCCCACGCCGATGCATCGCGCGCATCGTTTGGAAAAAGCGCTCGATACGCCCGCGCACATTTACTACAAATATGAAGGCGTCAGCCCGGTCGGTTCGCACAAGCCCAACACTGCCGTCGCACAGGCATTCTTTAACAAAGAAGCGGGCACCAAAGCGTTGACCACCGAAACCGGCGCGGGACAATGGGGCAGCGCGCTGGCGATGGCGTGCAATTTCTTTGGGCTTGACCTCGAAGTCTACATGGTCAAGGTCTCGTATTTCCAAAAACCGTATCGCCGCATCATCATGGAAAATTTTGGCGCGCAAGTGTACGCCAGCCCGACCGACCGCACGCAATACGGGCGCAGCGTCCTCGCCCAAGACCCCGATTCGCCCGGCTCGCTCGGCATCGCCATTTCCGAAGCGGTCGAAGTTGCCGCCACCTCCGGCGGCGCGAAAAAATATTCGCTCGGCTCGGTGCTCGGACACGTCTTGATGCACCAAACCGTCGTCGGTCTGGAATCCTTGCAGCAAATGGAGCTCGCGGGCGAATATCCCGATATGGTCATCGGCTGCGCGGGCGGCGGTTCCAATTTTGCCGGTTTCGCGTATCCGTTCCTGTGGAAAAAATTCACCGAAGGCAAGAACGTGCGCGTCATTGCCGTCGAACCCGCGTCGTGTCCGAGCATGACAAAAGGGAAATACACATTCGACTATGGCGACACCGCCGCGATGGCGCCGATTGTCAAAATGTACACGCTCGGTCACACGTTCGTCCCGCCGGGGATTCACGCGGGCGGTCTGCGTTATCACGGCATGTCGCCCAGCGTCAGCGCATTGGTGGACCACGGCGACATCGAAGCGCGCGCAGTGCCGCAAGTAGCAACCTTTGACGCAGCGGTGCAATTCTCGCGCGCCGAGGGTATCATTCCCGCGCCGGAATCCGCGCACGCGATTCGCGTCGCCATTGACGAAGCGCTCAACTGTAAAGAGCGTGGCGAGAAAAAGGTGATCTGCTTTAACCTCAGTGGTCACGGTCACTTTGATATGACCGCTTATGAATCGTACCTTCACGGCAAACTCGAAGATTACGCGTATCCACAAGCCGCCATCGAAGAGGCGATGACCCACTTGCCGCAAGTGGCGTTCGCCTGAAAGTGACGGGTGACGGGTGGCGGCGACGCATCATCACACATGATGTTCGAGACACGCGTGGTGTGTGATGATGCGTCGGAGTGACGGGGGAAAACCCCGTCACCCGTCACTCGTCACCTTCCCCCTTACATGAACCTGCGCATTGTGGGACCTACGCCGCTCCCGCCTGCCGTCTGCGAAGCGCTCGCGCGCCCGATGATCAATCATCGCGGTCCCGAATTCGCGGCAATGCAAGCGCGCATCGTCAACTCGCTCAAAACGTACTTTCAAACCGCACACGAAATACTCCTCTTTACCTGCTCTGGCACCGGCGGCTTGGAAGCAGCGGTGGTCAATCTCCTCTCGCCGGGCGATACGGTCGTGGCGGTTTCCATCGGCGTCTTTGGCGACCGCTTTGCCGAAATCGCAGAACTATTTGGCGCGCAGGTGCACCGCTTGCGCTTTGCGTGGGGCAGCGCGGCGGACCCGGACGCCCTGCGCGCCAAACTGGACGAACTCGCCAACGTGCGCGCGGTTTTGATTACACACAATGAAACTTCAACCGCGACGACGAATCCGCTGCAAGAACTGGCGCGCGCGGTGCATGAAAGATCGGACGCGCTGCTCGTCGTGGATGCGATCAGTTCGCTCGGCGCGATCCATTTGCCGGTGGACGAATGGGGCGTGGATGTCGCAGTAACGGGGTCACAAAAGGTGTGGATGATTCCGCCGGGGCTGGCGATGCTCAGCGTCGGACCGCGCGCGTGGGAAGCGTACGCGCGCGCCAAGATGCCGCGTTTTTATTGGGATTTCAAAAAAATGCGCGACGCGATGGCGAAAGGGCAAACGGCGTTTACGCCGGGCGTGAATTTGTATTTCGGACTCGACGTCGCGTTAGAACTGATGAACGCGGAAGGTTTTGAAAACATTCGCGCGCGGCACGCGCGTGTCGCGCAGCATACGCGTGATTGCGCGCAAGCGCAAGGGTTTGAATTGTTTGCCAATCAAGCGTTCGCGTCCAACACGGTCACGGCGTTGAAAATTCCACCGGGTGTGGACGGTAAAAAATGGCGCGAAGTTTTGCGCAAAGAACACGACACGGTCATCGCGGGCGGACAAAAAGAATTGACGGACAAAATCGTACGCATTGGACATCTCGGTTGGGTCAACGAAGCGGACATTGACGCGTGTCTCCACGCCATGACCGCCGCATTGGTGTACGTGCGAGCGAGTTGAATTCCGTTGTCATTTCGAACCACTGCTGCGAGCGAAGCGTGGCAGGCTCCGTGAGAAATCTCTCTTGGCAAAACCGAGATTTCGCCGACGAACTGCGTCGGAGCATCCGCTCGAAATGACGAATGTAAAATCATGTATTCCATACTCATTGCCGATCCCATCGCGCTGGAAGGCGTACGTATTCTCGAACGCGCGGGCAGAGTGCGCGCAGACGAGACGATTACGGCGGACGCGCTGCGCGACGCGATTTCCAATTACGACGCGCTCGTGGTACGCAGCCGCACCAAGGTGACCGCGCAAATCATTGACGCGGCGAAACGTTTGCGCGTCATCGGGCGCGCGGGCGTGGGACTGGACAACATTGACGTGGACGCGGCGAAAAAACGCAACATCACCGTCGTCAACGCGCCGTACAGCGTCACCATTTCCGTCGCCGAACACACGTTAGGGTTGATGATTGCGCTCGCGCGATTTGTGCCGCAAGCGGACGCGTCGTTGCGACGCGGCGAGTGGACGAAAAATAAATTCATGGGCATCGAGCTGCAAGGCAAAACGCTCGGCATTGTCGGTTTGGGCCGCATCGGCTCGACCGTTGCGCCGCGCGCGATTTCGATGGGCATGCGCGTGTTCGCCTACGATCCGTACATCACGCGCGCCCGCGCGCTCAATTTTGGCGCGGCGCTCATGGATTCGCTCGACGAATTGCTGGCGGCAAGTGATTTTGTTTCCATTCATACGCCGCTCTTGCCCACTACGCGCGGGCTGTTTAGCGATTCCGAATTTGCCCAAATGAAGCCCGACGCGCGTTTGATATTTTGTGCGCGCGGCGGTGTGGTGGACGAGGCCGCTTTGCTGCGCGCGCTCGAAAGCGGCAAACTCGCGGGCGCGGCGCTCGACGTTTTTGAAACCGAACCGCCGGGGCAGAATCCGCTTTTGCAGCACCCGCGTGTGATTGCGACGCCGCACCTCGGCGCGATGACGCACGAGGCGCAAACCAAAGCTGCCGTCGAGGTCGCCGCGCAAGTCATCGCGATCTTGAGCCGAACTGCTGGTCTGGAGGTAAACAGGGATACAGGTAAACAGGGAAACAAGGAAACAGGTATACAGGGAAACATCGCGCAACCTGCCTACCTGTCTACTTGACTACCTGTCTACCTGTCTACTTGACTACCTGACTACCTGTCTACCTGTCTTTTGACCATGGACCCCGCCGAACTTGATCTCCGTATTGTGCCGCTGCATCGTGTACTGCTGCACGAAGGACATGACCCGCACGGCGTCGCGCGCATGGTGATGGCGCTCGAGCATGATGGAATGCTCCGCCATCCGCCCATCGTCACCCAACTCGACACAGACCCGGACGAGCCATTGTACGTCGTTCTCGACGGCGCGACGCGCACGACCGCACTGCGCAAAATGGGCAGCCGCGATATTTTGGTACAGGTCGTAGATTACGCGTCGCCGCACGTGAGTTTGAGTGCGTGGAATCATCTCTTGCAAGGCATCGCGCCGGAAGATTTACTCGCACAGATTCACAATGTCCCCGGCGCGCACGTCGTCGAAACGGATACACATCATGCCGACGCCGCGCTGGCGGTGCGCCAATTGCTTTGCTATTTCATTCTGCGCGATCACTCGGTATGGGGCGTGCGCGCCGACGGCGACCTTGCCGCGCAGACGGAAGTTTTGAATCAGGTTGTGAATGTGTATCGCGGGCACGCGGAATTGTTTCGCGTGGTGACGACGCAGCTGGATTTATTGCTGCACGAATATCCCGAAATGATGGCGCTGGTGGTGTTTCCGCGTTACTCGCCCGCCGAAGTTCTGCACCTCGCGCTCAGCAACGCCAAAGTGCCCATGGGCATTACGCGGCATCTCATCGGCGGGCGCGTGCTGAATGTAACAGTCGCTTTGGAAACGTTAATGTCCGACGAGCCGCTCGCCCAGAAAAACGCGTGCTTGCAGGATTGGTTGAGGCAAAAGGTTCACGCGCGCAAAGTGCGCTTTTATGGCGAGCCGCTGTTTGTGATTGAAGAGTGACCCTCACCCCCGACCCCTCTCCCAAAGGGAGAGGGGAGTAGAGAACAGAATGAATCAAAAAGTTGTACTGGGAAATGAAGCGTTGGCGCGCGGGCTGGTGGAAGCGGGCGTGCAAGTCGTCACGGGGTATCCCGGCACGCCGAGTTCGGAAATTATTCCGGGCGTCATTGCGTGGAAAAAACAGCTCGCGCTCAACACCTACGTCGAATGGTCGGTGAACGAAAAAGTCGCGCTGGAAGTGGCGCTCGCCGCAAGTTGGGCGGGCAAACGCGCAGCGGTGACGATGAAGCAAGTCGGGCTGAATGTGGCGAGCGATCCGTTATTGAGCGCGGCGTACACCGGCGTCGTCGGCGGATTCGTGTTGATCGTGTGCGACGACCCCGGTCCGTATTCTTCGCAAACCGAACAAGATACGCGCTTGTTTGCGCTGTTTGCCAAAGTCCCCGTCCTCGATCCCGCGACGCCGCGTCAGGCAAAAGCAATGGTGCGCGCCGCGTTCGAACTTTCGGAAAAATTTCGCATCCCCGTCATCGTGCGCTCTTCGCTGCGCGTTTCCCACGCGCGGCAAAACATTTCGCTCGACCCGCTCGATACGACGCACCGCGCGGCGAACTTTCATAAAGACCCCGCGCGCTGGGCAGCCACGCCGCGCTATCGTCTGTTGCTGCACAAAGAGCTGGTTGACAAGCTCGCAAGAATTGAAAACGAGTTCGAAACGTCGGGATTGAATTTGGAAATTAGAAATTCAAAATTAGAAATTCAAAATTCGGAGAATGAACAATCGAAAATCGAAAATCGAAAATCGAAAATTCCTCTGGGGATTTTAGGCGCGGGTGTGCCGTGCGCGACGGCGCAAGAATTGTTGGACGAGTTCGGCGTCGAGATTCCGATTCTGCAAATTGGCACGGTGTACCCGCTGCCGCAAAAACGCGTGAATGAATTTCTGGCGCGCTGTGAACGGGTGTTGGTGTTGGAAGAACCCGACGCGGCAATGGAAATCCAAATCAACGATCGGCGCAAGGTGCACGGGCGGCTCGACCACACGATTCCGAACGCGGGAGAATTGTCGCCCGATGTCTTGCAGCCGATTCTGGCGCGTTTGCTGCGCGAAGCGAGTTTGATTTCTGACGCGACGGAAAGCGCGTTGCCCGCGTGGGGCGCGGCGCTGCAAAATTTACAATTGCCGATGCGGGGTCCGCGCCTCTGTCCCGGATGCAGCCATCGTTCCGCGTTTTACGTGATTCGCCGCACGTTCCCCGGCGCGTTTTACGCCAGCGACATTGGCTGTTACACGCTCGGCACAAATCTGCGCGCGGTGGATACCTGTCTCGACATGGGCGCGGCGATTACGATTGCGAGCGGCATGTATCAGGCATATCGCCTCGATAAAAAACCAAAAAGCATCGTCGCGACGATTGGCGATTCGACGTTCATTCATTCCGGGGTCACGGGCTTGGCGAATGCCGTGCACACGGGCGCGCGTTTTGTGCTGGTGATTCTCGACAACGCGACGACGGCAATGACGGGCTTTCAACCGACTGCCGACCAAACGCGTCTCGCCGACGACGCGGAAGGCACCCGCGTCGGCATTCCCGATTTGGTGCGCGCGTGCGGCGTAAAATTTTTGCAGCAAGCCGACCCGTACGCGCAGGATGAATTTGAAAAAATTCTCAAGCAAGCCGAAGCGTTCACGCATGCGCCCGACGGGGGCATCGCGGTGGTGATTGCCGAACGCCCCTGTGTGTTGAATGATCGTACGCCAATTGACGAACATCCCGTGCGCGTGGAAGTGACCGACGAGTGCGACGGCTGCAAGTATTGTCTCGTCGCGTTCGAATGCCCCGCGCTCGTGATGAATGTGAAAACCAACAAGGTCGAAATCAACCGCCAAACGTGCGTGGACTGTGGGCAGTGCATTGACGCGTGCTACAAAGGTTTCATCGTCGAGTCCAAACCATTAACGATTCTCGAACTCGCGGAAAAAGTGGGAAGGGAAAATGGACGCGTGGCGTGAGACGTGAAGCGTCAAACGTCAAACGTCATGCGCGATAAGCGATTTGCGATATGCGATACGCGATTCTTTTAGCAGGCATCGGCGGACAGGGCGTTTTGTTCGCGCACAATGTTTTGGCGGAATGCGCGCTGGCGCAAGGACTGAATGTGACCGGCGCAGAAACGCACGGCATGAGTCAGCGCGGCGGCTCGGTGGTTTCGCATTTGAAAATCGGCGATACCTCCGCGCCGATGATTCGGCAAGCAACGGCGGATTTTGTAATTGCATTCGACGCGGCGGAAGCGTACCGCGCGCTGCCCTTTTTGAAACGCGGCGGCGCACTCGTCGTCAATGCCGCGCCCGAAAATTTTCCCGACGCGCAGGTGCAGCCGCACCTCGACGCGTGGAACATCACCGTTCGCGCGTGTGACGCCGACGCCATTGCGCGTAATTTGGAACGCGCGTCGGCGGCGAATGTGGCGCTGCTCGGCTTCGCGACGACGTGCGAAAATTTTCCATTTACCGCCGACGCCTTGCGCGCCTCCATCGCCCGCGTCGCCCATCCGCGTTTTGTCGCGTTGAATGAAAAGGCGTTTGAGGCGGGGATACAAATTGGAAATTTGAAGTTGGAAGTTAGAGATTGGAATCCAACTTCCAACCTCCAACTTCCAACCTCCAAACCATGAAACCTTTTGATTTTTTTTCGCCCCCGACCCTCGCTGAAGCATCCCGCATTCTCGCCGACTATGACGGCGCAGGGCGCGCGCTCGCGGGCGGCACCGACTTGCTGATTCGCATGAAACGCAAACAGTGGACGCCGCGCGCGGTCGTGAGTTTGAATCGCATCGTGGGGTTAAATGACATTGCATTAAACGGCGAACTGCGACTCGGCGCGCGTGTGACGTTGAATCAAATCATTCGTTCGCCGCTCATCTGCGCGCATTTTCCCGTTCTCGCCGCGACAGCGCGCATGATGGCGGGCGTGCAGGTGCGCGCACTCGCAACGGTCGGTGGCAATTTGTGCAACGCGTCGCCGTCCGCCGACATGGCGCCGCCGCTGATGGCATTAAACGCACGCGCCGTAATTGCGGGCGTTGACGGCGAACGCATTGTGCCGCTCGACGAATTTTTCATCGGACCGGGCAAATCGGTGCTCCAACCCGGCGAAATTTTGCGCGAGCTCCTGATTCCGTGTCCCACCCATTCTTTTCAGGCGTCGTACGCGAAACTTGAGCATCGTCAAGCAATGGACATTGCAATGGTGGGGGTAGGGGTATACACGGAAACAGGTAGACAGGGAAATGGCGAAGTGCCAATCTGTGTTGATGTCAAGATTGTGCTGGGCGCCGTCGCGCCGACGCCGCTGCGCGCCAAACGCGCCGAAGAAATTTTGCGCGGGTACGGGTTGAGTGTGGAACGCATCGAACACGCGGCGCGTGTCGCGGCGGAAGAAGCGAAGCCGATTGACGATGTGCGCAGCAGCGCGTGGTATCGCCGCGAAATGGTCGAGGTCTTGACGCGGCGGCAGTTGATGGAGCTTGGAGATTAGAGACTTGTCCCGAGCAGAGTCGAGGGATTGGAGACTGGATAGTGCAGCGTCATCACATTAAATTGACCGTCAATGGTGATTCGCACGAATTGGACGTTGACCCGCGCCGCACGTTGATGGAAATTTTGCGCGAGGAATTGGAACTGCACGGCACGCACGAGGGCTGCGGCAGCGGCGATTGCGGCGCGTGCACGGTGCTGCTCGATGACGAACCAGTGCCGTCGTGCCTCGTGCTTGCGGCGGACGTGGATGGGCGAGAAGTGGTCACGGTCGAAGGTCTGGTGCAAAACGGCGAACCGCACGCGGTGCAAAAAGCAATCGTCGCGCACGGCGGGATTCAATGCGGCTACTGCACGCCCGGCATTGTGATTTCCTCCGTCGCGCTGTTGAAAGAGAATCCGCACCCAACCGAGCACGAAGTGCGCGAAGCGATTGCGGGGAATTTGTGCCGCTGCACGGGGTATCAGAAAATTGTAGACGCAGTTGTCCAAGTTGGAGCATCGTCAGCGCATTGAACCAAGTATGTCGAGGAATTCTCTTGGGGAAACAATCTTGACGCCTTGATATTCCTGAAGGATCAAAAGGTCGCGGTCGCTGGAAACAAGATACGCTGCGCCGCCAGAAATTGCGGCATCCAGAAATTTGTCATCTTTCGGATCGCGTGTTGCACCCTTGCCTGCACCTGTCGAAGGGACCATACGCACAAAAGCGCGAATGAAACTCATCCACTCTTCAACGTCTGCGATATCCGCGCCGAATTGAACAGCTTTGTTTCGCAAGCGTGTTTCAATCTCGGCAAGCGTTTCATCGGTATAAACGAGTTGGAATTTTCCATCACGCCAAGCTTGCAAGACGCGAAATGGATTGCCCCGATAAAAGACACCGCTAATCCAAACACTGGTGTCAATAACAACGACAAGAATGGCGATCATTGCTGGAGAATGGTTTCGATTTCGTCTTCACCGAGTTGATCGGGATCAAGTCCCAAGCGAATGAGGTGGCTGCGAAAAGCATCTTGGGTCTTGGCAGCGAGTTCATCAAACCAAACGCGGCGTAGGATTTGCTCGAAAAATTGCGCGTTCACGATGGCAACTCTTGGCATGTCACCTTCGGCAATCAGCCAAACTTGGTCGTCTACTGCGCTGCGCAGAATTTCATCGAGCCGCGTGCGGGCTTGCTCAACTGGAACGATATGGTCAGGAGTAATACGGATCATTTTGCGCCTCCACCGGACATTCTAGCAGTATGGGAAATGACCGTCAACAAAGCAAATGAATGATTTTTCCGTCATCGGCAAACGCGTCCCCAAACTCGACGCACTGGACAAAGCGACGGGGCGCGCAGAATACGGACACGATGTGTCGCTGCCCGGCACACTCGTGGGCAAAATTTTGTACGCCAATGTCCCGCACGCGCGCATCTTGCACATTGATACAACGCGCGCCGAACGCGTGCGCGGCGTCAAAGCAGTCCTCACCGGCAAGCACAATCCCGCGCACAAATTCGGCTATGGCGGCGACAATACGCCGCTCAAAGCGGACAAGGTGCGCTGTCGGCGCGATGAAGTGGCAGCCGTCGCCGCGCTGGACGAGGACGCGGCGGAAGAATCACTGGAATTGATTCGCGTCGAGTACGCGGAATTGCCCGCGTTGTTTTCGGCGGAAGCTGCGCTCGCGCAAGGCGCGCCATTGGTTCACGAGGAACGCGCCAATAATCTGTTCACGCGCTATAACTATTCTCACGGCGACGCGGAACGCGCGTTGGACGACGCGGATGAAATTGTCGAGCAAGAATATCACTTGCCATACGTCACGCACACCGCGATGGAAACCTCGTTCGTCCTCGCCGCGTTCGACTTGCAAGGACATCTCACGCTGTGGAGCACGACACAAATTCCATTTCTCTTGCAGCGCGATTTGTCCGAAGCACTCGGCATCCCCGGGCGCGACATTCGCGTGATTCAGCCCGCGATTGGCGGCGCGTTCGGGCGCGGTCTCGACGTATATCCGTTCGAGCCGATTTGCGCGCTGCTCGCCAAACACAGCGGCAAACCCGTCCGCATCGCATTCACGCGCGAAGAAGAATTTTTCGCGACGGCGACGCGGCAGCCCGCGCACGTGAAAATGCGCACCGCGGCAAAACGGGATGGGACATTGTGGGCGCGCGACGCGCGGGTCTTGCTCGACGCGGGCGCGTACATTTCGTGGGGCGCGGTCACGCCGCTCGTGATGATGGAAACGGTCGCGAGTTTGTACCGCATCCCGCACGCAAAATTCGTCGCGGATGTGGTGTACTCGAACAATCCGCCGACGGGCGCGATGCGCGGGTACGGTAATCCGCAATCCACCTTTTTTGTCGAAACGCAGATGGACATGCTCGCAGAAAAACTCGGCATGGATCCCGTCGAGTTTCGTTTGCGCAACGCGAACGTGCCGAACGAAGAAACGCCGCAAGGTTTGAAAATCACCTCATGCGGTTTGCGCGAATGTATCACCGAAGTCGCGGAAAGAATTGGATGGGAGAGACGGGCATCAGTCATCAGTCATCAGTCATCAGTCATCAGTCATCAGTTATCAGTCATCAGTCATCAGTCATCAGTCTCCAGTCGCCAGTCTCCAATTCGTCGTGGAATTGGAATTGCTTGCACCCTCAACGTCGGCGGCGGCGCGCGGATTTATCGCAGCGACGGGTGCGGCGCAACGGTCAAGGTGGATGATTTTGGACGCGTGACGCTCGTCTCGGGTTCGACGGAAATCGGTCAGGGTTCGGAAACCGCGCTCGCGCAAATTGTCGCGGAAGCATTGGGCGTGCGCGTCGAAGACATCATGGTCATCAATTCCGATACGTCGGTGAAACCGTGGGATGTGGGCACGCACGCGAGCCGCACGACATTCATCGCGGGCAACGCGGCGTGGATTGCAGCGAACGATGCGAAACGCCAAATTTTTGACGCCGCCTCAAAATTGCTCAATGTGTCGCCGGATGAATTGGAATGTCGCGACCGGATGATTCGCGTCAAGGGCGATGGCGACGCGTCATCACGCATGTTGCGTAACGAGCCACGTGTGCGTGATGACGCGTCGGGTAAAACGATTGCGTTCGACAAAGTGGTGCGTTCGATGCATTACCGCGAGGGCGGTGCGGTCGTGATTGGCACGGGCTGGTACGATCCGCCGACGAAATTGGTGGACAAGGACACGTACAAGGGCAACATTTCCGCCGCGTACGGATTCGGCGCGCAAGCGGCCGAAGTCGAAGTGGATGTCGAAACGGGACAGGTGCGCGTTTTGCAAATCATCGCCGCGCACGACGTGGGACGCGCGATCAATCCGATGTACGTGGAAGGTCAAATCGAAGGCGGCATTCAAATGGGCGTCGGTTATGCGCTGACCGAAGAATTGCAAGTGCGCGAAGGTCGCATTTTGAATCCGTCGCTGTTGGATTATCGCGTGCCCACCGCGCTCGACATGCCGCGCATCGAATCGGTAATCATCGAAACGAGCGATCCCGAGGGACCGTTTGGCGCGAAAGGCGTCGGCGAAATGGGTGGCACACCCACCGCCGCCGCGATTGCGAATGCGATTTATAACGCGGTCGGCGTGCGTTTGAATCAACTGCCGATGACGGGGGAACGGGTGCTGCAAGCAATCAAGGAAAAGCAGAGATTGGAGACTGGAGAATAGAGATTGGAGTTGGAAATTGGAAGTTGGACGTTGGACGTTGGACGTTGGACGTTGGAAATTCAAAATTCGTACTCCATATCTCAGTGCCCTAATGACCGAATGACGCAATGACCGAGTGACCCAGCAGTAACCCAATGACCAAACGATTATGCAAAATTTGCGATTGAACCCCAACTTGCTCAACGTCCCGCTCTACGTCGCGGGCAAACCGATTGAAGAGGTGCAAGAAGAATACGGGTTGACCGAGGTGGTGAAACTCGCGTCAAACGAAAATCCGCTCGGTCTGTCGGCGCTCGCGCTCGCTGCTTTTGAACACGCGCTCAAGGAAGCGCATCGCTATCCCGCGCTTGGCGACCGCAACTTGAGGCGCAAGCTCGCGACGCTGTACAACGCGCGACACATCGCGGAATTCACGCAAGATAATTTCTTGACGGGCAATGGCATCAGCGACATTTTGCGAATGCTATTCGAATCGTTCATCTTTGATGGCGGCGAAACCGTGATTTGCACGCCGACCTTTCCACTCTATCGCATCCTCACCACTCAATTCGGCGGCAAATGCATCGCCGTTCCGCACAAACATTATCATCACGATTTGCTCGCGATGCTTGACGCGATCACGCCCGACACGCGGCTCGTCGTGCTCTGCAATCCGAACAATCCAACCGGCACGCTTATCACGCGCGATGAGGTGGACGCGTTTATGGCGCGTGTGCCGCCGCACGTCGTCGTCGTGTTTGACGAATCCTATTTCGAACTGGTCGAGGACCCGAACTATTCCAACGCGGCGGAATACATCCAACAAGGACGCGATCAGGTTTTGCTGCTGCGCGGTTTTTCCAAAGTGCACGGCATGGCGAACCTGCGGCTTGGATACGCGCTCGGCACATGCGCGATGATTGAATACCTGCACCACGCGCAGATTGTGTTCAACACGGGCGACCCGGTTTTTTACGCGGCAATGGCGGCATTGGACGATCACGCGCATATCGAACGCGTGCGCGAATTGATTGCGGCCGAAAAACGGTATTTGTACGATGGCTTGTCCGAACTCGATCTGACGTATGTGCCGACCGCTGCGAATTTTATCTTGCTCGTGGACTTGCCGCGCGATGCAAAATGTTTGTACGAGGAACTGCTCAAGCGCGGGGTGATTGTGCGCGTGCCTGCGGGTTTTGGTCTGCCCGACGCCGTCCGCATTTCGATTGGCACGCACGCCGAAAACGAAAAATTTCTCCACGCGCTCAGAGATGTACTGCGAAATCCGAATGGAAAGCCGATAATCCACGAATAACGCGAATAACACGAATTGGGCACACATGGGATGGACTGTCATCCCTCAATCCTTCGGGACTAGGTTTTCGAGGAGCGGTCTTTGCGGTGTCGAGCGTAGTCGAGACAGAAATCTCGGTGTTGACCAAAGAGATTTCTCGCGGAGTTTACCCCGAAGGATTGAGGGGCTGCACAGGACTTGTCATATCGAAGGGACTGAGATATCTCGCCCCGCTCGATATGACAGTCCTCTTGCTCACATAGCCCACACGGGCTGACCATCTCGAAATGACAATTGCTGCACAAAAAACAAATTCGCGTAATTCGTGTTATTCGCGGATAAAAAATCATGACGTTTGTCAAACGCATCGAACGCGTCGCGCTCGCGGTGGAGAATCTCGAACAGGCACGCGCGTATTTTGAACAATGTTTTGGCGCGGAATTCCTGCCGCTCGAATTCATCGCGGACATGGGCATTCGCTATCAGCCGTTCAATATCGGCGACAGCCGCATGGAACTTTTGCAGGCGACGCGCGACGACTCGCCTGTGGCGAAATTTCTGAAAGCGCGCGGCGGACCCGGCGTGCATCACATCACGTTCGAAGTGGACGATCTCGACGCGGCGATCCGGGAATTTGAATCACGCGGCGGCAAAATCGCGTATCGGCACACCTATGCGCCCGGCGTCACGTTTGAAGGACAAGTGTGGCGCGAGGCATTCGTGCATCCGAAAGATGCGTTCGGGGTGCTGATTCATTTGGCGGAGAAAAAGGCAATTCAAACGTGAAACGTGAAACGTGAATTGACGTTTGACGTTTGACGTTTCACGTTTGACGCATGACGCATGACCTCAATGGACTCGTTCTCCCACCTCACCGTCCTCTCGCTCGAACAGGCGACGACGCTGCCGTACCTGACGCTGCATCTGGCGCAGGAAGAGATGCGCGTGATTCGCGTTGAGAATCCGCCGCGCGGCGATCCGAATCGCTGGATTGGCGCGAACGCGCTCGGCGCAGAGGGCATGAACATTTATTTTTTCAGCAACAATGCGGGCAAGGAAGCCATCACGTTGAATCTCGCCTGTGAAGAAGGACGCGCGATTTTGCACACGCTGATTCAGAAATTGCCCGTGGATATTTTCGCGTCGAACCAGCGCCCCAAAGATTACGTGAAACTTGGCATTGATTACGAGACGCTGCGCGCGTTGAAACCCGATTTGATTTGGTTGGGCATCACGGGCTTTGGTCCCGCAAGCAACGAAGCGGCGTACGATCCGGTGATTCAAGCGCGCGCCGGTTGGATGGACATTACGGGTGAGCCGGACGGAGCGCCGTAAGCCCCTTTATGCTCGCGCACGATTACGACCAAAATGTTTCGCGGCGCGGCAACACGCATCAATTTTTCGGACCCGTTTCGGTGTATCCAACGCGCGACGGTTTCATTTATATCGCCGTTGGCGCCGACAAACAATGGGGAAATATCGTCGCCACACCGGAATTTGCGCACCTCGCGTGTGACAAATATCAACGCAACGCGGGACGCATGGCGGATCTCGCGGCATTGAATCGCGCCATCGCTGCCGTGATGCAGATGCGCACCACACGTGAGTGGACGGAATTCTTTCACGCGTTGGGCGTACCCGTTTCGCGGGTCAACGCCATGCGCGAGACCATCGCCGACGAATACGTGCAGCGCAACATGCTCACCGCGCACGATGCGCAAACGGACACGACGATTCATTTCCCCGCACCGGTCGTCGTCACCGAACATTTACGCGCCAACCACATGCAAATCAAATTCCCGCCGCGTCTCGGCGAGGACAATGAAAAAATTCTTGGCGGGCTGGGCTATGATGTTGCTGCCTTGAAAGCGCGAGGCGTGATTTAATGAATCGTAGTAACGTGCGATGTATTCCATCGCCTCATTCGTTCGCGGCGCTCAACGAATAAATTCGTTACTACGTCATTTTGAATTTTGAATTATGAATTTTGAATTTTCCCCCGAACATCTCGCGTTTCGCGAGTCCGTCGCCGATTTTGTGGCGCGCGAGGTGTCGCCGCGTGTTGCCGCGATGGAAGAACAACAAACGCTCGACATGGAATTGTTCCAACGCGTCGGCGCGCTCGGCTATTTTGGCATTCGGTATCCCGAGCAGTATGGCGGCGCGAATGCAGACGCGTTGATGTTTGCGCTCATGCTCGAAGAATTCGCGCGGGGTTACTTGTCGCTGGCGGCGGCGGTGATGATGCAGTGCTTGATGGGCACGACGTTCATTTTTCGCTACGGCACTGAAGAACAGCGACAGCGATTGCTAGTGCCTGCAATACGCGGCGAGAAAATCGGCACGATTGCGATGACGGAGCCGAACGCGGGCAGCGACCTCGGCGCGATCACGACGCGCGCGGTGCGCGACGGCGACGCGTACGTTTTGACGGGAACGAAAACGTGGATTACGTCCGCGACGCGCGCGGATTTTTTCACCATCGCCGCAAAAACCAATCCCGACGCGGGGTTCAAGGGCATTGACATGTTCCTCGTCGAAAAAGGAATGCCCGGGTTGTCGGTCAGCAAAAAAATACCCAAGGTCGGAGTTGTCGCATCCGAAACGGCGGAAATCACGCTCGATGGCGTGTGCGTGCCAAAGGAAAATTTGTTTGGCGGGAAAGAAGGTTCGGGTTTTGCGGCGCTGCGCGCGACGTTGAACGAAATTCGCGTCATGACAGGCGCGTTGGGCATCGGGCTGGCGCGCGCCGCACGCGATGAAGCATTGCGCTATTCGCAAGAACGCGTCGCGTTCGGTCACAGGATTGGCGACTTTCAGGCGATTCAACACAAGCTTGCGGACATGGAAACGGGCATCGAATTGTCGCGCTTGATGGTGTATTACGGCGCGTGGCTGCTCGATCAAAAACGCGCGTGCAATAAAGAATCGGCAATCGCGAAATTGTACGCGACGGAACACGCGGCAAAATGTGCGGATGAAGCGACGCGCATTTTCGGCGCGTACGGCATGGCGATGGAAATGGCGCCGCAGCGTTTGTACCGCGATTCGCGCTTTTTGCTCTACGGCGGCGGCACGGGCGAGATTTTGAAAAATATCATTGCGAAAGAGATGGGAATGTAGGAATGATAGTGCGATAGTGCGATAGTGCGGTCGTGCGATAGTGCGGTCGTGCGATAGTGCGATAGTGCGATAGTGCGGTCGTGCGATCGTGCGGTCGTGCGATCGTGCGGTAGTGCGATAGTCGGTTAGTCGGCTGCGATTTGCGATACGCGATTTGTGGCTCTGAATTTCCAAGTTCTAATTTCGATTTTCGACGGAGGCAATTGTGGCAAATAAAGCGCGCGGCTTGACGTTCGATCAGTTCAATCTCGGCGATGTGTTTGTGTCGCAAGCGCGGACGGTGACGGAAGCGGACGTGGTGGCGTTCGCGGGAATCTCGGGCGACTTTAATCCATTGCACACCGACGCGGAATTTGGCAGGACGACGCCGTTTGGCGAACGCATCGCGCACGGCATGTTGATTGCGGCGATGGCGACGGGCATGGCGAATTGGCTCGGCATTTTTGAAGGTACGACCATCGCGTTGATGGAGCAAGTGATTCAATACAAAGGCGCGGTGAAATTTGGCGACACGGTGCATTTGGAATTGACCGTCGCCGAGAAAAAAGAATCCTCGAAACCCGACCGCGGCGTTGTCATTTTTACAACGCGGGTGTGCAATCAAGAAGGAAAAGCGGTGATTGAAGGCGCGTGGACGACGTTGATGAAGAGACAGTGATCAGTCATCAGTGATCAGTGATCAGTGATCAGTCATCAGTCATCAGTAGGGGCGTCGCCTTGTGCGCGCTCAATCAGCGCGAAGGACGCAGCGCGGGATTGCAGGTGTAAATGGAGAGGTCGTGAACGGGGAGAAAATCGGCGTCGGTCGTGACGAGGTGAGTGAGTTTGTATTGGCGCATTGTCGCAAGGTGTAGGGCGTCGCGCGGGAGGAGATAAAAGTCGCGCATGTTTTTCAAGGCGAGACGTGGCGTGTTCGAGCCGACAGAGACGACGCGAACTCGCGAGGCGGCATAAATATCGTTTGTGATTTTCTCGAGGCGCCCGACGTACTTGGCAACGACGCTTGGGGAATTATTTGCGATGCGCCAAAAAGAACGTTCTTTGTAATCATCTTCGACCATCAGCTGCAAGAGGACAAACCAAGCTTCATCGAGAGCGAGCGTGGACACATAGGAAAATGTATCACTGCGCTCAAGCCGCTCGCCAAACGCGACACAATCGCCGTGCCAGCGTCCATCCGCGTGCGCGACATTGATGATAAAGCTCGAATCCCAATAAAGGGCGGGCGGCAGCGGGTCAACAAAGTCAAAAACCCGAGCGTTCTTTGCCTTCGAATTGTTCATATCCATGGTGTTTCATATAATCTTCAATATGAATGACTCGACCTGTCTTGCTCTTGATAGAACCTGCCCAGTCCATAAGGTTGGAATTCTGTCGTTTACGTTTTGGCGCTCCATTTTGTGGACGTGAACGTGTCGCCCTTTTTCCATTCTTACGGATTTTTAGCGCGCCATTCCGCACGCGCACGCTGACCCGTTGCCCGGAGCGCAGACCCAACTCGCGGCTCAATTGTCTGGGCAGCGTCAAAACGGGTTCACTGGAAACCTGAACCGTAACATCCGAAACAACCGATTGTGTTTTCATGGCTGTCACCTCTCGGCAAAATTGTAACACAGCGAGTCGCTTTATGCAATGAAATTACAGGGAGCATGAGATGAGATTACAAGACAAAGTTGCTTTAATCACCGGCGCGGGCAGTGGCATCGGGCGCGCGACCGCGTTGTGTTTTGCTAACGAAGGCGCGCGGGTCGTCGTGTGTGACATGGACGAAGCGGGCGCGCAAGAGACGTTGAAACGAATTGCCGACAGTGGAGGCAAAAGTGTCTATGTCGTCGGCAATGTGGCGGAACGCGCGGATGCTCAGAAAATGGTGGATGCGGCGCTCACGCATTTTGGACGCCTTGACATTCTCATCAACAACGCGGGGATCAACCGAGATGCGCTCGCGGTGCGCGTCAAGGACGGCGAAGTGAAAAGGATGAGCGAGGAGCAGTGGGACGCAGTCTTGGACATCAACCTCAAAGGGACGTTCCTTTGTGCGCAAGCGGCGGCGGTACCGATGATGGCGCAAAAGTACGGGCGCATCGTCAACACGTCTTCGATTGGCGCGTTGGGCAACATCGGGCAGGCGAATTATGCGGCGTCCAAAGCGGGTGTGATCGGGTTGACTAAAACGCTCGCGCTCGAATGGGCGCGCTATAACATTGCCGTGAACTGTGTCGCCCCCGGCGCGACCAAGACCCGCATGACGGCTGGGCTTCCCGAGAACCTGATGGCGGGGCTGATCGAAAAAATCCCCTTCCGCCGTCTCGCCGAGCCGGAAGAGATCGCCGCCGCGCATCTCTTCTTTGCGAGCGATGACGCTCGCTACATCACCGGGCAGGTGTTGTTCGTGGATGGTGGAATCAGCGTGGGGATTTAGGGAGTCGGCATCACTTTACATGCAAGGAGTTTTCGATGAGCCAACGGCTCACCTTCAGCAGATCAAAATTTCTTTCGGACACAGATTTCACAGATGCACACAGAGCATCTGGAAGCTGTCCAAACTGTGGCATCTGTGTCCCATTTGGAAGAGAGGACGAACATGGATTTGAAAGGACAAGTTGCCATCGTCACGGGGGGAAGTATGGGCATTGGGCGCGCCATCGCGTTCGACCTTGCCTGTCACGGCGCGGACGTGGCGCTCAACTACCGCAAACATGCTGACGAAGCCAATGCAGTCGTCGCGCAAATTGAAGCGCTGGGGCGGCGCGGTTTGGCGGTACAGGCGGACGTGGCTGCCTTCGCCGATGCTCAGCGCATGGTAGACACCGTGCGCGAAAAGTTGGGACGATTGGACATTCTCGTGTGCAACGCGGGGGTCAACCGTGACGCGGTCGTATGGAAAATGTCCGAACCGCAGTGGGATGAAGTGCTTGCTACGAACCTCAAGGGTTACTTTAACTATATCCGCGCTGCGGCGCCCGTGTTCAAAGAGCAGGGCTCGGGCAAAATCATCAACATCACTTCGATCAACGGCATGCGCGGCAAGTTCGGGCAGTCGAATTACTCGGCGGCGAAGGCAGGGATCATCGGCTTGACCAAAGCCGTCGCGCGCGAGCTCGGCAAGTACAACGTCAACGTGAATGCGATCGCACCGGGCTTGATCGAGACCGACATGATGAAAGAAGCCCCGGCGGATGTTAAGGACAAAGCCCTCGCCGAGATCGTGCTCGGTCGGCTAGGTACGCCCGAAGAAGTCGCACATGTCGTCACATTCCTATGCTCAGATTATGCGCGGCACATCACCGGCGAAGTGATCAAGGTAGACGGCGGGCAATACATCTAAGCTCCCAAAGCCCGAATTCCAACTACCAACTCGCAAGGTCAAAATCAAGTTGAGGAGAAACGAGATGAATGAAGCAGTCATTGTGGAAGCGGTGCGCACCCCAATCGGACGGCACGGCGGCATCTTGAAAGATGTTCGTCCCGACGACATGGCGGCGTTGGTTCTCGCGGAGGTCGTCAAGCGCGCGGGCGTGGACGCGGCGCTGGTCGAAGAAGTCTTCATGGGATGCGCCAATCAAGCTGGTGAAGACAATCGCAACGTCGCGCGGATGGCTACACTGCTCGCCGGTTTTCCGACTTCTGTCGCGGCGGTCACGTTCAATCGGCTCTGCGCCTCGGGCTTGGCTGCGGTCAACGCCGCAGCGCGCGCAATCAAGGTAGGCGAAGGCGATGTCTATATCGGCGCCGGCGTGGAGAGTATGACGCGCTCACCGTACGCGATCCCCAAGACGAGTCCAGAATGGGCTTTTGGCAATCTCACCGCCTGGGACACGACCATCGGCTGGCGCTTTCCAAATGCCAAGTTGAAAGAGCGGTACGGACACGAGTCTATGGGCGAGACGGCAGAGAATTTGTACGACTTGGACAAAACGATCACGCGCGAGGATCAAGACAAGTTCGCGCTGGATTCGCACCGGCGCGCCGTCGCGGCGATTGAATCCGGACGCTTCGCGGAGGAAATCGTGCCCGTGCCGGTGCCGCAAAAGAAAGGCGAGCCCATTCTCGTAACCCGGGACGAACACCCCCGCGCGGATACGACTCTGGAGGCGCTCGCCAAACTGCGCCCGGCTTTTCGCGCGGGCGGCAGCGTGACGGCGGGAAATTCGAGCGGCATCAATGACGGCGCGGCTGCCGTTCTGCTTATGAGCGCGGAGCAAGCTCAAGCGCTCGGCAAGCAGCCACTGGTGCGCATCGTGGCGAGCGCGACGGCAGGAGTCGAACCGCGCACGATGGGTCTTGGGCCGATTCCCGCGACGCGCAAGGCGCTCGCCCGCGCGGGGTTAAAGATGGAGGACATCGGGTTGATCGAACTGAACGAAGCGTTCGCGGTCCAGGCGCTAGCCGTGATGAAGGAACTCGGCTTTCGACACGAGATCACCAATGTCAACGGCGGCGCGATCGCGCTCGGTCATCCGCTCGGCTGCTCGGGCGCACGTATCATGTGCACGCTGGTGCATGAAATGAAGCGCCGCGCGCCGGAACAAAAGCGTCCATACTATGGACTCGCGACATTGTGCGTGGGGGTCGGGCAAGGCGAAGCGACGATCGTCGAGTGGGTCGGAGATTGATGGCGACACGCGTGGGGAAACTCCCAACTCCCAATATCCAATTCCCAACTTGCAATTTCGCGAACCATTGCGAGGGCATTCATGAGATTCGAAAATGTGTTCATTCCGTACGGCGGATATTGATCAACGCCGTTTGTGAAATGGCAAGGCAAGTTCGCATCGCTGCATCCGATTCGCTTTGCGGGTGAAGTCGCGGCGCGCGCGTTGAGCGAACGCAACATCGCCGCGCAAAATTTCGACGCGTTGTTTTTGGGCATGACCGTTCCGCAACAGCACGCGTTCTATGCCGCGCCGTGGCTCGCCGCGCTGATTGGCGCGCCCGACATTACGGGACCGACGTTCGCGCAAGCGTGCGCGACGAGCGCGCGTGTGATTGCTTCCGCCGCGACGGAAATTGAGACGGGAACGCACGAGGCGATTCTCGGTATCACGCTCGACCGCACGTCGAACGGTCCGCACATTTATTATCCGAATCCGCTCGGACCCGGCGGCAAGGGCGAGACCGAAGATTGGGTGTGGGACAATTTCAATTGCGACCCGAATGCAAATGTCGCAATGATTCAAACGGCGGAAAATGTCGCGCGTGAATCCGACATTTCTCAAGAACAGCAAGATGAAATGATGCTGCTGCGTTACGCGCAATATCAAGACGCGCTCAAGGACGACGCCGCATTTCATCGCAAATACATGGTGACGCCGATTGATGTAGGGAACGCTCGCCGCAGCGTTCTCATTACCGACGACGAAGGAATTTTTCCGACGACGCGCGAGGGCTTGCAAAAATTGAAACCGGTGCTCGACGGCGGCACGGTGACGTACGGCGGACAAACGTTCCCTGCCGACGGGAACGCGGGCATGATTGTGACGACACGCGAACGCGCGCGTGAAATGAGTCGCGATGAAAATATTTCGGTTCAACTTATCGCAGTCGGCACGGCGCGCGCGAAAAAAGGGTTCATGGGGCAAGCGCCCGTGCCTGCCGCGCAGCGCGCATTGCGCAACGCGGGCATCACGCTTGACGATGTGCGCGCGATCAAATCGCACAATCCATTCGCGGTGAACGATATTTATTTTTGCGAACAGCTGCACGTGAAACCCGAAGCGATGAACAATTACGGCTCGTCGCTGATCTTCGGTCATCCGCAAGGACCGACGGGAATGCGATTGATGATGGAATTGATGGAAGAGTTGGCGATGCTCGGCGGCGGTTACGGATTATTCACCGGCTGCGCGGCGGGCGATACCGCGATGGCGTGGGTGGTGAAAGTGGGATAGTGCGATAGTGCGATAGTGCGATCGTGCAATCGTGCGATCGTGCGATCGTGCAATCGTGCGATGGTGCAATCGTGCGATGGTGCAATCGTGCGATGGTGCGATGGTGCGATGGTG
>JACQWQ010000120.1 GCA_016209205.1 Chloroflexota bacterium
GAACAGTTCGATCTGTTGTCGTGTCGGGTATTGATATTTGCGTCGTTTCACGCCGATGAGGATGACTTGGCTAAACGCCTCGAACAACTCATCGGGGAATCGAAAGCAGAGTGACTTCTCGTACCAGCCGCTCCAGTGACGCGCGAGCGTCTCGTCACGCAAGATGATTTGCGGGACGATGAGAATGTGAACGCCACCCGCAACGAGTTTCGGCGTGACACGTTGGGCGAACAGCACTTCGTGTCGCATCCGTTTCCCATTTTCATCACGCCACTCACTCCAGTCGTAAGGCGGGTTGTCCAACACTGCCGACACCGAATCATCTTCCCAACTCACTGCATAGAACGAGGTGGGCAACACGGCATCGATCACGCTCGCCGCTTTCTCGGCGCGTGAGTAGGACAACTCCACGCCCCACGTTTCTTTTGTTGCTCCACCGACCTGATCGACGAGGGCGCGCAGCGCCTCGCCTTCCCCCACGCATGGATCGGCGTAGCGCATCAAACCGTCACCGACTTTGAGCCACGTCCCGATCATCTGCACCATCTCCGGCGGGGTGGGATAGTAGAGCAACTTGCTCTGAGCTTCCTGTCTTGCCATAGTGGTCTCTCCTTTTATGAAATGCGGAATTCGGAATGTGGAATGATGAATCAAATTCTTCATTCCGCGTTCATCATTCTTCATTCAGCATTTTTTTTGGGTCGGAATCAAACAAGCCGAGAAGTTTTGCTCTCCTCGGCTTGTTGATTACAAGACCCTAAAAGTTTTAGATAGCGATACGCTTTTTCTTGAGCAGGTGACTTATGACCTTGCTCCAGGCCTCGTCATCTTTGACGACGCGCAAAGCGGATTTGAAGATCAAGCCGCGCGCGTCCATCTCTTTGTCTCCTTCTTCTTCACTCCAGCCCACACGTTCGAGCGCGGGAGTGAGTTCGGGTGAGTGCGCCACCGGCAGCCGCGAGACGAGTTTGTTTTCCTCGCCCGCTTCCACGCCGGCTTGCATCAATGCCGCCGCCCATTCATCCTTGATCGCCCACGAGATCGCCAACTGCAACCGTTCGGCGAAACGTGCCGTGAGATCATCGCCGCACGCGGCAACGACATAGAAGAAATTATCTTCCTTGTCCTTGCCATCAATGCGTCGCGGATCGCCGCCGCGCCAGTGCAGCATCGCGCCGGCGTAACCCGTCGCGTTGTAACGCTCAAGGGATACCGCCGACTTGATGTAGCCGCGCGCGGCAACGCGCAGGATTACGGTTTCGTCCTCCGCGCCGCGCAGTTCAATCATGGCGTTCTTACTGTTTTTCTCCAACTGCGCCTTGATTGCTTCCAGGCTTTGTTTGTCGCTCGCCTGATAGGTGAAGGCGACCAGTTGGTTGTCGGCGGGCGACCAGACTGCGCTGAGCGCCACGACGTAAGCGTGTTCATTTCTTATCACAATTGCCATAGTGTTCTCTCCTTTCTTCGGAATGATGAAGTCGGAATGATGAATGTGGAATCAAGTTCATTCCGCATTCATCATTCTTCATTCAGCATTTGCAATGTGTTCTCTCCTTTCGGTTTTGGGGGGTTGCGCTTAAAGCGCGCGTCCCGATGCTCTAAGAACATCGGCGCAGAAAGAAAAACGCGCAATGCAAAGGCACGCGCGAAATTCACAAAGGGGGGGATTTGACTCGCTATCAGATTCGTTTGCTTTAAAACTAACAGGATTCGCAAACGGCAATTTGAATAAGCCGCACTCCAAATGAGTCAGATTTGAAATGCACTCGCCACCGGCGAAATAGGGAATTTCGCCAGCCGCGAGTTATGGCAATCAAGAAAAACGCGATACGGTGTTGCATAGTTTTACGGCAAAAGGATCAGATTCGTTCGCCGTAAAACCAAAAAACGAAGGGCAGTAAGACTCACTGCCCTTCATAGTTCGATTTAGTAATGCACATCCACGTTCAATTGCTCGTCGAGTGAAAACAGCGTCATAGCGTCTGACGCAAAGCGTTGACACTCGCACGCTTCCACTTCGCCGAACTCGTGCAAGCAACGCCCCCACAAACGGTTATGTGCAAACCGCATATGTCCACACACGCATCGCTCGGCGTGCAGGAGGTGCAGCGCGTCAGCATGAAGCATCGTGACCGGGCGCGTGTAGCCATCTCGCCGGGCGCGGAGTGCAGCTTCCAGTGTCGCGCTATGGCGGTGTTGATCCACTGGACAGGACGCGCTCGGCAACCATAGAAATTCGCAAGTGCAGACCTTTTTGAGATCGCTCAACGTGACGTGATCGCCGTTGTCTTGCTCCAAGCACCAGCCGTAGTCGCCGTGCACTGTGCAAGCGATAGGCGACTTGCATTTCGCGGCGAGATGCCACGGATAGTCGCCGCTCATGCCAAGCAACCTGTGGGCAGCACGCTGATTCCGTCCAAGTCTTTACGACGCACGCGAAAGAACATGATCGAGTCGTCACTCACTTGAAAACGCAGCGGTTTAGTTTTTGTCACGCGGAGCGTATCCGTTTCAAAGCCGTTGGTGAACTTCAAGACTTTGGGACCCTTAACCACATCGCCCGCTTGTAAATTCGGGATCGCGCTGCGCTTGTTGATATTCGCCCAACACGCGTCGCGCCACTCGCGGGCGCGACGTTGGCTTGAAGAGTCGCTATACGTTTCTTCCACCGGAGCCAGTTGTTTCAAGATGCGCTCCGGGCAGAAACAACGCGACTCGGGCAGCCCTTGATCTTCCCCTTGGTCCTTGTAGAAGAAGTTGTAGTCTTCTTTGACGTAACGGCAGAGAACAATCGCCGCAATGTTTTTCCATTGAGACGACTTCGCCGCGCAGACCAAGTAAACCGTATTGAGATGCCCCGCCGCGGCAATCACTTTGAAGTTCTCGTTTTCAAAATGCTCTTTGAAAAACGCCAAGTGCGACTGACCTTTGGGGCGATGTGTCTGTGTCCATCCCATAGTGATCTCTCCTTTCTTCGGAATGATGAAGTCAGAATGGGGAATGATGAATGCTTGCGCGATTCACCACTCCACATTCATCCCTTACAGGGCAGGCTATTCTTCATTCATCATTTGTTAGTTATTCTCGTGTCCATCGCCACGCGAAGGGCAGTCGTCCACCGGACACCACGTATTGCGCTCGTCGGCGAACTCGCGTCCGCAATAGCAACAAACGCCATCGGGACCAATCGCATAGCTCGTCATGTCGCCGATGAACACTTCTGTTTTGGTGAGGGTGTGGATGATCCGCGCCGCGCCGTTGGATTCTGTGGCGAGATCGCGCACATCTTCCAAGCACGCCTCGCAACAACGATAGCGCGAGTGAGTGATGTTGTCGTCGCTATACACCTTCGGTAGATGTGTCTCCACGATGAACGGCGCATATGTTTCGCACGCCGAGCAACAATGCTCGCATTGAAACTCCGGCTGGTAAGTCATCTTGCTGATCCACGCCGTGACAACCGCTTCCATGTCAACGTTTTTCGCGCCTTCTTCGTAAGTGCGGCGCATATGTGTCGCCATGTCTTCCATGAACTCATCACTCACCGCGTCGGCTTCGTCGCCAAGAATCTGGCGCAGGTCGTCGCGTGAGAGACTCGCGCCAATGGCAACGCTTTGACGTGGAGCAGGCTTGGGACCGTCGGCAAAGCTTTCGGGGTCATGCAGAGCATCGCGCACGCGTTCCAGATCGCTGATCACCGCGTTAATGGCGTTTTCAACTTCCACCGCGTTCTGATCGGGATCGTCGCCGACGTTTGCCAGCAGCTCAGCCGAGATCGCCATGAGCGCACGGAATTCCTTTTCAACTTTGCTATCTGTCGTGGAAGTCATAAGGTGCCTCCGTGACGCGAGACCATCTTCTTCAACTCGCGCAGTGAAGGCGAGGCGTGTTCGGTGAGGCAGATCAGATCGCCGCACGCCGCAAGGCGTTGGGCAATCTCTTCCACCGAGCGAATGTAGCGCGTGATCTCGGCAGCTAAAGCAATCTTCTCGTCGCCGGTCAACTTGCACTCCACCGTGCCGCCTGTTTTGAGTTCAACACCGGTCTCAATCGCCGCTTCAATCTCGTCCACGCGCTTGAGCGCATCGGACGACATAAGCGGCAGTGCATTGGGTTTGTTCAATTTCAATTTTTTCATAGTGATCTCTCCTTTTTGGGGGAATGATGAAGGCACGCTTTGCGTGTGGAATGTGGAATCAAGTTCTTCCCTTCGACTACGCTCAGAGCTTGCCCCGAACATAGTGAAGGGGCAGGCTATTCCGCATTCATCCCTTACAGGGCAGGCTATTCTTCATTCATCATTTGCAATGTGTTCTCTCCTTTCATTTCGCCAAAGGTTTTATTTGCGTCGCTTGGCGAGAGCGAAACAAAAACGCAGAGCGATCCAAGATCGTCCTGCGTTAAGAAAAATCGGCGGCGCTAGGAGCTATCGCCGATCTAATGTAGGCCTGCGCTACGACGCGCTACTTGCGAGAGTGCGATCTGTTTTCAGATCGCACTCTCCAAGCGCATAGCAAATTAGCTCCAATGCACGCCGCCGATCTCGGCGAGGGTGACGCCCTTGAGATCGACACGTTGCATTTTGAGGATCGCTTCAACCTTGTCAGGTTGACTTTCGTTTCCGACAACCAGATCGTAGTCACGATCAATGAGCCGGAGATTTTTGATGCGACCCCACCCGAAGATGATGAAACTGTCGTAAGCGAAAGTGTTTCGATCAGCACTGATCGCTTCAAACTCTTGCGAGTCAAGGTCGTACTCCACTCGCGCGAGTTCTTCGGCGGTCGTGCAGTTCGCTTGCGCCTCGCGCGCGAGTTCGGCATACTTCTCGCGGAGCGTCGCCAACTTTTCGTGCGTTCCTTCGGGGACGCCGGCTAAGCGTTCCAGCACGCGCGGATCGTTGGTGTTGGGATAGAGTCGAGTTCCCATCAGTTGCTCTCCTTCTCGATCAACCCGGCATCGCACAGCTCGCGGATGGCGTTCATCACGTCGCGCAAACTGTATTGCAGACTCGCGTTCAACTCTGCCCAAATTGCGGCAGGTGTGTGATAGCGACTCAGCAAGTTGTAGATCAGGGGATGCTTGGCATAAATCGCGCTTTGACGATCTTTCTCGTCTTGCGACAAAGCGGAGAGTGCCGGCGACACCAGATAACGCTCATGCACATCCGGATCGACGAGCAAAGGCGCGTCGGCGATGATCTGCGCCATCTCGATAGGATAAGCATCGGACAGACGAGTGATGACAAAAGAACGCGAGAGTTCGTCTTCGGCGTTCCAGTCATCTACAAAGCCGTGATCCCGATACCACTCTTCGCTATCCGGCGGCACAGCGAGAACGCTGTAAGTTGTCGCGTTCTGTGCCGCAGGGAAAACGCGCCACTCCACTTCGGGTCGGGTGAGGGCTTGCCAGCGTTTCCAACGGGGTGGAATTTGTTGAGGCATAAGTGATCTCTCCTTTTTTTGAAGGATGAAAGCAGAATTATGAATTATGAAATGCTTCGCATAATTCATCCTTCCTAATTCATCTTTCGCTAAAATCGCTTGAACCGCGAAGCGATCTGAAACGGCGACATGAACAGCG
>JACQWQ010000121.1 GCA_016209205.1 Chloroflexota bacterium
CCGCTTGCCAGCATACAAGGTGCGTCCCGCCGAAAATGTTCCGCCGCACAAATTCGAGACCGGCACGCCAAGTTTTGAAAACATTCACGCCGCCGCCGCGGCGGTAAATTATCTCGCGTCCGCTGGCGAAACATTCGGCGCGAATTTCGTCAAGGATTATCCCGCGTTCAGTGGACGCCGCCTGCATCTCAAAACCGGAATGCGCGCGATACAAGCGTACGAAAAGAATTTATTCATCCGTCTATTCAACGGTCTGCGCGAAATCCCCGGACTGCGCTTTTACGGGATCACCGACCTGACGCGTTTTGACTATCGCGCGCCGACCGCCGCGTTCAATTTGGACGGACGCTCGCCGCAAGCGGTTGCCGCCGCGCTGGGCGAACAAAACATCAACGTGTGGGACGGAAACTATTACGCGCTTGCCCTGATGGAACGTCTCGATTTGGAACGCACGGGCGGCGCGGTGCGCGTAGGACTCGCGCAATACAATACGGTGGCCGAAATTGACCGACTGCTCGCGGCGCTGCACGGGATTGCACAATGAGCAGAGTACCAACTCGGGTTATAATTGGGGGGCGGAACACAAAATGCCTGCATTAGATGTAATTCATCATGCCGTGAAAAATGCGCGCATCAAGGATGGGTGGACCATCACCGATGATCCCTATACCCTTCGTTACGGAGCTGATATTTTGTACGTTGATCTTGCGGCAGAACGACGACTTGCGGCGGAACGAGACGGCGTCAAGATTGCAGTCGAAATAGAAAGTTTTGTCCGTCCGTCTCCGTTGCTGGACTTTGAACTCGCTCTGGGACAATACATGCTCTATTCGACGGCATTGGAAAAGTTAGCCCCCGAGCGAAAACTTTTTCTTGCCGTAACAGACCAGGTGTTTAAAACTTTGTTTCAGCGGGAATTGATCGAGAGTGCGATTCAACGCTTTCGGCTCGCGCTCGTAATCGTCGCCCTTGAGGCAGAGGAGGTTGTACAATGGATAAACTAAAGACGTACAGAGATTTGGTAAAAAACTTTATGCGCGAGTTTGCCGCTTGGGCAAATCGAACGCCTCCTCCAAATACGGAACTTTTGTGCGTTTTTGATGCAGAAAGTGATTATTACCTTCTCCTCAATGCGCAATGGGGACGTTATCGGTGTATCCAAAGCGCGCTCGTATTTGTCCGCTTTGTCAATGACAAAATCTACATTGAGGAAGACTGGACGGAAGAAGGCATCGCGAACTATCTTTTGGATCAAGGCGTGCCAAAACAAGATATCGTCCTCGCATTTCAACCGCCAGAAATTCGGCGGCTAACAGAATTTGCCCTGGCGTAGCCAATCATCACCAATGTCTCAAATCATCGAATGTGTTCCCAATTTTTCCGAAGGACGCCGCCCTGAAATCTTGGACGAAATCGTCAACGCGATCCGCACGACGGGGGTGATGCTGCTCGACCGCGAAATGGATGCAAGTCATCATCGCGCGGTCGTCACCATTGCAGGTGAACCGGACACGGTTGCCGAAGCCGCGTTCCGTGGCTGTCAACGCGCCGCACAGTTGATTGACCTTGACACGCATCGCGGCGAACATCCGCGCATGGGTGCGACGGACGTGATTCCATTCATTCCGATTCGCAACGTGACGATGGACGAATGCGTCGCGCTCGCCCGACGCGTCGGCGAACGCATCGGGCGCGAATTGGAAATCCCGGTCTACTTGTACGAACGCGCGGCGACGCGTCCCGAACGCCGCGATTTGGCGTACGTGCGCCGGGGCGAATACGAAGCCATTCGCGACGAAATTGCCGCGTTGCCCGAACGCGAACCCGATTTTGGTCCACGCCGCGTCGGCAAAGCCGGCGCAGTCGCCGTCGGTGCGCGTCCGTTTCTCATTGCCTACAATGTCAATCTCGACACGACCGACGTGCAGATCGCCAAAGACATTGCCAAAATCACGCGCGAAAGGGGGGGGGGACTGCCGAGCGTCAAGGCGTTGGGGTTTGCGCTGGAAGACAAGGGCATCGTGCAAGTTTCGATGAATCTTACCGATTTCAACGTCACGGGCATGTTGACCGCGTTCCAGCACGTGCGCGCGGAGGCAAACAAGCGCGGCGTACGTGTCGTAGGCAGCGAATTGGTCGGGCTTGTTCCGCTCGAAGCGTTGGCGCAGATCGCGCGCGACGCGCTGCAATTGGAAGGATTCAGTTCGCAGCAAGTCGTCGAGGTAAAATTAGCGGAAGCGGAAAAGGACAAATGACAGACCCAATTAGGACATAAAATGAATTGACGCGCTGCGTCATGCGGTTTAGAATGATGGTGTAGAAGGGAGCGTGACCTATGAATCCGCTAATTACTGTTGTGCTGTTTTGGACAGTGGTAGCGGCGGTATCAGTCTTGTTTGGCATCGCGTGCATCAAGTACGGTGTGTATACGGCAGGAAACCAGATTACGCCAGCAACGCTTGAAGTCTAAACAGCTCCGCCAGATTAAAACCGCGCCGACGTCAGGCGCGGTTTTTTTGCTAATCCTGCCCCATGCCGCGCAACTTTTCGGCGCGGCGGGATGTATTACGGATAAGAAAGAAGAGCACGCGCATGCACGAGCCAAAACCCAAACGCAAAAACCGGTGGTCGTGTTTCACGCGCCTGCTGGTGTTGGGCTTGTTGGCGACCATATTTGCATGTCGCCCTACCTCTACCGCACGCACCACGCTCGAATCCCCCGCCCCGCTGCCCCCTCCAACAATTGTCGCAACGCCGACTGTCCCCGTAACAGTTTCTCGCGCCACTGCTGCCGCGTCGCCCACGCGCAGCTCGCACGAAATCATTGTCGGCACCGAATACATTTTGATAGAGAACCCCGCGCGTGTGAAACGCCTCGCGGCAATGCTCGCGCCCATTCGTTTGTCAGCGGCGAAACCTTACGCGGAACATATCGAGTGGGGCGAAATGCAAAAAACGCCGGGTGCCCCGATTGATTTTTCGCGTCTCGACAGTTTCGTCCGCGAGTTTCAAAACGCGGGTTTCACGGAATTCTTGGTGGCATTGAAACCACACAATCCCTGGGCGGCGCGCGAATATGGGAAACTTTTCAGTCGCAATCCCTCTCCCGAACCTGAATACATGGACGCGTTCGAAGCGTGGATTCAACAAGTGGTCGAACGCTATGACGCGGATGGAATTGCCGACTTGCCCGGCTTGAAGTATCCCGTACGTATGTATGAAATTGGTTCAGAGTTTTCGTCGTACGAACCTGAGCCAGTGGACGATTATCTTGCGATGCTTGCGCGCGCGCATCGCGCAGCACATCGCGCGAGTGCGGATGTTTTGATCGCGCACGCCGCCTTTTTGACGACAACGGTGTTCAAAGCGCATCCTGCACCTGAAAACTATCCCGCCGCGTTTGCCGCCGCGCCCGCGCGCTTTATGGAGCATCCACTTGAAGACATGCGCAAAATTCTCGACCAGCCGCAGCTCTTTGATTTGATCAATTTCCATTCCATCGGCGATCCGTACGAGATTGAAGCGAACGTTCAGTGGCTCACGTACGAAATGCAATCACGCGGTTACGCCAAACCCATCATCATTAGCGATACTTCGCCCACCCCGTTCCTCGCGTGGGGTTTTGCGACCGCGTGCGACAAACCGCCGGAATGGATGGGGCTGGTCATTCCACCCGCCACTGAAGCGGACCGCTGCCGCCTTGCCGCGTATTTTACAAAACTGGTCAAGCAGGACCCGGCAACCGTGCGCTGGACGCAGAGTTTTGCCGCGCAAGATATGGTTACAAGAGTCGTGATCGCGGCGGAGCAAAACATTTTGCTCGTCAATACCGCGTTCACCGAAGATCTCTTTTGGCAGAAATTGGAAGCGTTTCAAGCCGGGGCAGGCACAGCTGCGTGGGGAGGTTTGGTAGATTTGGAACGCGGCGAACGCCGCGCCGGATTTTACGCTCTGCAACAATTGATGCAGCATCTGCGCGGCTATGATTCCATTCAACGCGTCCACTTGGACGAGCAACGCATTCGCGTTTACGAATTGACGCGCGCGGAACGGAAAAGTTGGATTGCGTGGTACGAATCGGACAAGCTGCTCCTGCCGGAGGATTCCATTCCGACGACGGCAATAGATTTCTCTACAGATTTTTCGGCAGTGACCATCGAAGCGCTCATCACACAATTCGGACAAACTGCGCCCGAAAAGCAAACGCTACGCGCGGCGAAAGGCAAGCTGCGATTGACTTTGACTCCCACGCCCATCTTTATCGAGCGTGCGCCGTAATCATGCACGCGCGTCGGATGTGCGTACACTCTCGCATTCACCGCAACAAAAAGCCGCGCCGATTCTGGCGCGGCTTTTTGTTATGTCGGCGCGCGTTGTTAAAACGTCATCCAGCCGGACTCGCTCCACACGGTCACATCCGGCATCCCGTCAAACAGTTTGCCAAACTCTTCCGCGACCTTGGGATTCTGCAAAAAACTTTGCATCCCTTCAATGTTGCTCCAGGTGTCCACGGCGAGAAATTCGGCGGGGTTTTGCGCATTGAGGAACGGTTGGTGATGCAGCGCGCCCAGCGGTTTGCTCATCGGCGAGAGCAATGCAACCGTCGCGTCGTGCGCCTGGTGCGCGGTCGCGGGATCCTTGAGTTTCCCCCGCACTACGGTAATGAAATTCATTTCCCTTGCCTCCTGAATGTAGAATCAACATATATGACGAAGGCAAATGCAAAAACTGTGCGGTCGGACCAGAGCAATTATTCTTGCGCTGACCCAGTACATCACAATTGTCATTTCGAACGGAACGTAGTGGAGTGAGAAATCTCGGTCTTGCCGAGTGAGATTTCTCGCCTCCGCTGCTCAGAACTTGACCGGGGTCTGTCATATCGAACGGAATGAGATATCTCGCTCCGCTCGATATGACAAGTTCTCCGTTCACACAGCCCCTGCTCAGAACTTGACCGGGGTCTGTCATATCGAACGGAATGAGATATCTCGCTCCGCTCGATATGACAAGTTCTCCGTTCACACAGCCCCTGCGGGCTGACAATCTCGAAATGACACTCAATTGGTGATGTACTGTGGCCGCATACTTTTCGATGATTTTTTCGTCGTATAATGAGAGCCCATGCAAAATTTCCGTTCGCGCGGACGCAGCACTGCCGCTGCGTCCGCGCCACAAGAATTTGCAATCTTGACCGAGCCGTACCGGCGCGAACTCCAGGTTCACTGCTATCGCCTGCTCGGGTCGCTTCAAGACGCCGAAGACCTCGTGCAAGAGACCCTGTTGCGCGCGTGGCAAAAACGCGCGGCGCTGCGCGAACAATCCGCGCTGCGCGCGTGGTTGTACAAAATTGCGACGAATGCTTGTCTCGACACGCTGCGACAGCGTCCGAAACGAACGTTGCCCACACTTGCCGCGCCCGCGTTGACCGCGCCCTCACAACCCGCGCCCGCGATCGTCGAACCGATTTGGTTGGAACCGTTGCCCGAAGATTGGCTCGCCACACCGGAACAAGAACCGCACGCGCGCTATTCGCAGATCGAAAGTATTTCCCTCGCGTTTCTCGCGGCGCTGCAATATCTGCCGCCGCGCCAGCGCGCGGTGCTCATTCTTGGCGACGTTCTGGATTGGCGCGCGCAGGAAATTGCGCAACGGTTGGGCTTGACCGTCGCGGCGGTGAACAGCGCGCTGCATCGCGCGCGCGCGACGATGCACAAACATTATCGTACGGGGGAATTTGAAACACTGCGGATGAGCGACGCGGCAACACGCCAAATTTTGGAACGCTATGTGCGCGCGTGGGAAAATGCAGACATCGAAAATCTCGTGGCTCTCCTGGCAACCGACGCGCGTCTTGCCATGCCGCCCACGCCGTCGTGGTACCGAGGACGCGAAGCGATTGGAGGAATGCTCGCCGCGATGGCATTCGCCAATGCATCGCCCGAGACCTGGCGGCTTGTGCCGACGCGTGCGAACGGGCTGCCCGCCTATGCAATGTACCAACGCGCCGGCGATCAAGCGCCGCAGCCGTTTGGGGTAATGTTGTTACAGCTCGCGCAAAAGCAGATTACGGAGGTGATTGTTTTCATGATGCCGGATTTGGTGCGGCGTTTTGTATGACGATTTTGCCGCGTTTGACGACGGTGCGAATCGGATTTGTGCCGTAACGATACGCGAGATAGCGATAATCGGGCACGTTCGCAATCAACACATCCGCGAGTTTGCCGGCTTGCAGTGAACCCACGCGTTCGCCCACGCCCGCCGCGTACGCCGCGTTCAATGTCGCCGCGACAAGCGCTTCGGCAGTCGTCAATTTCTCGTACCGCGTGCCTATCGCCATCACCATCGGCATGGACTCGCACCAACTCGTGCCGGGATTCATGTCGCTGCCCAATGCGACCGGAACATTTTCCTCGACGAACGCGCGCCCATCCGCAAAATCGTGTTTGCCCAAACCGAACGTCGTGCCCGGCAATAACACCGCGATCACTCCTGCGTCCGCCAGCTGTTTCATTTCCTCGCGTCGCGTCACCATCAAATGATCGGCGCTTGTTGCCGACAATTCCGCCGCCAACGCCGCGCCGCCCAGATTCGCAAATTCGTCCGCGTGGATTTTCAACGCGAATCCCAATTCCTTGGCGCGTTCCAAAATTCTCCGCGCCTGCGCTAAATCAAACGCCCCGTCGTCGCAGAAAACATCGCAGAATAGCCGATGGCGGATAGCCGCTGGCGAATGGCTTGCATCGTTCTGCCATCTGCCATCTGCCATTTGCCATCTGCTAACCGCAGGCAGCATTTCATTCACCACCAAATCTACAAATTCGTCCGCGCGTCCCTTGTATTCTTCGGGAATCGCGTGCGCGCCGATGAATGTGGGGACGAGATCTATCGAATGTTCCGCATCGAGTTGCACAATCGCTTGCAGTAATTTCAATTCCGTCGCGGTGTCGAGACCGTAGCCCGTTTTCGCTTCGATGGTCGTCGCGCCGTACGCCAACATGCGGTCGAGCCGCGCCCGCGTTTCGGCAATGATTTGTTCCAACGACGCGGCGCGTGTGGCGCGCACCGTGTTCATAATTCCGCCGCCCGCTTTCAACAATTCCAAATACGTCGCGCCGCGCAAGCGCATTTCAAATTCCTGCGCACGGTCGCCTGCAAAGACAACGTGTGTGTGCGCATCCACAAAACCGGGCAGCACGACGCCGCCGCGCGCGTCAATGAATTGCGTTTCGTCCGTCGCCAACGCGCGCATTTCCTCCATCGCGCCGACGGCGACAATTTCCTCACCGCGTATTGCCACCGCGCCATTGACGACGATGCCCAAATCGCCTTGCGCATCGCCGCGTTTTGGCGCGTTTCCTGCGATGGTGATGAGTTGATTAGCAGAATGAATGATGAGAGATGTGGACATGATATCAACAAGAGAGGAAAACAACAGAAATGAGGGAATTGCGACACGATTTCCCTTATTTCCCTCATTTCCGCTGTTCATGGCAATTGAATCCTGAAATACTCCAACGCCACTTGAATCAACGGCGCAATCAAAATCGCGGGAATGAAATTCGCCACACGGATTTTTTTCAAATCGAGCAGCAGCAGCGAAATGCCAAGGATGACTGCGCCGCCCGTCGCCGTCATTTGAATCACCCACGGCGTCGCGCGCGTGATTTCGCCGAGCGACGAACCGACGAACATCGCCAACAGAGCAATGCCGCCTTGCACAATCAAAACTGTCGCGCCCGCAAATGCGACGCCGATGCCGAGTGTGGACGCGAACGCGAGTCCCGCGAACATATCGAGCAGCGATTTAATCGCGAGCAAGCGATAATCGCCAATCAAACCGTCTTGAATCGAGCCGAGAATCGTCATCGGTCCGACACAAAACACGAGCGACGCGGTTACAAAACCTCTGGTAAAATTTCCCGCTGCTTCGCCCCGCGCAAAACGCGCTTCGAGCCACCGTCCGAGCGCGTTCAATTTACCGTCAACGTCCAGCAATTCGCCGATGATGCCGCCGGTGAGCAAACTGAACAAGATAATCAGCGCGTTCCCCGGCAGCGCCATGCCCACACCGACGATGAGCGTCATAATGCCCAATCCCGCCATCACTGTTTGACGAACCCTTTCGGGAAAACGCGCGCCGAGCAAAACGCCAATCGTCGCGCCAATGAGAACTGTCACAACATTTAAGATTGTGCCTGTCACTTCATTTTTCTCCGTTCAGCAATATCCACGATTGCAATAGCTGTCATAATGATAGTAGATGTCTGGCCCAAAGACGAAATGGTAGCCACTAGGATGTAGACGGCTTACGCAGATTGTATCTCCAACTTTGAGAGGGTATTCAAACACAAATCCGTGTCTCCCCGTTACAACGACAAGTTCGCCAATGACATTTCCGTTTATAGTGATATCAGTTTGGATGGCAGACCCAAACCATATTTTGTTGGTATTGTAGATTGATTTACCGCAACCACTTGGATTTTCTTCAGGACGGATTCGTTGAATTCTATAGTGATTTGTGTCAAGCCAATTTTGCTCATAAGCTGCAAGTCCATCTGAAAATGTAACACTTTCCAATACCCCTGTACCTATTGTCGCAGATTGATGTGAGCGGAAAGGGCCATCAATTGCAGGGGATATTCGAGTCGCTGTTGGAGGAACAGATTTCGTAGGTGGAAAAGTAGGTCGTGGTGTTGATGTTGGTGGAACGCTCGTTGCAACTGGCTGTGTGACTATTGGTGCTGGTGTATTTGGGCAACCCAGATTTTTACTCGAAGCCAGTTCGACCGCCATAGGTACACGGACAATATAGGTGCCCTTATTCTCGACTCCCTCTTTTACGATCCCAATCCAATCCTGCTCTGTCCAAGTGAGGACAAATTCCATCCACGTACCGGGTGCTGCAATCACCTTTTGGCTTTTGATCACCCGAGCATACTTTGCGAACACTTTTTCACGCGTTGCTTGATCATCAAAATCACCTTGGAGGTTTACAATCGTTTCGCGCGTAGAGACTTGTTCCGAGTCACGCGTGCCACCACAATTATTGAGCCGTAGGAGTTCTGTCGTTACATTAGGTTGCAACGTGCCCGTTTCCGCGATTTCTATTCCTTTTGCGGATGCCACTTTGACCAGTGTCGGCGTTGAAATCGCCGAAGTTTCAACAGGGGATTGAGTAATTTGAGCAATGGGTTCTGCTGTCGGAGTTGACTTGGAATCGAATAACGACCAGCCCACGCTTGGGAATGGGTGTATCCAAGCTACAATTGCAACAACCACAGCAACAACACCAGCAACAGTGGCGAGAGTTCTAATGCAACCGCTTTCACTACTGTTCATATTAGAGCCCCTTTCATGATTTCAATTTGCCCACCACTGGAAATTTGTGAAACACCAAGTCCGTGTGTGGCGCTTCTGCCAATTCGTCCGTTAAATCTTGGCCTGCCCAATGCAAATTGCGATGCAAGCCCGTGCGCCAAAACGAACTCGTCGTTACATCATACACCAAACCTTTGTAAGCAATGTAGACAGGATTCTTGCGCGACGATCCATCACACCGCCGCAATTCTTGGATTGAAATTTCGCGCATTTCAACGAATGAATTCGTTACTACGGATTCGTAATTCAATCTCCATTCTCCAATCTCCAGTCTCCAATTTCAACGCGCACAAGGCGCTATGCTACACGCGATTTTGCCAACGCGCTTTCAATCTCATCCGCGACATTCGGATTCAAATCGGCGTACGCGTGCAGCAAACCGAAATCTCCGGCGAGCATCATGTCGCCGTACGGTACGGCAAAATACGGGTTCAATTCCGAGCGCAGCAGCAGCGCGCGACGCGGACCGGTGACGGCGAGAAAACTCTGTCCTGAGTGGGGCGGGGGATCAAGCGGCTGTGCGCGCGGGTCAAAGATGACCGCGCCGTGGCCTTGCGAATAAAAAATCGCGTCGTTGGTCAATGTGCCGTTCGCCAATTCGCGCAAAAAGTTTTCCAATTGCGGCTGTTTCAATTCGCCCGTGTGATGCTCGAAAACGCCCGTTATCGCGCCGTCGGTGAAACGAAACGCGAGCGTGTGAAAATTTCCGAGATTCGCAATCACCGCGTTCGGGTGCCTGCGCACCAGGTCGTCGTCCAATGCGCCGCGCACCGCCGCGGGCGCCGTGTCCATCACCAGTAGGGGCAATCCCTCGTGGTTGCCCGCCTCGTGGTTGCCCGCCTCGTGGTTGCCCGCCTCGTGGTTGCCCGCCTCGTGGTTGCCCGCCTCGTGGTTGCCCGCCTCGTGATTGCCCGCCTCGTGATTGCCCGCCTCGTGGTTGCCCGCCTCGTGATTGCCCGCCTCGTGGTTGCCCGCCTCGTGGTTGTCCGCCGCGTGGTTGCCCGCCGCGTGATTGCCCGCCTCGTGGTTGTCCGCCGCGTGGTTGCCCGCCGCGTGGTTGGCTTGAATACTGTTCGCTTGAATACTGTTCGCCACCGCTTGCATTCGCGTCAAGCGTTCGGGAATCGCGTCGCGCATAAAGGCAAAGCCCGAAAGTTTTCCGGTCGCGCGAATGCGTTCCGCGAGAAATTCAAAACGAAAGGTGCGGTCGCTCATGCCCGGCGGCGCGTTGCCGTGATCGAAAACCGCGACGGCGAGCGCGTCAAATTCAAACGGCACGCCGAACGCGTTAAACGCGCGCGCGAGCGCGCTCATATCCACATCGCGCAATTCGACGCGTGTCGCGTCGAGGCGCGCCGCTTCGTCGTCGCTCACGACGCGAATGCCCGTCGCTTCGACCTGGGACAATTCGTCGTTGAAACTCAAAGCTGCGTCACGCGTTGCGAAAATAGGCAATCCCGCGCGGACATGATCCTCCGCCGCCCAACTGCTCGGACCGCCGCCCATGATGGTTCCGGTGAGCAGCACGGCTGCGCGGCGTTGCGTCGCCGCGCGGATTTGATTGGCGACGAGAACAGTCGGCGAAGGCATGACGAGTTGCAAACAATTTTCGATCTGCGTCGTCGAATCAAACAGCAGGATGTCTTGCGTTCCCGTACCGATATCAATACACAGAATTTTCATGCGTCAAACGTGAAACGTGAATCGAACCTCACGCGACATGTGAAAGCCATTCACTCGCCGCGCGCAAAATTTCGCGCGCGTTTTCATAAGGCAAAAACTCGAGCGCGCGTTCGTACGTCAGCCATTGCGCCTCTTGATGTTCCCACGAAATTTGCACGTCGCGCGTTTTGGCTTCACCCAGAAAATAGACCACGTATTTCTTTACGAGCGCGCCATTTTCCCTGCGCCGGTAAAAATACTGAACGGTCTTTTTGAAATCGGGATAGAGCTCCGCATCCAGACCCGTCTCTTCGCGCACTTCACGGCGCGCGGCATCCCGCTCGTTTTCCTCGACATCTATCAGCCCTTTGGGAAATTCCCAATAGGTCGAACGAATGAGCAGGTATTCAATTTCCGCGCCGCGATAAAACACCACCGCGCCCGCTGATTTTTCGATTTGCAAGGGTGGCTTGGGCGCGCCCGGTTTCCGTTTGCCGCGTGTTGTCCCCTTCATGTTCAGAACATTATACCCAAAAATGAAACGGTGACTGTTTTTTTTATGCAACTCTAATGCTCGCCCGCGATGCGTGTTTTACATTCTTTTGACGTTTGACGTTTGACGGCTGTGTTATAATTTCGTCTATCCTGTTTCCGCCCGCAATGAACGCGGAGCGGAGGTGTAACTTATGCGTGATTCGTACGGGCGTGAGATTCATTATTTGCGCGTGTCGCTGACCGACCGCTGCAATTTTCGCTGCGTGTATTGTATGCCCGAAACGGGCGTGATCTTTCACCCTTACGCGCATCACTTGACCGATCAAGAATTGGTGCGCGTGATCGGCGTCATGGCCACCTTGGGTTTTGACCGCGTTCGGCTGACAGGCGGGGAACCGACGGTGCGACCCAATCTCGTCGAAATCGTGCAAGCCATCAGCGCCGTGCCCGGCATTCAAGAAATTGCCATGACCACGAACGCGCTGCGTTTGGAAAAAATCGCGGAACCGCTCGCGCGTGCGGGAATGAAACGCGTCAACATCAGCATTGATACGCTCGATGCGGAGCGCTTTACCAAAATCACGCGCGTCGGCAAACTCGAGGCGGTGTGGCGCGGCATTCTCGCGGCGGAACGCGCGGGATTGACGCCGCTCAAATTGAACGCGGTCATCGTGCGCGGTTTCAACGAAGGGGACATTGAAGATTTGGCGCGCTTGACGCTGGACCATGCGTGGGACATGCGTTTTATCGAAATGATGCCGCTCGGTTCGATTGCGGATTTTCAAATAGACAGCATTGTGACGGCAGAAGAAATGAAAGCGCGCGTGGCAGCCGCGTTCGGCGAACTGATTCCGCTACAGTGGAACGGACACGATCCCGCGCGACCCTACCGCTTGCCCGGTGGACAAGGCACGCTCGGTTTTATTAGTTCCGTCAGCGCGCCGTTTTGCGAAGGGTGTGACCGCGTGCGCTTGACTTCGGATGGACGCTTGCGGCTGTGTCTCTTGCGCGACGACGAGGTAGAGTTGCTCGCACCTATTCGCAGCGGAGCGAGCGATCCAGAGTTGCGCGAGCTGATTGCGCACGGGGTTCACCATAAACCGTGGGGACACGGACTCGCCGAGAATGTGATTGCCGAAACGCGGATCATGAGTCAGATAGGGGGTTGAAAGAATGACTTCAATTACAATGAAGGAAGCAAAAAAGGACTTTGAATCCCTTGCAATCCAAGTAGAGTCCAATGCAGAGCCGCTCATTATCACACTCGAATCGGGTTCGCAACTCGTCTTGATGCCGCTTGAAGATTTCAGCGCATGGCAAGAAACTGCATATCTCTTGTCAAACCCAGCCAACGCCGCCCACCTGCGCCAATCCATTAACCAAGCGCGTGCCGGCAAAACGACTGAAAGAGAATTGATGGAGATATGAGGCTCGTTTTTACCGATTCTGCTTGGCAAGATTATCTATGGTTTCAGGAAAAAGATAGGCAATTGCTCAAGCGCATCAACCAACTCATCCGTGAAACTCTTCGTTCTCCTTTTGAAGGAATCGGTAAACCGGAACGCCTGAAAGCGGACTTGTCGGGCTATTGGTCGCGTCGCATCAACGACGAGCATCGTCTGGTCTACGAGAGCTCCGGAAATGATCTCGTGATCATCGCGTGTCGTTTTCATTATGATAAATGAATTGATAAATCTCGCATTGTAGGTATAATTTGAACAGTCGCCGACACTAACCATCAGTCCAAACAATTTAGAGTACAGGAGAGAATGAGATGGAAACACAAACAACGTCGGTTCCCGTAATTACCGATTTGCCGGTCGCAACCGAAATCGTCGAACTCACGCCGCTCGCGGCGGAAAAGCTGCAAGCCATTATGCAGGAAAAGAATTTGACGACGCACGGCTTGCGCGTCTTTATTGCGGGCGGCGGCTGCTCGGGTTTCCAATACGGCATGGCGTTCGAGAACCAGATGGAAGAAGGCGATTACGTTTTTGAATCCAAGGGCGTGCGCCTTTATGTGGACCAAGCCAGCGCGATGTATCTCGAAGGCGCCCAAGTGGGTTACGTAGATTCACTGATGGGCGGCGGGTTCCGCATCGAAAATCCGAACGCGGTCTCGACGTGCTCGTGCGGTCAATCGTTCAGCACCGCAAGCGGCGGCGCGGCAAGCGGCGGCGACTGCGGACATCACTAGACCAGTATCGAAATACCACAGGGCGATTTGGAATCGGAATTCCATGAACAGTAGAGTTATTCACATTTGTTATGCCTTAGGATTCGTCCAACAATAACTTGAGCAGTTTGCCATTAAAGTGCCCCAAGAATCGCCATTGTAAACGATTTCATGCCGGCTTTTTGTGGAAAAGTGCTCAACTTATTTATGGACGAGTCCTTACTTCAAGATCGCCAGCTGACAAATCAAAACTCGTACCCCTGCTCGACCCAGTAATGCCAATCCGCGACCGCTTCGCGCGTGTCCGCGTCTGTCTCGGTGATCGGTTCGATTTGCGATAACGGCACGGCAAGGGTGCGCTTGTCCCAGCGCGTTTCGACAAACATCTCGTGCTCACATTCCGTTGCAGGCGCCAGGTCGAGGATTTCGATTTCATCGCCTTTACGGAGCGGAGAGATGGAGCGTTCTGCAATGCAATGTGCGGTAAATGGAAACCGCAATGTGTCTTGCAAGTAGTAGTACCAACCCATCGCTTGTTCCTCAGGTCCGTTGGCATCCACGATGATCTCGTCGCGAATCCGTTCTTCGCGGCGAGGATCTTTTGGTGGTCTATTTCTACCCATTTTCTTCCCCCCATTTTTTCAGTGCTTTCTCCATCGCGAGCAAAGCGTGGTCAAGCGACGGATAACCGCTTTTGCCTTCCCAAACCAAACCGCCCTCGTCAATGGCTCGGATGAAGGATTGTTCTTCGTCTGTCTGCCCAATCTCGATCCAGCCATGGCTGTGGACCCATTCGGTAATGGCAGGAAAAGATTTCTCAAAGTTGAATTGCTCTGGCATTGGGTTCATGCCTCCACTGGAGACGGTTGCGGCGAGCGAGCAACGGAACGGCGTCCGTTCGCTACGCCGCCTGCAATCCCTTCAGCAACCTGTCAAACGCCTTCTCGTACTTGACCGCGTCCTTGTCCCAGCCGCTGAAATCGCCGACGACCTTGCGGACGACATCCGCTTTGCGTTCGTGTTCCCAGGTGTCAAAGATGTAATCGTCAATGCGAATGGGGAACAGGATGCCTTTGCCTTCCTTGTCTTCGCGGTTTAGCGCACGTTCAATCTCGCGCTTGACAGGACCGCTTTGCAGAGAGTTCTCCGAGCAGACGACGATGAGTTTGTCGTAGATTTTGATACTGCGATCAAGCTCACCCCAGACAGTTTCCCCCCATTTAGCATCTTCAGGAAAATACCATACGCGCACGCCTTTGGCTTGCAGGTCAGCGTAGAGTCGTTCACAAAAGCGTTTGTCTTTCGCACTGTGACTGATGAAGCAGGAGTAGAATTCAAATGCTTTGCCACGCAAAGAATGTGCATAAGCAATCATATCTTCTGGGACACCACAACCACGAAGGAAAACTTCAGGAATGTTACCTTTGGATTTGTAGATGGTGTCAATATCAATTGATGAGGGGCTGTGGTGAATGACTCTATCAAGTCCTCTCGCTTGACTTAGGTCAACACGACTAAAAAATGTTTCCAAGATTGTTGCTTCACTAAAATCTACCCCCGTGAGCAGTGCCTCGACAAAATGTGTCTCGGCTAGAAATGTGTTGGACAAGTTTGCTCCACTTAGTTTTGCCTCTCTTAAGTCTGCATATGCGAGAGATGCCTTGTAAAGGTTTGTATTGTAGAGTTCAGCCACCCTTAGGTTAGCGCTCCAGAGGTTAGCGCCACTGAGATTTGCATCATCCAATCCTGCTACGCCAAGATTTGCCCAAACGAGGTTCGCACCACTGAAATTTGCTCCTTGCAGTTTTGCCATTGAAAGTTGCACTCCAGTAAGGTTAGCAAAACTGAGATTTCCTCGGCTAAGGTTTGCGTCAGTCAAGTCTGCGTCGCTGAGTTCTACCTTGGTGAGATCTACTCCGCGGAGGTCTGCATAGCGGAGGTCAATCTTCAATTCAGGGTTCTTTGCCCTCCACTCGTTCCATACTCTCACACCTTGCTTCAGTATTGCCAACGGTTCTTCATTCGCCATCTTCTCATCTCCCTCACATCGCCATCGGGTAGTCTTCGTACAGCGCTTCGGCTTGCTTCATTATGCTGGCAAGGATGAAAACCGCTTCAACGAATGGTGAACGAATAAACGAATCCTGCTCGTCGGTGTGCGCGGATTCGTTTATTCGTGAGAGATTCGTTGACACATCACATCGCCATCGGGTAGTCTTCGTACAGCCTCGTCGGTGTGCGCGGATTCGTTTATTCGTGAGAGATTCGTTGACACATCACATCGCCATCGGGTAGTCTTCGTACATCGCTTCGGCTTGCTTCATTCAGCGCCCATGAGAATCTTTTCCCAACTTGCGTCTGGACTGGCGAGCGCGTCGAGCGGCACCGCCGTCACGCGCTCTGCCAGTGGATAACGACGGTCACCGGGATAAATCACCGCGATGTGCTCAAGCCCTAAATCTTCCAACGCAATCCGCATCGAAGGGGTGAGGCGCGGCGCGTCGACGCGCTTGCACTCGACGCCGAACTTGTGCCCCTGCTTGACGATGAGCAAATCCAACTCGGCGCCATTGTGCGTCGCCCAAAAGTACGCTTCGTCGGGCGCGACCGCTTTGAAGATTTCTTCGATGACGTACCCTTCCCACGACGCGCCGAGTTTGGGATGCGTTTGCAGTTCCAACGCGGAATGGATGCCGAGCAAGTGATGGAGCAAGCCCGAATCGCGGAAATAAATTTTTGGTGATTTGACTTGCCGCTTTTTGAGATTCGCGTACCACGGCTGGAGTTGGCGTACCATAAACACGCCTTCGAGCAAATCGAGATAGCGGCGCGCGGTCGGCTCGCTGATGCCGAGCGAACGGGCGGGTTCGGTCGCGTTCCAGATTTGACCGTGATAATGCGCGAGCATCGTCCAAAAGCGGAGGATGGTCGCGGCGGGGATGCGAACGCCGAACTGTGGCAAATCGCGCTCTAAAAATGTTTGGATGAAATTCTTGCGCCACGCCGAACTGTCTTGATCTGACGCCGCAAGGAAGGACAGAGGAAATCCGCCGCGCAGCCAATGCGATTGTTGCGCCGACGCGCCAACTTCGGCGAGCGCGAACCCGCCCATTGAGATCGTCTCAAGACGCCCCGCGAGCGATTCGGAGGAACGGCGCACGAGTTCGGGCGATGCGCTGCCGAGGATGAGAAACCTGGCGGGCAACGGCGCGCGGTCGCAGAGCACGCGCAGGATGGGGAAAAGATCGGGCTTGCGTTGAATCTCGTCAATGACAATCAGCCCACGCAGATCGCGGAGCACGGTCATCGGCTCATCCAATCGCGCCAGCCCGATTGGGTCTTCGAGGTCAAAGTAGTTGAGCGAATCAGGTGGGACGAATTCGCGCGCGAGCGTGGTCTTGCCGCATTGACGCGGACCGATTAGAGCGACAACACGACTGCGCTCCAGTCCCGTTTGAATCGCACTGGCTATGGCAGGTCTCTTAATCATTCCAAAAGCATACCACGAAAAGCGAAAGCGTCAAGTTCGATTTTCGTGGTAATTACGCCGCCATCGGATAGTCTTCGTACATCGCTTCGGCTTGCTTCATGATGCTGGCGAGGATGAATTGGAATTGCTCGGCGCGGATGTGGCGACGGTGCAAGACTCTTCGCACTTCGGCTCGCACACCTGCTTTCACATTCTCGCGGTGCGGTTTTGTCCAGTCCACCTTGAGATTTCGTTTGACCGCTTGCACGACTTCGCGCACGAGGTCGCACAGGAATTTACGGTCGAACGCGGCTTCGCCCAACCCCGCAATCGCATCATAAAACGCGAGTTCTTCGTCGGAGAGTCCTGTCTCCGCTTTGCGCGCATCCTCAGATTGCATCTCTTGTCGAATCTGAATCATCGCCCTGACGACCTCGGCGGCGGTGATCGCGTTGGCGTGATAGCGGCGCAACATTTCTTCCAGCATCTCTTTGAACGAGCGATATTTTTTCAGATTCTTGCGCTGGCGCAGTTGGATTTCATCGTCCAATAATTTCTGCAATAGTTTCAGACGCAGGTTCTCAAATTCTGACGACTTGAATTCTTGCAAAAAGCGTTCGTCGAGAATCGAGATGTCGGGTTTCTCGATCCCAGCCGCGTGAAAAATATCCACGATGCCCTGGCTGGCAATGCTCCGATCCACCAAATCACGCACGGCTTGGTCGCGTTCGGCGGCGGTCTTGCCAGTGGGAATCGTCTTGTTGAGTTCGCCGCGAATCAGTTGATAGAACGCGACTTCTTCCGCGTGCGGTTTCAAATCGTCGAGATGTTTGACGAGCGAGTACGCGGCAGAGACGCGCTTTTCGGCGGCGAGAAAATTGTCGCGGCGTTCTTCGGGTTCGACGCAATAGCCGTATAGTTTCGCGCACAGGTCTTCGAGCGCAATGTTGGAGAGCGCGCGCCAATTCGCAATCGAAACATCGGCGGGCAAGAGTTGGCGTTGCGCGTCGAGCGCATCGAAGAATTGCGCCTTTGCCGCGTCGTCCAAATCCTCGGTCGGTTCGCCGAATCCATCGGCGGTGAATTTCTTTGCCGCTTGTTTCAGCGAGTGACCGACGCCGATGTAATCCACGACCAGTCCACCTGGCTTGTCGCGAAAAACGCGGTTGACGCGCGCAATCGCTTGCATCAGGTTGTGTCCCTTCATCGGCTTGTCCACGTAGAGCGTGTGCAGACACGGAATGTCGGTGCCCGTGAGCCACATATCGCGGACGATGGCAATCTTGAGCGAGTCGTTCGGGTCTTTGAGACGCGCCTTGATTTGCTCGCGTTTCTCTTTCGTTGTGATGTGTCCCGCGTGATTCCACGCGACGGGGTCCTTGTCGGGGCGATGCGTCATAATGATTTTGATTTGCCCCTTGTCCACCGCCGCGTCTTGCCACCCAGGTCGCAGTTTCACGATTTCGTCGTACAGCGCGACGCAGATGCGGCGGCTCATACACACGATCATCGCCTTGCCGAACAAGGTCGCGGTGCGCGATTCAAAATGCGTGAGAATGTCTTGCGCGATAACGGCGAGGCGTTCTTTCGTCCCCGCCGCCGCTTCGATTTGCGCCCACCTGGGTTTCATTCGTTCCGCTTCTTCTTCGCTCTCAGTGATCTCTTCGAGGTCGCGGTCCACCTGTTCGTTGATGAGATGCAAACGCACGAGGCGCGGCTCGTAGTAAATCGGGACAATCGCGTTATCGGCTTGCGCTTGCGGAATGTCGTACGTGTGAATGATGTTGCCAAAGACCGCTTGCGTGTCGCGGTCGGTCAGGTCAATCGGCGTGCCTGTGAAACCGATGAACGAGGCGTTGGGGAGCGCATCGTGCAGATAGCGCGCGAATCCGTAGACGGTGCGAATCTCGCCGCTCTCTTGATCGCGAATGAGATGCGCGTCGAAACCGTACTGCGTGCGGTGCGCTTCATCGGCAATCACGATAATGTTGCGCCGATTCGAGAGGACAGGATGCTCGCGCTCGCCTTCGCGCAAGCGAAATTTTTCAATCGTCGTGAAGATGACTTCGCCGCCTTCAGTCTGGAGCAGGTCGCGCAGTTCCTCGACCGATTCGGCGTGCTTGACCTCGCCGACGAGCGCGCGCGCCGCGACAAAGAAATCGTACAACTGCTCGTCCAAATCGTTGCGATCCACTTGGATGATGAAGGTGGGATTGTTCAACTGGCGACGTAAGATGCCGACGAAGAAAATCATTTCAAGTGATTTGCCCGATCCCTGGGTGTGCCACACGACGCCGATCTTGCGGTCGCCCTGGGGCTGGGTCGCGCGCAATGCTTGTTGCACCGCGAGGCGAATGCCAAAGAACTGGTGATATTTCGCGCCCTTCTTTTCGATCTTGTCGTTGACCGATTCAAAGACGATGAAATGGCGAATGTAATCGAGCAGGCGGTCAGGCGGGAACAGCCCTTCGATGAGCGTCTTCATACTGCCCGACGCGGTCGGCTCGACGTTGCGCCCGTCAATAGATTTCCACGGCGCGAACCATTCGAGCGATGCCGAGTGCATTCCGTGCAGAGTCGTCACACCATCGGAGACGATGCAGAACGCGTTGAAATCGAAGAGTTGCGGAATGTCCACGGTGTAATGTTGAATCTGATTGTGCGCGCCTTCGGCGGTGGGATTTTCGTCCCAGGGATTTTTGAGTTCAAAGACGACGAGCGGCAAACCGTTGATGTAAACGATGAGGTCGGGGCGGCGGTTGTTTGCGCCGTGAATGGGGAGTTGGCTCACGACGCGGAAATCGTTTTTGCTGGGTTCGTCCCAGTTGATGAGATAGACGTGCTCGTGACGTTCGACCTCTCCCCCAGCCCCTCTCCTAGTAGGAGAGGGGAGCGCGTACTTTAGATCGAATCCGCGTGTGAGGAGTTCGTGGAAGTTCTTGTTGCGTTGGAGAAGTGAAACGCCTTCGGGATTGGCGGCGATGCGAGTGGCAGTTTCGATGGCGTCGCCAGGGAGATGCGGATAACGCGCGCGGAGATGGCGGCGGAGCACGTCGGCGTGGACGACGAGTTCGAGCGGAAAGTCGGGATGCTCGCGCAGTTCTCTGCCGTTGGCGTACTCATAGCCAAGCAGTTTCAGCCGATCAATCGTCGCGGCTTCAAAGCGCGATTCGTTGGGGAACGAGAGGATGTTCGGCATAATCCAAACCCTTGTTGACTATCTCCAATTAAGAGCGATATACAGAACCACAACCGTCAGCAAGATAAACAGCACGATTACCCAAGGTAGATACGACGAAGGTGCTCCTTCCCTGCGTCTCAAGAATTCAGGGATGTCTAAATTAGATCGCTCTCGTCCAGCCATTTCGTGTTTGCGAGCACGCGTAATATCGTCCCTTAGTATTTGGGCTTCGACGTCGGTTGGATAACTGGTGAGATGCGCCTCGATCTCATATTTCAATTGGGTAATTTCCTGAACGGAACTAGCGACTATTAATCGCCCGCGCATATTTGCCAATTTTTTGATGCGGTAATGGTCTGCCTGTTCGTGAACGAGTTCCTCTCCACGGTCATGCTTGATGGCACGAAGAATTTCATTTGCCACATATGAAATACCTTGGTCGGTCGAGACTGCTAACTTACCTGCGAGCAATGGGGAATAACGGATTATTTGTTCCTTGGTCAAATGATGCCAAACAGGGAGAATGACTTTGCCGTCGCCTTCGATCGCCACAAGCGCATTGAGTTCCCGTTGAGGCCATTCTTTGCGGAAAAAGTCAGGGCTGAGGATGACAACGCCAAAATGCGATTGCGTCAAGCCGCGATCAATCTCTTGGCGCAGACTATCGCCAAGAGTCAATTCAAATTCATCAAGCCAGACCTTGACGCCAAGCCGTTCCAGTTCTTGCGCGAGCGGACGCGCAACTTCTGCTTTGTCTTCGCTCGCGTGGCTTATGAAGACGCCGTAGGTTTTCGGTGTTTCGTCTGGCATAGAATTTTTTCCTACGCGGCTTTCACATCAACTTCACCCGACAGCAACTTGGGGAGCAAATAGTCGCGCGTGCGGGTGAGCGTTTGATTTTCGTTTTCGTTTGCATCTATTTGGAGAAACAAGGGCGCGACTAGAGCGTTGAACTTTTCCAAGACTACCTTGGGTGGTTTGAGCACAGGCAACTTGTAAGCGTCGTTGCGATTCAAACCTGGGACAGCAGAATCGTTGTTGCGCTTGTCCAACTCCAAACGACCGAGCAACAAGTACAAGAAATCAAAACTATATTCAGGTGCTTTGGGAACGATGTAATAGGTTGTGTCAATTGGAAAAAACGGTAAACGTGCCCGATTAACTTTGCCAATCGTTCCTTTGCGTCCGATGACAATTCCTGGGGCTTTAACAAGGTACTCGTTGTGTGTTCCAATAATGCCAGCCGATCCGTACACAGGGTATTGTCCTTCGGTTCGGTTTGTTTCTTTCAGTCCTTTTCCGTACGCAAATTCGCACAAGTCGCCAACCGTTGAATCCTCCCATTCTTCTGACAATTCGCGTGATTCTTCATCCACAAACGAATGCTTGTAGAGCGCCCGCGCCATTGCTTCCAGCGTTTGGTTGATGCGTCGGTTGCACTCGATCTTGTCGTCCAGCACACCCAGGATGTCCGCGATGCGATGTTGGATGGGGAGAGGTGGAAGACCAACAGTAATTGCTTGCAAGTCTTTGACTGTTACGTGACCTAACCCCGTTGTCTGTTTGTTGCGTGCAATCTCGATAAATAACGGCTTGAGATATTTCAGCAAAATGTAAAAGAAGACGCGATCACATTCTGCGTTCGGTTCGATTTTGAAAATGTGTTGATTCAGCCAGCCATCTTGACCACGATACCAGAAAACATCAATCGAAGTGTCTGGGCTTCCTGACCATGCAAAGAGCATATCACCGTTGGTAATGTGATAGCCAGCATCGAAAGTCTGTTGCGTAAAATTCGTTTGGTCGGAAATACCGTTCTTCAATTCCGCGATTTTGATGACTGGTTTACCTGTTTCGCTAAATTGAAAATCGCGGAACGCCAGTCCGTTTATCCACGTTGCCAAACTGTAAAGATTTCGGTTTTCCCAATCACCGTGAAAACGCGGATTGAAAATCGAAGTCGTCGCGGAATTTTTCATCTCGTCAGTTCGTCCAACTCGCGCACAATTTTCTCCTGCAACGCGTTCGACTCGGCAAACTGCGCTTTCAGCTGCGCGGTCAGTTCCGCCATCTTGACCTCGAACGGCGTGTCGTCCGCCTCGGTCGCCTCGGTGCCAACGTAAATCCCAGGCGTCAGTTTGTAATCGTTCGCGCGCACCTCGTCCAGCGTCGCCGTCTTGCAAAACCCAGGAATGTCCCTTCGACTTCGCTCAGGGCGAGTTTGGCGTTCGCCTTCCACCTCGCGGTAATGCTGATACGCGGCGGCAATCTGCACAATGTCCTCGTCGGTCAGCACGCGCTGGCGGCGGTTGACCATCGTTCCCTTTTTGCGCGCATCAATGAACAGGATTTCGTTCTGCCGCGCACGGTACGCGCCGCGTCCATTGCGATTGCGGCTGAGAAACCAGAGACACGCGGGAATGCCCGTGCCAAAGAAAAGTTTATCGGGCAATTGCACGATGCAATCCACAAACCCTTCGTCCACAAACGCCGCGCGCGTTTCCTTTTCCTCTTTCAAGTTCGTCGTCATCGCGCCATTCGCCATCACATAGCCCGCCGTGCCGCCCTCGTGTAAGTGATAGAAAAAGTGCATCATCCAAAAATAATTCGCGTTGCTGTCCGTCGGCAAGCATTTGCGATTGCCGATTTGCAATCGCTTGTCATTCTGCGCGATGCGGTCCGCGCCCCAGCCATCCAAGTTGAACGGCGGATTCGCGATGACGAAATCCGCGCGCAGGTTCGCAAACTTGTCGTCGAGAAGCGAATTGCCCAGTTGAATATCGCCGTTGAGACCGTGCAGGAGCAAATTCATTTTGCCCAGGCGCAGAGTCGTGTCCACGCTCTCTTGACCAGAGAAAGCCAGGTTGCCGCTGTGCTTGGCGAAAATATCGGACTGGACGAACATTCCGCCCGAACCGCACGCGGGATCGAACACGCGCCCCTCGCGCGGCTCCATCATCGCGACGAGCAATTTGACGACCGAGCGCGGCGTAAAGAATTCGCCGCCGCGTGTGCCTTCCGTGTTGGCAAAGTTGGTGATGAAATATTCGTACACGCGCCCGAGCAAATCACTCTCTTTGCCCGCGTCCGCTTTGAACGAATCGCGCGAAAACAGATTGACGAGACCCGACACATTCTCACGGCTGAGGTTGCTCCCCGCGTACTTGCGCGGAAGCACGCCGCGCAGTTCAGGATACGTGCGCTCCAACAACTCCATCGCATCGTCGAGTTTGATCGCGATGTCGTCGTCCTGCGCGTGCTTGACGAGAAAACTCCACCGCGCCTTGGTCGGCACGATGAATGCGCCGACGCGCTTGTACTCGTCGGGATCGCTCAACACTTCTTTTGCGATGTCGGGATCATCGGTGTAATAATCGGATTGCGCATCCTTGAGCGCGAGTTCGAGTTGCTCGTGGCGGCGTTCGTATTTGAGAGAGAGGTAGCGCAGGAAAAGGAGCGGCAAGACGTAATGCTTGTAGTCGCCGGGCGCGATGTTGCCGCGCAGCTGCACCGCCGCTTCCCACAAGTCTTTCTCGAAGGAAATATCTGGCACCGCGCCGTTGGTGACCACGGGTAATGCAGGTTGCGCGGGTGCCGTGGGTTTGGGGGCACGTTTGCGACGGACGGGGTAGGTGGAACCGGATTTGGTTTTAGATTTTGCTTTGGGCATCAAGGCAATCCTGATTTCGATTTGTTGATTCTTTGACCCCAATCTGACTCGAAAATACCTCACCTCCGACCCCTCTCCTACAAAGCGAGGGGAGATTTTCATCGTCGGTGGTGAACAGAGTTCATGTAGACTGATTCGAAAATAGGCGCGATGTCATTCTGAACAGCGTGTCCGATGCAGTTCATCGGCAGCATCTCTGAGTTGGGCAGAGATGCTTCGTCCCTCAGCATGACATTTTCATCC
>JACQWQ010000079.1 GCA_016209205.1 Chloroflexota bacterium
AAAAAAGCGCGCGTCATAGACCCCAAGTGTTTTTCGACGATAGAGTACATCGAGTCGCGCGGCGCGGGTAAAACACTTGGGGTCTCGCGGCGCGCAGTGCGACGTGCCAAGACCCCAAGTGTTTTTCAACGATAGAGTACATCGAGTCGCGCGGCGCGGGTAAAACACTTGGGGTCTCGCGGCGCGCAGTGCGATGTGCCAAGACCCCAAGTGTTTTTCGACGATAGAGTACATCGAGTCGCGCGGCGCGGGTAAAACACTTGGGGTCTCGCGGCGCGCAAGATGCGGAGAAATATCGGAAAAAACGCATTGACGCCCCTCTTGGCGCGTGCTACAATTTTTCCCAATCCGAAGCGCCGCAGGACGAACCTGGAACGTGCGGATAGTCCTTGCACTGTCGGCAAGCCCGCGGCAGATTGTGTACCTGGAAAAAGGAGCTGGATGGAATGGCTACCTCGAAAAACAAGTCCTCACATGCCGCGCCCAAGCATCAGGTCATTGTCAAAGGGCACGGCAAAATCACTGCCCGGCGCGATGTCATCATGGGCGACAAGATCGTTCATGGGAATGAATACTCTGCCGCAGGACAAATGAACGTCGCGAACGTTTCCACCCCGCGCGAATTTATCGAGCAGCTGCGCCAAGTGCAGAACGAGATTACGGCGCTCAAGCAAGCCCCCGAACTTTCCGCGTCGCAAGTGCGCCGCATCGAAGCGGTCGAAGGCGATGTGGTCGAGGTGTTGCAAGAAGCGCAAAAACCGAAACCGCTGCCCGCGCGCATCAGCGAAACGCTTTCGGACGCGCAAGAGACGATGAACAAAATCGGCGGGAGCGTGAAATCCGCGGTGGAATTGGGCGCGGCGTTGGGCGCGCTCGCGCAATTGGCAATGAAAATTTTTGGCGGGTAAACCCACGCGCTCGCGCAGTAATTGGTCCGGCTGTTTTTTTCTTTGTTTCTCTCAATACGTTGTTGAACCGTTGAATTCCATTCAATGGACAACTTGTGATTGGTATGGTCTACGCCCTCACGCAAATCTGCCCCCAAAAAGAAAACCGCAAAACCGAAACGTAAATCTGCCGTCGCACGCGCGGGCACGACGCGCGTCGAAGTGAGCGGACGCGCGCGCGTCGCCTGCGCGGATGTTGTGGAGGGGAGTTGACAACGGATGAGTAAAACGGATGAACGGATGCGCGCGTCGGTATCCGTTTATCCGCTTTCATATCCGTTGACCGCGCGTCGTCACGGCTTGGGCGCGTTGATGATGTGGACGGTGCCTTCGACTTCGGCCGCCGTGAGCAAGCAAGCATCGAAATTGGACGTAACGGACAAGAATAGGATTGGCGCATTGTAGCGATAATAGCGGGGACACAAAATTCGGGTACTGGTAAGCACCGATTCGCCGCCAAACGCGACAGTATGCGGAATTTAAGGTTTACCCCAAAACGATTTTACGGACCAAAGGCAAAGACTTTATTCTGTCCGAACGTTGCGTACAAGGAGGTGCCGTCAGTTCCCAGTCCCCTATCTGGAACATTCATGCCAACGGAATGAGGCGTCGTTTCTAATTTCCCCCTATCTGCACCGGATGCTGTATCAAAAGCTAAGATGGAACCATCCACCAGCATCACAAAACCGGTATCCCCAACTGTTACAACTTCTGACCCTGTAAGCAGTGGCAAGGGACGTTCCCACAACAGTTGCCCCGTGCTGAACTCGAGCGCGTGGAGCGCGCAACAGTCCGAACTGACATACACGCGGTCACCGATGACGTTAAAGAAATTGGGGCGCTTGTTAAATTGCCAAACGCGATTGCCTGTATCGACATCTTTGACCAAGAGTGAGGAATTGAACCAGGTCAATGCAACTTGATTCACGAGCTGCACGGGCATTCCTTGAGAGAAATGTGGTATTGTCTTTTTCAGGGCACCGGTCCTGGAATCGAGAATGAAAAGACCGCTGCCAACCACCGCATACAATTCATTTCCGTTTGTTTCCAATGCTGCCGCACTATAGCCCCACGGTACAAGCCGGTCATTGTCCCAAACTGGCTTACCACTCTGCAAATCATATGCTTTGACGGGAATGTTTGCGCGTCCCAATCCGATGTATACCCGCTGATTGTCGGTTGCAACCACACGGATACATTAGTGTCAACTTTAGGGTCATCTGACTGGTAAGGGAACTGTACGCCGTAGGCGGGCTTTGACTTTGGTAATCAACGGCTTGCGTTTGCGATTCGGACGCAGCCCCAGCATAATCACGGTTTGCACCAAGCGCTGCTCGAGGACATCCCAGTCGGGGGTCTGACCTTTCAGCACCAAGTCGCCGGTTTGTTGCAGCACCTGTTGCACCGCATCCAAGCAGTAGGGCACCGAGAAATCTTCAACGCGCCGCCCCGTTTCGTGTGCCGCCTTCAAGATGATCAAATGGGTCAGCATGTAATGGAGCAACGCCGCATAAATCTGAATGCGAATTCCATTCTCGGTGATCGAGACAAAGTTGGCCATCCGCAAGACATGTTTCAGATTGCGGAACAAAATTTCGATCTGCCAGCGCAGCCGATACAGGTCAATGAGCAGGGTCAGCGGATACTGCTGCCACGCCACCAGACTGGTGATATACAAATGCCAGCGCCGGTCTTTGGCGATCCACTGTCCGACCAGACGCACCGCGTGGCGCATCTGCGGATTTGAGGGGTTGGCACTGCTCAAGTTGACCAGCAAGTCGACCGTGCGTCCCGTCAGGTCAATCGCTTTCAGGCGTTGTCCCACCCACTGGGGATTGCCCACATAGACCGCCACGATCAGCGGGTTGCAATCTTGGCGCAGCCGACTGATGAAATGCTGCTGGCGGTCCATCATCGTGTCAAACAAGTCGTAGGTCCAATAGCCCAAGTCGAAAATATACAAGACCGCTTCGCCCACGGGGCGCAAAAAGTCTATTTTCCGCTCGTTTTTCTTCTGGGCGGTCAGGTCCAACACTTCGGGCACGCCGCGAAACAAGGGCAACGCCGTATGCAGTTTCACCGCCGCCCACGCCTGGCATTTCCCGTTACGGCTGGCGGGGAACACTCCGATCAACTGCTGTGCCACGCGCATGACGGTGGCATCAATCAACAGGACGCGCAGGTCTTGGAGCACCACCCAGTTGGGTTGTCCCGCCAGCTGGCTCCACAGCTGGGCATGGCTGGTGAGCAGGTACTGTAAGACCGCTGCGAAGAAGGGCCAGGGGCGCTCGCGGAAATTTTCGCTCACCGCTTCTTTGGACAGGGCAACCTGTGCGGCGCCGAGTCCACCCATTAAGCTGGCGACCAAGGCATAGGTCAAGATTTTGTGCAAGGTAATCGGACCGCCGGGGCCAAAGGCCAAGAGCGTCATCCAGAAAAAGACGATGCAGGTCAATTTGCGGTGACGCACATCGTCGGCGTTGTGGCAGCGTGCCAAGGTGGTCAAGACCTGTGCGGGCAAGAGTTGGCGCATCAGGCTTTGGTCGGGGGACAGTGGAGGTGGCTCGACCTAGACGCGCCGTTCCTTGGGGGTGGCACGATTGAAGCGCTGCGCTTTGCATGCTAGCTTGGGTTTCGACTTTGCTTTTGGTTTGGCTGCGGCTATACTCATGGTGGGTCTCTCCAAGTGAAGGGTAGGCGAACTACCATCCTTTATACTTGGAAGACCCACTTTTATCCAATTGGCTTGCCTGACCTGACAACTCAAAACTGGCTAAAGTTGACACTAATGTTTTGCGATAGCCCCAGGCGTTGATTAAAACCGCTTCGGGGTCGGTGCCCAAGGTTTCGCAGGTCGCGCCGGGGTTGCGATAGCGCGTTTGGCGCTGATTGCCTTGATACACGAGATATTCGAGTGCGGTGCCGCCCCATTCCGAACAGACGAGGCGTCCTGCAGCGTCATAGAGATAGTGATTGTCGTTTTGTCCTTGTTGGGTCAAGGCGCCGAGGAGGTTGTTGTCCTTGTAGCCAAGGGACGACGTGACTGCGCCCGCATACGTGTCGCGCGTGTAACTGGCATTCGCCTGCCCGACATAGCCGTTGCCATTATACGCCCTGTCATTGGCGACGGTCAGGTTGTAGACAGGGTCGGTGGTCGTCCAATTTTCGAGTTCGTTCGCGTTCGTGTAGGTGTTGATGGTCGTGGCGACGATGTTTTGATTTTCATCGCGATGCACCGTTGTTTCCGGCAAGCTCGCCGCATTCGGCGTGATGCTGGTGTGATGAAACCGCGAATCTGCGCGAATCTGCGCGAATGAAAGCTAGACACGAATGTTGTTCGTGTTTGGTTCTTTGTGTGCGACATCGTGTGCTACGGCTTGGGCGCGTTGATGATAAGGGATGAACCCGCGAATCTGCATGAACAAACAACAGACGCGAATCTTTCTCGCGTCTGTTGTTTGTTCATGACATCGAATGCTATGGCTTGGGCGCATTGATGATATGGACTGTGCCTTCGACAACGCCCAGGACGAGGAGGCAGCCGTCAGAATTGAACATAGTGGATTAGAATAGGGTTCACGATTGGTTCTATGCAGTTCGCTTTAACTATCATGTTCAATCGCGGAAGAACCAAACGATACCCAATAGTATGAACACTCCTAATCCCATCGCAATACCCAGTAGTGCTAACAATCTATAGAGTAACGGCTTGTCCTTGCCTTGAGCGAATGCTATGATTCCGACAAGGAAGCCAGTAAACGCTAATGAGATTAGCGCCAAAAGCATCCATGCCCTAGCGTAACGGTTGCGCAACCAGAGGCAGAATCAAGGAAATGCCTCCGGTTTTGACAAGCCGGAAATGGTCTGATCGGCTAAACTGAGTGTCGGAGGTGAACGATGAACCAATCCGACACAAAGTTAATTGAGCGTCAG
>JACQWQ010000011.1 GCA_016209205.1 Chloroflexota bacterium
ACGCGCGTCGCCAATCTCTGTATGATCCACGAAGGACACAAAGAACACCAAGAAAACTTCGCGCCCTTCGTGTTCTTCGTGGATCACGCGGTTGGCGCACACGCCGAACGCGCGTCGCCAACCTCTGTATGATGTTGACCGAAATGGGCAAGTTGTTGGGCGGATGGCTCAAGACCGCGCCCGCGTAAGAGTAAAAAATGGAAACGGGGCGGGCGACATTCGCGGCGGGTCGTTCAATAATGATAGGTCGAATGTCCGCTGTGCTAGGCGTAACAGGAATGTCGCTGACAACTTTAACAACAATATCGGTTTTCGGTTGTTGTCCCATGACTCACTGGCAGGACCGACAAAGCGCGTCGTTCACGGACACGCGTCGAGGTCTCAAATTGAGCCAGCGCCGCCCGTCCCGGGTTTGTGCGCTCCGTGCGAGTCACGGCGCGCGAGCCAAATAGCGAGCCCGATTTGTTCCCTCCGGTAGTTTCACTCGACGCGGTTTGGTCGCGAAACGAACGTTGGAACGAATCCGTATGACAGTTTCCGGAGTGATCCACGAAGGACACGAAGGACACTAAGAAAACTTCGTGAACTTTGTGTCCTTCGTGGATCACCTCGCAGGTCTTTCTCCATAGGATTGACATGCATTTAATTCGCCGACTGGGCGGCAAAAACCCAAGTGGCAGACAAAGAAATTTGCGAGATGCAAATCATCGGCAAAGCCCACGTCTTTTTTCGGTCGCGGCGGGGGTGCATCTTGCGAGGCAAAACGTGCTGCTTCCGTTGGCGGTATGCACAGAATCGGAACGCAAAATCGAAAGAGCAGATTGTCGCCATTATTCCAACGGCATGATCCCTCTTGTATGACACGCCACCACGTCAATCATTCGCGCAAATCCGCCCGGGTCAAATAACCCACGGCTGAAATAGCCGCGTTCCAACGCATCCGTGTATTCTTGCTGTGCAAAACCTTGCGCCGCATCAAATTCATCCGAACCGATCATGGTCGTTTCGACGAATTCGTAATCGTCGCTTCCTTGCCACACGCGCCAACCCACGAATGCGTGTCCCGGCACCAGCACAAGCATCGGCTCGAGCGACGCCAATTCGAGCAGACTGGCAAACAGCACTGTCCCGTCCAAACAATTTGCGGAACCGCCAACTGCCAATGCCTCACTCGGCAACCGCACGCGCTGTAGAATTTGCCCTTCTTGTTCGCCCAGCGCAAACAGTTCGCGCACTTGCTGGCGCAATGCGTTTTCTAATTCGCCGAGCCGTTTGTTCGGCAGTATTCCTGCCGCACTGACCGCCTGATGCTTGGAGCAATCGGCATGAATCTTGCTGCCGTCCATGCTAATGTTCCCCAATTGAAAGACGCCAGCGGTTTGGGCCAGTAACAAAATCTGTACGAACAATTCCTGAATCTCGGGCAGGAACGTTTTGCGAAAATTGGCGATGGTATCGTGGTCGGGACTAATCACGTCCACGATAAAGCGCGCCAAGTGGTTCAGCGGCAGCACTTCGCAAAGTGATCGTGGAATTAAGCGTTGCGTCGTAATCGGGAGTTTTGAATGCTCTGCTCAGGTGCGAATTTTACATCCATCGAGAGACTCTCAGTCTCTCCGACAGACTGCTAGGGTGTCACTTGAATGGTCCCCTTCATCCAGGGATGGTACTTGCAGTGGTACGCGATTGTTGCTGTCTTGGCTGGTGTAAAACTAAATGTGTCTTTGGGCTGTAGATCACCCGAATTGAAAGTGGTATCGTCATCGGCAGTTGCGGTATGCAGAATCGCGCCCGTGTTCGTCCAATTAATTTTCGTACCGACTTTTACGGTGACGGTCACGGGATCAAATGCCCAGCTCTGTACGGGTTTGAAGGGCGGTTCGACGATGTTGATTGCCAAGACCTTTGCGTTCTGAGCCAGCGCGGTGAAAGTCACCGTCGGTTGAGGAGGCGTGAGCGTTGCTGCTGGTACTTGGAGCGGCGCACTCGTCGGCGCATTTTCTTGTGACGTTGGAAGGATTGGCGCCGCATTCGCGCGCGTGGCGGGCGGTAATGGCGGCGCGGTAACACACGCACTCAACGCAAATACGACCGGCGCCAACAACAACCCGATGCGGAGCACGCGCGAAATAACTGCACTGCGATTTATTGAAAACATTGGGATTTAAACTCCTTGAGGTATCCAGCCCTTGAAAAATCAATGGGGAGGACTTTTGCCCTCCCCACGTTCATCAACTTGTACTACAACCGTTTCGCTTTAGGCGCGGCGTCGAGCTTGTACGACCAGGACGAGACCGAGTCCTAAAATCAACGCGCCGCTGAGAAGCAAAAGCAGTGAGTTGTTTGTGAAATCCCCACCGGTTGTCGGCAGCACGGGCGCTTTGGTTGGTTCCGCAGTGGGCGCAACCGTTGGCTCGGCGGGCGCGGTGGTCGCTTGCGCGGCAGGCGCGGACGATTGCAAGTTGATCGTAACCTGCGCGTGTTTTCCGCCTTCGATGGGCGTGTGATCGTTCTGCACCGGTTCCACGACGATCGTGTGTTTGCCGGGACCCCACGCGCTCAGGTCAACCGAAAACTCGTTCGCGCCGGGCATGAGCACCATGCCTGCCATGCTCATCATCGCCATCCCGCCACCCGCTTCGGGCGTCGCGTTCGCTTCCGGCGTTTTGTTGTCCGCTGGCATCATCATGGACAGGTCGGCGTCCACAAACACGTGGTAATGCCCATAGCCGGAAATGTTGGCTTTGCCTTCCAGCCCTTCACGGGGGACGAAATTGGTCGGTTTGACTTGGAGCGTGACAATCGGTCCAACCGTCGCGCCGTCGGTGGGTGAGACAATTTCGACCGCAGGCGCTCCGGGATTGGCAACGGCTTGCGGCGCGGACTTGGACGTTGCGGGTTGATAATTGATATCCACTTGTACTGCCGTCTCGGGCATATCTACGTGCGTGTTCGACGCCAGATCAAAAATCAAAGCGTGCGGTCCCGGTTTGATGGCATCGCCGGGCAAGGTGAACGTCGTGCTAGTATAAAAATTGAAAAGGACACCCATGTGCGCGCCGTCAATCATGACGTGAATGTGTCCTTCGCCGGCTTGGTCCGGTAAACCGACCTTCAGCGCAGAGAGTGTGAAGTTGGAGACCTCCACCGTAACCGGAATATCCGTGCTCGTGATGGTTTCCCCCGGTTTGGGCGAAACAATCTTGAGCGTCGGCGCGCCTTGCGCATACGCGGGTACGGTGAGACCCAATGCAACAATAAACGCAATCGTGCCAACACTCAGCAATACAAGTCGTGCCATGGCTTGCTTGAACATAAGACCTCCCTTTCGATGCGCGGCAGATAAACTTTTGGGTTCGCCTGCCGCGCGGCTTGTCTAGAGCGAATTCCTGATTCGTTTGTGGGATGGTAGGGGCAATCCCTTGTGGTTGCCCAACTGGAATGGGCGAGGACAAGCCGTCGCCCCTACGCTGACACCACCAATCAATTCGGAATCCGCTCTAATTTGGCGGCGCAAGAACGCACGCCACAAGACTAAACTATAACAGGAAGGGGTATAAAGTTCTGTAAGCCAGATTCCAATTCGGCGTATTTTTTTCCTCCTGATTCAGCCGAGAAAACGATTCATTTCTCTGCACCAATATCCACGCGATAATCCGTTCCTTCCCAACGCGCTCCTTGCATCCAGCGAAACGTAAAACGAATCGGCGCGCGCTGTGTTTTGGAAATCTCGATGTCCACGAACGCAATTCCCAACGCGGTCAGGGTCGCGCGCGCATCCTGAACGGTTTGCCATTCGTCATTCGTCCAACGCAGCCAAAAGTCGGCGGGCGCTTGAACGCGCAGTGTCCATCCCGGTTTGACCGCGCGCACTTGACGATTCGGCTTCCAGATCTCCAGCAAGCGCTGAGCGTGTCCATCGCGATAGCGTTCGGCAACGTGCGGCAAAAAATCAAAGACTTGGCCATCTGCGGTAGAACGAAGCAGTTTGATGTATTCCGCATGTGCCCACAGCAGCGGCATGGCGGCGCCGGTCGGTTTGCCCAAACACAAACCTTGCGCCGGACGGTCCGGCTCGTCCCACACTTGTTCCGGCAGCAAGCCCACTTGAGACGCGAAACGTTCCAACGCGCGCAGAAAAGGTTGCGACGATTTCCCCGCGGCAAGTTCGTAATGTCCGCGTTCGCCGGTCAGCAAGGGCCACGCGCGTCCTTTGCCATAACCTAGAGCGGATTCCACATTCGTATGTGGGTTGTAGGGGCAATCCCTCGTGGTTGCCCAACCGGAATGGGCGAGGACAAGCCGTCGCCCCTACGCGGATACCACCAATCAACTCGGAATCTGCTCTAGATACGGACCGCCATCGGCGCGCTGTCCATAGCCATCCTGATTGTAGCGATGCCACGTAATGTCGGACACGAGTGTTCCTTGCGTCGTCACCGTCCACGCTTCAATGTGGCATTCGAGAAAATCGGCGTACGCTTGGATAAAATTCGCGGTCGTTTCGTCCCCGCGTGCGCGTGTCATTTCCGCCGCGCACATTAGCGCAGCAATGTTCGAGGCAAGCGTCGAAGGGGAATAACCGCCTGCTTCTTCCCAACGTTCTTGCGGCGTCGCCGGGCCCTGACGAATCATGTACGCCGCCGCGCTCAAGACCATGGGGTACGGATCGAAATTACGGAGCGCCTTCATCGCCTGCAAGCGCCACGCGAGCAAAACGGGAAACGCCACTTCGTCGAGTTGAATGCCTTGCCAGTACGCATTCCCGTTGACCCAAAAGTTTTGCGCAAAGCCGCCGTCGGGGCGCTGCGACACTGCCAAAAAAATCAGCGCACGCAGCGGCGTCAGCGTATTTTCGGTTGCCAGCAATCCGGTCGCGGTGTTGACCAGATCGCGGGTCCACACCAAATGATAGCCGCCCTCACCCTCCGCGTCACCGTGATGCTCGCCCCAGGGAATGCTCAGCGACGCGATCATTGCGCCCGGAAAAAGTTTGTCTTCGTGCGCCAGCAAAATGCTTTCACTGCGATGGTAAAGATTTTCCCCATCGCCGGTTGCCGCTTCCAAATTCCGCAGGTGCCGACTGCTGCGCTGCCACTGTTCTTGAAAACGCGCGCGGTGATCGGCAAAGGGAATTCCAAGCGACTGAAACAGCGTCGTCGCCGCGTTGTGAAACGAATTGCCAAACGCGAGGCTGAGCGTAAATTCCGTCCCGCGACGCAAATCCATTTCCCCCGTCAACGCGATATTGCCATCCTGCGCGCAGTCGTACGTCCAATCCGGCTGAAAGTTTTCTGCCAAATCCTTCCATCCGTCGTTGACGCCGACAAAGCCACAAGCACATTGCAAAAACGGAATCGTCGCGCCCAACGCGAGCCAGATTTCGGCTTTGTGCGCCGTCAAGACAGTGTGCCCCGCAACGCTTGCCACCGCGCCGCCATTGCGCCAACCGCCTACTTGAAGGTGTGGCGCACATACGACATACAGCTTGAGTTTGCCAACCCATTCCGGCGCAACCTCAAAACGCGTGTGCATCAAGATGCTGCTCTCGTGCGGATCAGCGATAATTTCCTTGACGATGCGATAACGCGCCTCTGGACCTGACAGTGTCACGCGAACGCCGGGGCTGTGCGGGGAGAGCGCTTCCATTTCCGCGTCGAGCTGCGGCTCGGCGTGGAAAAAAGTTTCGCCGTCGGTGATGAGATATTGCACATCGCGCACTTGTGGGCGATCCACCGTCGGATAATAGACTTCGTTCAGAATGCCCTCAGACAGCGTGAACCAAACGCGGCTGGAGGTCGAATACGCCGTACCGATGGCGTCCTTGTTGCCGCGCGTCCAGGTAGGTGAAGCACCGGGCCCACCCGGCGCGGGGTTTTCGCACGGAATGGTCGTTTGCATCATTGGCTCGATTCTCCTTTGCCTGGTCTCAACCACCGGTCAGGTTTCTCCACAACCGGATCAGGTTTTCGTCCAACCGCGTTTGATAATCTACCGCGAGACCCAAGTTCGAAATTGGTTGGAGCGCATTCGTGAGCAGCAGCACGCCAATCAAAATAAGCAACGCGCCGCTCGCCCATGTTACATAGTGTAATGCGTTGCTATAGCGGCGCAGCAGCGTCGTCACCCAGCCCACGCCCACGGCAGCAGCAAGGAACGGAAGCGCCAAGCCGAGCGAATACGCGGCGAGCAAAATTACGCCGGCATTGACGCTGTCGCTGTTGAGCGACAGCGTGAGCACTGCGCCGAGAATCGGACCGATACACGGCGACCAGCCCGCCGAAAAAAATACGCCCATTAACACCGACGAAGCATAACCCCATCGGCGGTCGGGCGCGCGTTTCGCGCGCGTGTCCATTTCAAGAAACGACAGGCGCAGAATGCCGAGTGTGTGCAAGCCCAACACAATGACGATGACTCCGCCGATGCGCGCGAGCCATTCGCGCGCATCAAACAACAAACCGCTCGGCGCGCTCGCCGCCGCGCCCAGCGCGATAAAGAAAATGCTGAACCCCAAAACAAACGCCAAGCCGTGTGACAGGGTTGCGCGACGGTGTGGGAGCGGTTGCCCCTCCGGCGTCACGGTGCGACTGCCCAAGTAACCGACGTACGCCGGCACAAGCGACAACACGCACGGCGAAAAAAAGGAAACAATGCCTGCGAGCAGCGCCAAACCAACTGTGACATTTACAGACTCCATCTCTTACTCCTTACTTTGTCTTGACAACTTTTCCAGCGCCTGAATGCGCTCGGCGTGTTCGATGCGACAGTCGGGGCAGCGCGCCAGATGTTTTTGGGCGGCGGCAAAAATTGCCTCGCGTTTTGCGCCTGCCACCGCGCAATCGGCGAGATACTCCATGATCGCAAAGCATTCGTCACACGTCAGCACGGTGCGGTCCTGCGGATCATTCGTCGCGCGCAAAATTTCCCACAGGGCTGGGAATTCGGATTCAAACGTTTCCATCGAGGCGCCCTCGCCTGCCCTTCGTTCCTCAGTACCTATACTCCGAAATCTTTGCGCAAAAAGCAAAGATTTTCCACCGCGAATCCCCGCGAATCTGCGCGAATCGGGATGCGAAAAAATTCGCGGTTTCCCGATTTGGTTTCGGCTTGCCCGAGTTAGGGTGACATTACTTTAGTATGCACAGCATACTCGCAATCGGCGCCCCAGACTGTAATCTCGGATACATTTGAAACCAAAAAACCGTTGGAACAGCAGTTGGGCTGCTGTTCCGCCCCGGGTTCGGAGTTCAACTCCGCTCCTTGCGGGTCAATGAGTACAACTCATTGACCAACGCCCTCTCGGATACATTTGAAAATAAAAACCCGCCGGATAAATTCGGCAGGTTTTGGGTTCCAACGCGCGCCGCGCTCGCCGCACGCGAAAATTTTTTCGGGAAAAGGAATCACCGCTGAACGCGCACGGACCGTTTTTCCGTGAGCCGAACGAGGAAACGGCGCACGTGCGCGATGGCTTCGGGGTCGCCTGCTTGCTGAACGAGGCACAAACTCTGTCGCGAAAGATTTTCTGCGGCGGCGAAATCGCCGCGCAGCCACGCGCATTGCGCGAGTTGGTGCAACGTGGGCACACACGCGTCGAGCTGCTCCAATTTTGCCGCGTACGCCAGACTCGCGTGATACAACGCTTCAGCCCGCGCGATTTCACTGGTCGCTTGCGCCACCATGCCTAAATGGTGCAAGGCATTCGCGCTCAAGCTCGCATCGTCCACCTGCTGTGCATAGTCCAATGCCTTTTCAAACCAACCGCGCGCGTCGGCGAATTCCCCGCGCAGTTGGGCGAGGGTGCCTAGTTGATGCGCCGCCGCTGCCGCGAGCCGCGCGTCGGCGAGCGCTTCCGCGAGCGCAAGCGCTTCGTGGTACAACGCGGCGCTGTCGCCCACGCCGCTGAGCTGCGCCACTTGCCCCAGTTGCAAAAGATTCGCGCCGACGCGCGCGCGGTCGGACAATTGCTGCGCGAGCGCGAGACGCGCACGATACGCGTGCGCGGCTTGCGGATACTGATGCGTTTCTTGCCAGACGCGGCCCAAGTGGAACCACGTCACCATTTGGCGCGCCGCATCGCCATGCATTTCAAAGAGCGCCAATGCTTCGCGGTACAAATCTTCTGCCGCGCCAAACACGCGCGCGCTCTGCAAATCCATCGCGTAATTGTGCGCGAATTGCGCGAGCGTCAGCGCGTACGGCGCAGCGTCGAAAGCTTGCCAGCGTGTCACGGCGGCATACACCCTGCGCGCGTTGACGAGCCCCTCACGCCAGCGCCGCTCTTTAGCCCAAAGCACCACGGCGCGGTCGAATAACGCGAGAATCTCTGCACGATGTTCTTCAATCGCACGCTGTTCTCCAATCGCACGCTGTTCTCCAATCGCACGATGCTCTCCAATCGCACGATGCTCTTTAAGCAATCGCGCGTGCAGCGCGCGCGTGATTTGACCAAGTTCGTCGTCACACTCGAACGTTCGGGGTTCTCGACTGGGCGTAAGCATAATTTGCTGTCCTTGGCAAAGAATCAAAAAAATTTTTTTACTCACTCACCTTACGCATTGTCATCCCTCAATTCCCTCAATTCTTCGGGACATGCCTTCGGGACAAGTTTTCGAGGAGCGGTTTCTTGCGATGCGATGCAGTTCATCGCCGAAATCTCGATTGGCGAACACCGAGATTTCTCGCAAAACTTGTGGCGATGCAGTTCATCGCATGAAGAATGAAGGAACGGCTGCACAGGACTTGTCATATCGAAGGGACTGAGATATCTCGCCCCGCTCGATATGACAGTCCTCAGCTCATACAGCCCACGCGGGCTGACCATCTCGAAATGACATTTGCTGCGTAACATGAGTTACTCAAAAGGATTGACGTTGAGTTGAATCCTATTCGACGTTCCCGCCGCGACAATGTCAACGTCCACTTGCCACTCGCCCGGCATGGGAAATGGCAGCGCCACAAGATAATGCCCGTCGCCTGTGGCTGTCGCTACTTCACGAAAGGTTCCGTGATCCATGAAACGCATGTGCCCGGTCACCTCGACGTTCGCCCCGTCGAGCGGCGCACGCGACGATTGCTGAAACAAACTCAAATCCAACGCGGCGCTCGCGCCTTCGCCCGCCGCCGATGCGATTTGCGCCGTCGCGCCCCCGCGCACGTCGCCTGCCGCAAAAATGCCGGGGCGACACGTTTCCATGTCAAACGGATGCCGTGTGCGCCATTCGTCGGAATAGTATTCCAAATTCGCAACGTGCAAGAGATCGTGTCCGGTGCGAATAAAGCCATACGCGTCGAGTTCGACCAAACCTTTGAACGGCGCGCTGTTGGGCGTGAGTCCGATAAAAATAAACGCAGCCGCCGGATGCAGTTCTTCCACCTTCCCGTTCTTTTGGTTTTCAATCACGACCGTATCGAGTCTGCCGTTCCCGCGAAATTCTTGGACAACCGTGTTGTAGCGCACTTGGACATTTGGCTTGTTGGAAATTTCATCCTGCGCGGTCTTGCTCGCCTTGAGCGCGTCGCCGCGCACGAGCAGCGTCACCTTTTTCGCAAACTTGGTCAGGAATAATCCTTCTTCGACCGCGCTGTTGCCCCCACCGACGACGACCAGTTCGTCCGCGCCTTTGTAAAAGGGACCGTCACAGGTCGCGCAAAAGTGAATGCCCGCGCCGATGAAATCGTCCTCGCCGCGCACGTTCAAGCGCCGATAGTCCGCCCCCGTTGCAATCAAAATCGCGTGCGCGCAGTATTCGGCGCCGTCGTCCGTAACGACGAGGCGAAACGGCTCCTTTATCATCAGTTGTTTCACGTCCATCGCCTGCAAGATTTCGACGCCAAAACGCCGCGCCTGTTTCGCAAAGCGTTCCGCAAGTTCCGCGCCGCTGATGCCGTCGGGAAAGCCGGGATAGTTTTCTATATTTTCGGTGAGCGACGCTTGCCCGCTAACGCTGCTCTTTTCAATGATGAGCGTTTCAATCCCCTCACGCGCCGCATACAGCGCGGCGGTCAAGCCCGCTGCGCCGCCGCCAAGCACGATCAGATCGTAAAATTCATTTTGCGCTTTGGTGCTCAAGCCGAGTTTCGCGGCGAGTTCTGCGTTGGAGGGTTCGGCCAGAATCGTCCCATCGGGAAAGACAATCGTGGGCACGATGCGCTTGCCGTGATTGATGCGTTCGACATATTCGCGCGCCGCGTCGTCGCGCTCGATGTCCACGCTTCGATACATCACGCGCTGTTCGCCAAAAAATTTTTTCGCCCGTTTGCAATCGGGACACCAATACGTTCCATAAACGACTATTTGTGGCTCTGCCATGTAATCCTCCTCTGAAAATAACCCGTAGTAACGAATTGATTCGTTTGGGGCTTGACGGAACGATTGAGGCGATGAAGTGCAATCGCACGTCACTACGTCGCGCCCATTTTCATTGACGATGGGTGAGCCAACGGTTCATGGGCAACTCCTCTGAAAATGTGACGCGTGTCAAATGACGGGTGACGAAAGTTTGACTCTTGTAGTGTATCGAATTTTCCATTTTGTTCTGTAAGCAAGCTCACATTCCGCCGCGCGGCAGGCATGAAAAAAAATAGTTTGCCGCGAACTTTGTCACTGCAAACTACTTTTTCGAGGTTTTTCTGCCGGCGTTGGCTTTAACTTTCGTCCGCAAGCGCCGCGAGCCCGGGCGCATCCAGAATCACAATCGCTTTCCGTTGAATGTCAATCAAGCCCTGCTGTTTGAAATGGTTGAGCGTCTGCGTCACGGTCTCGCGATACGTGCCCACAAAATCGGCGAGGTCTTGATGCGAATAGCCCGTAATGCGGTCACCGCTTTTTTCGCGCAAGCGCATCAGCAACAGCACATCATGGCGACTCATCACGCACAACACGCACGGCTCTACCGCTTCGGCAAACGTATTTTGCATCCCCTGCCCGATGATGGACATTTCGCCAAAGACGGTACCGGGTGCGAGCGTATCCAGCATCATCTTGCGCCCATCCGGCGATAACTGATACAGCTGCACGCGTCCCTCTTTGAGAATGAAAAGGGTTTCCGGCGTTTCGCCGGGCATGTAAAAGATGCGCCCTTTTTCGCAGGTGGTCATGGAAAGGTTATCTTCGATGACATGCAACTCTTCGTAGGGCATACCGTGAAACAATTCATTCTTGGTGAGGTACGCGATTTTGGTTTGCAGCGCAGGCACGGCAAGGAATTCGGCGGCGGGCGCGGCTTTGCTCAGGGGACGCAGCAGATTTCGCAAAGTCTTGTTTGCCATAGGCATTCTAAACCTCGAATTCATTATACAACCATCTTGCGCAAATGATTGTTGAACGTACTGTATAACGAACCGTGCGCACATGTGATGTGGCTTACAGACGGAAAAGCGAATGCCCGCTAGAATTACTGCCAAAAGGGGCGGAGGCAGCATGAGCAAAAACCGAAAAGCAGCAATACACGCGCAGCAGCACACACAAAACCGTGTAACATGGTTGGTTATCGCGGGCGTAGTGATCCTTGTCTTGATTGGATTTTTTGCTTTAACCTGGACTTCCGCACACTAGGCGTTTTGAGCCATAATTATTGGCAGCCACTTTTTCGAGTAATTTGCTTGCAACAGGGTGCGAATATCCGTTCTGTTTTTTGGATAAGCCACGTCGCTTTTTTACCATGCAACGTGTAGCAA
>JACQWQ010000091.1 GCA_016209205.1 Chloroflexota bacterium
GGCAGATGTAAACCAAGTGCGTATCCGTTGTGAACGCGCGCTCGAGCTGCTGCCCGCGCAAGAATTGGGCTTGCGCGCACAAGCGTATCACACCTTGGGTATCGGACTCACACGGCACGGCAACTATGCTGCAGCAAGCGCCCCATGGGAACGCGCACTGGAATTGGCGCAGCTCGCCAATGAGCGCGGAGTGCAGGCAGACGCCGAACATGATTTGGGCAATCTGTATGTGATCATGGGTGATCGCCGTCGTGGGCAGCGGCATCTTGAAAACGCGCTCAGGCAAATTGGTGAACCCGATCATCCAACGAAACGCGCTATTACCTTGAACACGATCGCGGTGCTGCTCTATCGAAAGGGTGAACTAGAGCGCGCCGCCGAACTTTTGCGCGAGGCATTGGCGGACGTGCGCAATACGGGACACTTGCGGACAGAGGCGTACGTGCTCGCCAGTCTGGGTGAGGTGGAGCGGGATCGCGGTCACAGCACTGAGGCGCTGCAATACTTTACGGCGTCCTCCGAGCTCGCGGAAAAAATTCACGAGAGTTTTTTGCTTTCCTTTACACGCGTTGCGATTGGGGATCTGTGGCGCGCGAGCGGTGATTTGGGAACAGCGGAGCGCGTGCTTCAATCGGCGCTACAAACGGCGATGGCGCAGCGCGCCGACTATCCACTCGCGTTGGTGCAGTTGGCGTTGGGCGCGCTCAAACTTGAATTGCACGAGCTGGATGCAGCGCAGCGTCACCTCGAACATGCGGCAAAAGTATTTCAAGCTGCGAGTGAGATGCGCCAGCTCGGCCGCGCCCAAGTGTATCGCGCGCGGCTGGCGCTGCTGCGCAAGCAAGAAAGTCAAGCGGTGGAGCACCTGCGCCAGGTGGCGTCACTGGGCAGGTTGTTGGAAGAGGAACAATTTTTGTGCCAAGACCTTGTCGGGGCGCGTGCGCTGCTTGAATTGGCGCTCAAGCGCCGCGTCGCGCCGACCTTTTACCGACGCTTGTTGGATGCCACGACGAAAACCGCGTCAACCGAGCGCGCCCTGTTCGCCGTGAAAGAGGAAACATTGCCCCGCCTCGACATTTTTGCGCTCGGCATTGCCGACGTACAAGTTGACAGTATCCTCTTGGATCGAGGCGTCTGGCAAACGGCGACGACCAAAGAACTCTTTTTCTTTTTCTTGACGCATCCGCAGGGTTGGCGCAAAGAGGAGCTCCTGGAGCATTTGTGGCAAGACGTAACCCGCGCGCAGGGCAATGATCTGTTTCACTCGAGCGTCTATCGCATCCGGCGCGCCCTTTTCCCGGAATGTTTGGTTTTCAGCCATGGGCTTTATCAATTCAATCCCGAAGTGGTCTATACGTTGGATGCGCATCAATTTGAAGCGGCGTTGGACGAGGCGCGTCAGGTTGGCGATTTGGCGCAAAAACGCGCTGTGCTGGAACAAGCTGTCGCGCTGTACCATGGCGATTATTTGAACGAAATCTATGCAGATTGGTGTGTAGCGCGACGCGAACATTTGCGCACGCGTTTTCTCGATGCGCTCGCGACCTTGGCGCAGTGCTGTGTGGATTTGGGCGATGCCCGTCAAGCGCTTCACGTGTATCAAGAGCTCTTGCGCCAGGACCCGCTGCGCGAGGCGACGTACCGGGATTTGATGGGGTTGTATGTCATGTTGGGTGACCGCGCGGCGGCGCTGCAAACGTACCGGCGCTGCGTCGAGCAATTGCAAACAGAGCTCGGCGTATTGCCAATGCCCGAAACGGAGGCGTTGTTCCAGCAATTGAAATTGGGTTGAATATTTCTCGGTTGTTGTAGGGGCAATCCCTTGTGGTTGCCCAACCGCATTGGGCGAGGACAAGCCGTCGCCCCTACAACGGTTGCCTCTCTGGTCAAGAACACGTAGGGGCAATCCCAACGGTTGCCTCTCTGGTCAAGAACACGTAGGGGCAATCCCTTGTGGTTGCCCAACCGCATTGGGCGAGGACAAGCCGTCGCCCCTACAACGGTTGCCTCTCTGGTCAAGAACACGTAGGGGCAATCCCTTGTGGTTGCCCAACCGCATTGGGCGAGGACAAGCTGTCGCCCCTACACCGATCCCGAATTGCGTGGGGAACGTAGGGGCAATCCCTTGTGGTTGCCCCCTCTGGGCGAGTCGAGAATCGGTCTCGACTCGCCCGTTTTTTTTTGCAAATCCGCAAGTTACCCAAGAAAAACGCAAATTTATTGTCAAGTCGTCGTGCGCGCATTTTTACCCGACAAAATAGGGTTGAAATGAATGCGCGTCATGACAAAACGCGGCGTTTTTACCCCCTCTGACCCCGCGCACCATGCAAATTTCTGTCAGTGTTTTGTCAGTACCCCTGTGATATAACGAATGTGGTTCTGATGAGGGTACAGTCCGGCTCTCATTCCAAATCCGATTCTGTTGGCGAAATCCGACAACCGATTAGTTTTCCAGAGCTACTCGTGGGATTGGTTGGGCAGTGATTTTGCCAACAGAATCCAATTCTTCAAGGGGGTAATACCATGGAGCAGCAATCTCGTTTGACACTGGTTCGTGTGGCTGTGCGCGTGGCGCTGGTCATGATGGTCTTGGCGGCGTTTGTGGGCGCTCTGGCGCGGGGGACGCATGTCGCAGCTGCGATATGTTTCGGTGCGGGCGTACGGCGTCGTGCTGGTCGCTTTTGGCATCCAAATGGTGTTGCTCTATTTCCCGGTGCCCGAAGTGGTGATGCAGTGGATGCGTACGCCTGCCCTGTATTTTTCGTATGTCCTGCTCGCCGCGTTTGTGTGGCAAAACCGGCAGCTGCGCGGAATGTGGCTTGTCGCCGCAGGGCTGGGGGCGAATGCTTTGGTCATCGCGGCGAATGGCGGTTACATGCCCGTGACGTACGAGGCAGTGGTCGCGGCGGGAAAGGCACATCTCGTCGCCAGCTCTGCTGCGGGCGCGCTCGTCTTTGGCTCCAAAGATGTTTTGCTGCCCGCGTCACAAACAACGTTGTGGCTGCTTTCGGACATCTTTGTGATTCCGCCGCCGTTTCCGGTGCCCAGTGTCTTTAGCCTCGGCGATGCCTTGCTCGCGCTCGGAATGTTTCGTTTGGTACCTTGCTTGTTTGGAGCGTCGGGGGTGGCTCCGCAAGCGGCAGCCACTTGAATCCTTTTGAGGAGACCGCAATATGTCATCCCCACATCTTCAACTTTTGATTGGCACTGCTTTGACGGACCCGGCGTACTGCAAAGCGCTGCTGAATGGTTCGCGCCGCACGCTCCTGCAGGCGCTGCCCTTGACGAGCGCTGAGATCGAAACGATCATGGCAATTCGCGCCGAGACGTTGGAGCAATTTGCGTCGGAATTACACACCAACTTGGTCGCGCCGGTGCAAGAACCGGAGATTGAACCGCTGCCGTATCGTTCTTGGCAAGTTAGGACGCGTTGAGGTCTGATGTTAGATATCCGAAAAAACACCCCAGACCTGATCCTAACCGTGACGCCTTCTGAAACCGAAATCCAATTGGCGCAAGCAGAAATTGACCGTCTGCGCCAATTAAATCATAGTCTGCTCAAACGTGTAGGGCATGAACTGGGCAGTCCGCTGACTTTGGTGCTGGCGTATCTGCGCCTGTGGCAAGAACAAGGCGGAATACAGGCGCTCCAAGAATTGGATCTTGTCCTGGAACAAGCCCTTGCACTGAAATCGCGGTTGAGCGATTTGGTTTTGTTGGAACAAATCGAAACCGGACGCTGGCGCATTCTCCCCAAGGCGTTTCCGCTGACTTTACTGGCTGAGCGGGTCTTGGAAAAATACAATGAGCGTTTGCTGGCAAAACGGCTTTCCGTTCAGCTGGCGCTCGAATGCAACCTGCCGGTGTTGGTAGATGAGGAGCTGATTTTCCGGGTCATTGAGCATTTGCTGTCCAATGCCATCAAGTTTTCCGATGCCGGGACTGAGATCCTGCTTGCGACGCGCGGCGAAGGCGGGTTGTGCCGCCTGACGGTGGCGGATCAGGGACCTGGGATTTCGCAAGAGCAACTGGCGTTGATTTTTGCGCCGTTCTATCAGCTCGACGTTTCGCTGACGCGGCGTTATAACGACACGGGCCTGGGCCTCAAATTCGTGCGCGCGATTGTGGAGGGACACGGCGGGCAGCTGCAGGTCGAAAGCTATCCGGGCAAGGGCAGCGCTTTTTCGATCGTGCTGCCGCTGGCTTGAAGCACCGGATCCAAACTTTCACATGCTCCGAGTTTTGGTTTACGCGCGCAAAAAAATTCACGCAACCCGTTGCGTGAATTTTTTTTACCACAGTGCGCCGCGCCGCGCTGCCCTTTGATTTTCTTTGCGGACGGTGCGCAGAGCCATTTGGGATTGAGGATGGTTCCTCCTCTCTTTTTTATTTGCTCGCCTCCAATTGCTGCTGTTGGATATTTTCGGGGACGGCGTATTTTGGGTCTCGCTGGTGAATGTCCAAAACGTCGCGCAATTGCCGACGTTGTGCGCGGTTGCGCTGGGCATGCCCTTGCAAAAAGATGAACCCGCGTTCGCACAGCTCCTGGCGTATTTGCACGCAAAACAACTGCTGTTGGTGTTGGACAATTTTGAAGAGCTGTTGGAGGCGGCGGGCTTGCTCGCGCAGCTGCTGGATGCCGCGCCGCAGTTGAAACTGCTCGTCACGTCGCGCGAACCGCTGCAC
>JACQWQ010000080.1 GCA_016209205.1 Chloroflexota bacterium
GAAAAGTTTCTGTTCCCTCAATTCTTCGGGACAAGCATTAAACATCACGCCCGCGCGTGATGTGGCTGCACAGAACTTGTCATATCGAACGGAGTGAGATATCTCGCTCCGTTCGATATGACAGTTCTCCGCTCACGCAGCCCGCGTGGGCTGGGCATCTCGAAATGACACCTGAGTAGTCACGAAAAAATCTCGAACACAAAAAGAGGAGTCATGGATGAGCGAACTGCTCACCCGCAGACGGATGAAAAGTGACGAGTAAGGGATTTCCCTCGTCACCCGTCACCTGTCACCCGTCACTTTCAAGAGAGAGGACAATGTCCACCAATGGTCATCAGCGATTCTCCAGCCCGTTTGACGTGCCCACCCCGCCCGGCGCCGAGGGCTGGCAGGATTTGTATCCGTATTACCTCGTGTTCAGCGAGGATCGCCGCGCCGAAGAAGAAGCCGGCTTTTGGTTTCAGGACGGCGTACACTGGCGCGAAGCGCTGTATCCGTTTGACAGCATCTTTTACGAATTCGCGCTCAAGTGCCTTTCGCAGTACAACACCCGCTTTTACATCATTCCCCCCGCGATGGGTATAGATTATCGCGTCCTCTACGGTTATGCCTATCTAAGCCCGGTCGCGATCACCGACCCCAACATCATCGGACCCCGCGTCCCGCATTTCCTCGAACGCGCGGGTTATTACTTTCAGAATTGGAACGACCTCTATGCCAAATGGCAGGTCAAGATCAACCGGGTCATCGAGGACCTGGGCAAGCTCCACTTTACACCGCTGCCCGAAATGGAGGACAAGGACCTCGTCGTCGGCGGGCGCGCCTTGAGCAGCAGCTACGACTTGATGACGATGTATAACCGGCTGATCGAGTTGGGGCTGGAGGGCTGGCAGTACCATTTCGAGTTCCTGAATCTCGGCTACGCCGCCTATCTCGACTATTTCGGCTTTTGCAAGCAGGCGTTCCCCGACATTCCCGACCAGACCATTGCCAAGATGGTTTCGGGCATCGAGGTGGACCTGTTCCGCCCGGACGACGAACTCAAGCGACTCGCGGCGGCGGCAGTGAACCTCGGCGTCGCGGACTCGTTGAAAACCGGGCGCGCGGCAGAGGCGCTGGAGCGCGTCGCCAAGGTCGAGAATGGCGCGCAGTGGCTTGTCGAGTTCGAGAAATCGCGCGATCCCTGGTTCAACTTTTCGGGCGGCACCGGGTTCTATCATCACGACCCGGTCTGGACTGAAAATCTCGATGTGCCGTTCACCTTTCTGCGTTCGTACATTGAAAAGGTCGAGGCGGGCGAAAACATCGCGCGTCCGCTGGCAGCGATCCGCGCCGAGCGCGATCGTCTCGCCGCCGAATACAGCGCGCTGCTGTCGAGCGAAGAAGATCAAAAGACCTTCCAGGGCAAGCTCGGTTTGGCGCGCACGGTCTTTCCGTACATCGAGAATCACAATTTCTATGTCGAGCACTGGCACCATTCGGTCTTTTGGCGCAAGATGCGCGAGCTGGGGCAGGTATTCGTCAGCGCGGGCTTTTGCGAGAACGTGGATGACATTTTTTACCTGCGCCGTGACGAAATTCCCGTCGCGCTCTTTGACATGAGCTCCGCGTGGGCAGTCGGCGCCTCGGCGCGTGGTCCCGTGTACTGGCCCCGCGAAATTGCTCGCCGCAAGGGCATCCTCAACGCGCTGCGCGCCTGGACTCCACCGCCCGCGTTGGGCGAACCGCCCGAAGTCGTCACCGAACCCTTCACCATCATGCTGTGGGGCATCACTAGCGACAGCATCAACACCTGGTTGGGCGGCGCGGACGCGGCAGGACTCAAGGGCTTTGCCGCCTCGCCCGGCTTGGTCGAAGGCAAAGCACGCGTCATTACCAGCGCGGCAGAGATTGATCAGGTCAAGCCGGGCGAAATTCTGGTCTGCCCGATCACTGCGCCGAGCTGGGGTCCCGTCTTTGCGCGCATTAGCGCGGCAGTCACCGATGTCGGCGGCATGATGTCGCACGCCGCGATTGTCTGCCGCGAGTACGGCTTGCCCGCCGTCGTCGGCACCGGTTTCGCCACCCGCAACATCAAGACCGGTGACATGCTCCGTGTGGATGGCACCGCTGGCACGGTGACGATCATCTAAAAGGAAGGATTTTGGACAGGATTAACAGGATAAGAAATTAATCCTGTTAATCCTGTTAATCCTGTCAATGCGGTCTCGGCTTGTCCGAGTAAGGAATCTGCTGCCAGTAGAGGAAAAACACCATGCCTGATGCTAAATACGATGCCGTCGTAATCGGCGGTGGACACCATGGAACGATCATCGCCTGCTATCTCGCCAAGGCGGGCATGAAGGTCGCCGTGTTTGAAAAACATCCCGAACTCGGCGGCGGCGCGATCAGTGAAGAGGCGCCCGCGCCCGGCTTTCGCCAAAATTCCTGTGCGCACTTTACGCGGTTCTATACCCATCCCGCCTACCAGGAATTCAATCTGCGCGAGGAAGGTCTGCAGTACATCTTTCCCGACCAGAACGAGGGAATGATCTTTCACGACGGGACGAGTTATATTGGCTATTCGGCGTATCGCGTCGTGGACCCGCAAACGGGACGACAAGAGTACTCGGAAGAGAACGTCAAGAAAACTTACGAGCAGATTCGCCGCTTTTCGCAGCGCGACGCGGATGTGTATCTCGATCTGCTGGACAAGTACACGCGCTATTGGAAGTCGGCTTTCCACCGCCAGCGTTTTTCTGCGCCAACCGCGTGGGGCGTGCCCGATCCGATTGAAGAGCTGATAGCAAATCCCGACAGCGGTCTCGAACCCGTCCACCAATTCATGACCGTGCGCCAAATCGGGTACGATTACTTTGCAAGTTCCGAGCTGCGCACTCTCTTTATGCGCGCGACGCCCACTTCGAACGGCTTGTTTGCCGACGATGTGTTGGGCTTGCAGGGGTTGGTGCACTGCATGGCACTGGTGCTGTCGTTCGAACCCGCCTCGATTGCCGTCGGCGGCACCGCGTCCATCACCAAAGCGTTGGTCTCGGCGGGCAAAAAGATGGGCGTCGAGTATTTCACCGGGCAAGAAGTAGATCGAATCTTGATCGAGAACGGCGTCGCCAAGGGTGTCCAATTGTCGAACGGCGCGCAAGTGAACGCCGACCTGGTGATCAGCGACCTCGGCGTTCCGCAAACCGTAACGCGCTTGATGCGCGACCTGAGCGTCAGCGGCAAAATTTTGCACCGCATCAACAACATCAATTACGACCGCGCCCAAATCTTTTGGGGTAATGTCGCGGTGCACGAACTGCCAAAGTACAACGCCGATGTGGACAACCCCGGCGTCGGCATCCAACCGCGACTCTATTGGGGACCCAAAGACCCCGATTATTATGCGACCAAGTATCAACACGAAATCTATGTGCTCGGCTTTTCACAGCAGTTCTTTATGCTGACCGCGCCCGACAGCATTTGGGATCGCACCCGCGCGCCCGAAGGCAAGCACACGATTTTGATCGAAGACTATGCTGCGCCCGCGCGTCTCTTTTCGCCGCGCGAATGGAACCGCCTGCGCGAGGAATTTGTGGACGCCGCGCTCGAGCAGTGGCAAAAACTCGCGCCGAACATGACCCGTGACAATGTAATCGCCTCACGCATTTATACGCCGTACGACGTGCAAATGAGCCATCCTGATATGTACGAAGGCAGCTGGTCGGTTGGCGCGATGATGGGTTATCAGATGGGTCGCTTTCGCCCGATTCCCGAACTCGCCAACTATACGACGCCCGCGCAAAATCTTTACATCTGCTCCTCTAATTTGCACTCGGCGGGGGGCATCGGGCGCGGCAGCAGCTACAATTGCTATCAGACGATTGCCAAGGAAAAAGGTCTGCCGACGTTCAAGAAGAGTTGAGGCGCGTTGTGAAAATCATCGTCACTCTGAAACAGGTGGTGGACCCGCTCACGCCCGTCTCGGCGCTCAAGGTGGATGGCGCGCGCCGCAAAATTCTCGGACCGCCGGATACGCCGCCGGTGATCAATGGCTACGACGAGCAAGCGTTGGAAGCCGCGCTGCGCATCAAAGAGGAATGGCGCGACGGCGAGTGTCAAGTGATCGCGCTGTCGGCGGGGACGGGTTTCGATCTCGACGTGATGAAGCGCGCGTTCGCCGCGGGCGCCGATGAGTTGGTGCTGATCGAGGACACTGCGCTCGATACGTGGGATGTCAGTTTTATCGTGCGCACGCTCGCCGCGGCGATCAAGCAGCTCGGCGGCGCAGACCTTGTGCTGTGCGGACGGCAGGCGTCGGACTGGGACAATGCGCAGGCGCCATTGATGCTCGCCGAACTGCTCGGCTTGCCGTGTTTGACGCTCGCGCGTCGTGTCGAGGTCAAGGGGCAGCATGTGCAGGTCGAGCGCGTGTTGAGCGATGGCATTCAAGTGATGGAAGCGAATCTGCCCGCGGTGGTCACCGTCACGAGCGAGTTGGGCGAACTGCGTTATCCTCCGATGCGAGCGCGCTTGCAAGCAGCCAAGCGCAGACCGCGCACAATGACCTTGAAAGAGTTGGGTGTAACTGCAACTCCACCCGCTGCGGTCGAGATGTTGGACCTATCGCTGCTCCAAATCGAGCGCGACTGTCAATTTGTCAAAGGCGCGAGTGAAGCCGAAGCGGGACGAATGCTCGCGGAATTGTTGATTGGCGGTGGTTTCATCAAACCGCAACAGGCGTGATGATGTAGGGGCAAACCCTTGTGGTTGCCCAATCCGCGTGAGGAAAAAAATGTCAGGCATATTGATATTTGCGGAGACCGATGACGGAACAATTCTGCCCAATTTTTGGGAACAGGTGAGCGCGGCGCGCCAGGTTGCGGATCCATTGGGCGGCGGATTGCGCGTCGCTGTGCAGGGTTCGCAGATCAAGGACGCAAGCGACGCGCTCAAGAGCGGCGCGGAGCAAGTGTATGTGACAAATGATGCGCGGTTAGGCGAACCGTGGTCCGAAGCGCATCTCGAAACATTCACCGCGTTGTGCCGGGAGCTGCAGCCCGAGCTCATTATTCTGCCGCGCACGCTGCTGGGCATGGAAATCGCCGCGCGCCTGGCGCAGCGCCTCGATGCCGGATTGGCGCAAGACGTGATGACGATGCAGCTCGCGGAAGGGAAACTGACCGTGACGCGCCCGGTGTTCGGCGGCGCAGCATCCGCGACTCTGCGCTTGACGCGCCCGCCGTGGATCATCGTCCCGCGCACGGGCGCATTTGCGCCCGCCGAACCGCTTTCCACGCCGAAAGGTGAGTTGGTGGCGCGCCAAGCCAATCTCGTGGACGATGCGCTCAAGACGCGCCGTATCTCGCGCACACGGCAGACGAGCAAGATCAATCTCGAACGGGCGCGCGTGATTATTTCGGGCGGGCGCGGCTTGGGCGGACCAGAACCGTTCCAGCTGCTTCACGAAATCGCCGAGCGCATGGGCGCAGTGGTGGGCGCGTCGCGTCCGCCGTGCGATTCGGGTTGGGTGGATTCGGGGATGCAAGTTGGGCTGACGGGCAAGACCGTTTCGCCCGAAGTGTATATCGCGGTAGGCATTTCCGGTGCAACGCAGCACATGACGGGCTGTTCATCCTCACGCGTCATCGTCGCGATTAATCAAGACCCCGACGCGCCGATCTTTCGAATGGCAACGTACGGCGTGGTGGGCGATTGGAAACAGGTGCTGCCGGGGTTTTGTGAAGCACTTGCGTAGTGCGATAGTGCAGTAGTGCGGTAGTGCGGTAGTGCGGTAGTGCAATCGTGCGGTAGTGTGCAATTTGCGATAGGCGATACGCAATTTGCTATCTGCTATCTGCTATCTGCTACACGCGACAGGCGATTAGCGAATGGAACTTTTCATCAACGGCGAATGGGCGCCGTCAGTTTCGGGGCGCACTTTACCCGTTTACAATCCGGCGACGGGTGAAATTATTGACAGCGTGCCCGCGGGGAACGCGGAGGATGCTGACCGCGCGGTGCGGTCGGCGCGCGCCGCGTTCGACAGTTGGCGCGCGCGCCCGATGGCGGAACGCGCCGCGCTGCAGCACGCCGCGGCGTCGGCGCTGCGAACGCGCAAGGATGAATTTGCGCGCATGTTGACGCTGGAATTGGGCAGACCGCTCGCGGGCGCGCGGACCGAAGTCGAGCGCACGGCGGAACTGCTCGACTATTTCGCCGAAGAGGGCTTGCGGCTGCGCGGCGATATTCCACTGCTGAACCTCCCCGACGAGCGCGTGCTCGTGGTCAAGGAACCTGTCGGCGTTGTCGTGGCAATTGCGCCGTTTAATTATCCTCTCACACTGCTGACCTTCAAGCTGGGTGCGGCGTTGATTACCGGCTGCACGGTGGTCGCCAAGCCCGCGCTCGACACGCCGCTGACGACACTCATGCTGGCGGAACTTTTTTCACAGGTCGGCTTTCCGCCGGGCGCGTTCAACGTCGTTACGGGGCGCGGCAGTGAGGTCGGTCACGCGTTGGTCGAGCATCCCATTCCGCGCAAGATCGGCTTTACAGGAGGGACTGCTGCGGGCAAATGCATCGCCGCTGCTGCCGCGCAAACCAACAAGCGGCTGACGCTCGAACTGGGTGGTCAGTGCCCCGCCATCGTCTGCGACGACGCCGACCTTGACGTCGCGCTGCCGCCTCTCTTGCGCCAGACCTTTGACAATTCCGGGCAGTTCTGCTATCGCGTCAATCGCATGTACATCCAGCGCGGCATCTATGACACCTTCGCCGAGCGTTTCGCCGCCGCCGCGGGCAAGTTAGTCGTCGGAAATGGGATGAGACCGGGCTGCCAGTTGGGTCCGCTCGTGAATGAGGAAACCTGGAGAAAAAGTGAAGAGCATGTCCACGACGCGCTGGATCACGGTGCGCGCCTTCTGGCGGGCGGTGTGCGCTTGCGCGGCGAGGAATTCGAGCGCGGTTATTTCTTTCCGCCCACCGTTTTGGCGGACACCAATCACGCGATGAAGATCATGACCGAAGAGACGTTCGGTCCGGTAGTCGGTCTGATGCGCGTCGAGCATTTGGACGAGGCAATCGGCTGTGCGAACGATACGCCGTTTGGTTTGGCGGCGTTTGTGTTTAGCAAGAATCTGGCGAACGCGCTGCGCGCGGCGGAACGTTGCGAAGCGGGATCGGTGTGGGTCAACAACATCCATCGCTCGTACAATCAGGCGCCTTTTGGCGGATTCAAAGAGAGTGGCTTGGGGCGTGAAAAGTCGCGCTATGGGTTGGAGGAATATCTCGAACTCAAGACGATCTATCTGTCGCTGTGATTCTAGAGCGGATTCCAGTTTGTTGTAAGGCAGTTGGACTGCCGTCGGCCCAATGCGCAGTGCTTGTATGGCAAGCAAGCAACTTGCGCTCTAACAATCCCGTAAGCTGATTTGGAATTCGCTGTAAAAGACTCTGGAAATAGACAGGATTAGGGCGATGAAGGCAATGTCGGCTGTATGCCAGCCGTATACATTGCGCGAATTCAATTTAAAAATCCTGTTAATCCTGTTAATCCTGTCGAAAAAAATTATCGAGGCGGATGAAGCGGTGGTTTTGCCTGCGGTGATTTTGCACGATGTCGGCTGGAAGATGATCCCGGAAGACCAGCAAGTCAAAGCGTTCGGTCCCAAAATGCAAGACGCAGACTTGCGCCGCGTGCACGAAGTGGAAAGTGTGCGCATCGCACGCGAGATTCTGACGGCGGTGGGTTACGACTCGCGTCGCCGGGAGGAAATCTTGACAATCATTGACGGGCACGATTCGCGCGAGACGGCGCTTTCGCTCGACGACAAGTTAATGAAAGATTCGGATAAACTGTGGCGTTTTACTGCAATCGGCATTGGGATTGATCATCAACGCTTTGAGATAGAGCTGGGCGAGTACATGATGTGGCTGGGCAAACAGATTGACAAGTGGATGTTTACGCCGGAAGCGGTAGAGTTGGCGCGCGCATCCTTTGCCAAGGCGCAGATGGAGCTGCTGGAGTAGGGTGATGGTCGAGCCGGGTTCACTTGGAGGTCGGGTGGCGATCGTGACGGGTGGGGCGCGAGGTTTGGGGCGCGCGTTTTGCCTGGCGTTCGCGCAAGCGGGCGCGGCGGTGGCAGTCGCCGATTTGAATTTCGAGCAAGCGCAGAACACGACCGCGCAAATTTTGGCAAAGGGCGGCGACGCGCTCGCGCTTCCAGTAGATGTGTCCGATGAAACGTCCGCACAGCGGATGGCGGCGCAGACTGCCGAGCGGTGGGGACGCATTGACATCTTGGTCAACAACGCGGCGATCTATGGTGGCTTGGCGCGCAAGCCGTTTGATGCGATCACGCCAGAGGAATGGGACAGAGTGATGGCGGTCAATGTCAAAGGCCCCTGGCTGTGCGCCAAAGCCGTCTCACCGTGGATGAAAGCGCAGAAAGCCGGCAAGATCATCAACATCTCCTCCGCGACCTTTTACAGCGGTTCGGCGAATTGGGCGCACTATGTCACCTCCAAAGGCGGCGTGATTGGCTTGACGCGGGCGCTGGCAAAGGAACTGGGCGACTATGGCATTCATGTCAACGCGATTGCGCCGGGCTTTACGCTCACCGAAGCAAGCCAGCAATTGATTCCCAACGCGGAACGTTACGGCGTCGAGCGCGGGGCGCTCAAACGCGCCGAGCAGCCCGAAGACCTCGTGGGCGCCGCGCTTTTTCTCGCGTCCTCCGCCAGCGATTTTATGACGGGTCAGACGATGATCGTTGACGGCGGGAGGCAGTTCAACTAGGATTCCAAGCATCGTGGCAGCCGAGTTTTGTTTGCACTGCGGCGCACGCTTGCAGACGCAGCTCATCGCCGGACGCGAACGGCAAACTTGTTCGCAGTGCGGGTTCATTCTCTATCGCAATCCTGTTCCCGTCGTCGGCGTGCTTGTCACACACAACGGCAAAATTCTACTGCTCAAGCGGCACGAGGAACCGCTGCGCGGTTTTTGGGCGCCGCCGACTGGATATGTCGAGTGGGACGAAAGCGCGGAACAAGCTGCCGTGCGCGAAACGTTTGAGGAAACGGGATTCGAAATAGAGCTAGACGGTTTGTTGGGCGTTTACTCGCACGCCAACACGGGTATTCTCTTTCTCGTCTATCGAGGACGAATCTGTGGAGGGCAAATGCAGGCGAGTGAGGAATCCGAAGCAATCGGTTTCTTTGCGCCGGACCAATTGCCCGCGCAGCCCGCGAAACATTCTGGTACGTTGCTGGATGAATTTTTTCTCGACGTGATTGGCAAGGTGATAACGAATAAACTCGTTACTACCTTGGATTAACTCATGTTACGCAGGGAAAAGCCCGCTGGACAATAAGGCGATGAATGCAGCTGGCATACAGCCGACATCACAATTTACAAGATTCCTGCGATGTGCGATGTAGGCGATGGGTGCGATGTATTCTCATCGCCTACATCGCACATCGCCTTCATCGCCTTAAATCCTGTTAATCCTGTTAATCCTGTCAAAACGGCTTGTTTACAAATAAGCTGCGTAACGTGAAGGATGAAGGAAAAGCGTGAGCAGAAAGAAAGAGCGCCTCGTCGTAGGCATCTCCGGCGCAAGCGGAGTCATTTATGGCATCCGCTTGCTTGAGGTCTTGCGTGGGGTTGAGAACATCGAGACGCACCTTGTCATCAGCAATTCTGCCAAGCAAACCATTTCCCTCGAAACGGATTTCGCGGTCGAGCAAGTGGAAGCGTTGGCGACGCGCGTCTATCGCTTTAATGACGTTGCCGCCGCCATCTCGTCTGGCTCGTTCAAGACGCGCGGCATGGTCGTCATCCCCTGTTCGATGAAAACACTTTCGAGCATCACGCATTCGTTCGATGAAAACCTCTTGGTGCGCGCGGCGGATGTGACGCTCAAAGAACATCGCCGTCTCGTGATTGTACCGCGCGAAACGCCGCTGCATCTTGGACACTTGCGGCTGCTCACGACCGCGGCGGAATTGGGCGCGCTCGTCGCGCCGCCGATGCCCGCGTTCTATCATCGTCCCCAAAGCATTGATGACCTTATCAATCAAACCGTCAACCGCGTGCTCGACCTTTTAGAGATCGAATTGCCGGAGGATTTGTTCACACGCTGGACGGGTCCGCAACCCCACGCGGTTGATCGCCAGAACGGTAATGTGCGCGGGGAGGAGCTGCTAGCGGATGGAGAAAGCGGATAAGCGGATAACTCGCGCCCATCCGCTTTTGTATCCGTTGGCAGCTGGTATTTTCGTGTTTATCATCAAGGGATTCGTGCAGCTCGTCAAAGCGTGCATGGCGAGCAAGCCATCACCCATGACGCGGTGGGAATTGAATGGCGTCGCGCCGCTCACGTATCGGTGGGCTGAAAACGAGCACGCGGCAATGCAGACACCGGAACAGCCCGTGCACGACGAAAAACGCATCGTAGAGGAAGGATTAAGTGAGCGCGGTTGTTTACATCGTACGCCATGGTGAGGTCGCACATCATCGAAGCGATATCGAACTTACTGCGCGCGGGCGCGCGCAAGCCCGGGCAGCGGGCGAAGCATTGGCAAGCCGAATTCACCACGGCGACGTGATCTACATTTTCCATTCGCCCGTGCTGCGCGTCGTCGAAACTGCGCAACTTTTGTTTGCCAGTCTTGATACGGCGCTCCACCAAACGGGCGACAGACCGGACATTACCCTGCGCTCGCCGCAGCCGGACGGCGCGCTCGAAAACGCGCGTTTCATTCCCGACATGCAGCATGGAATGCAAGAACCATCGCTGCTGTACGCCGAAATGGACACGCCTGAATTCATGCAGACGCTCTCGCCCGCGCGCGCCGAATTTTATCGCGGCTTTTGGAGCAGCGACGACCCGATGGGGTATTGGCTCACGCATGACAGCGCGAGCGGCGCGGAAAAGCCGGCGACGGTCTTGCAGCGTTTCCGGCAACGACTCGGCGAAATTTTTTCCGCCGCAGATGCGCGCAGCCCCATTCGCCATATTTACATTCTGGTCACACATTCTGGCGCGATGCGCGCGCTTTTGCGCGACGCTCTCGGCGCGGACCCCGGCGAACCCAACTTTTGCGAAATGATTGCCCTGGAAGCGACGAACCAAGCAGATTGTGTCCGTTTGGTGTATCGAGGACGAACGAGCGCGTATGCTTTACTTTGACCCAAAAACTGAAACGCTGGCGCGCGAACAGCTCCGGCAGTTGCAGTTGGAAAAATTACAGACGCTGCTGCGCGAGGTGTGGGGTAGGAACGCGTTTTACACGCGCAAATTTCGAGCAAGCGGGTTTGCGCCCGGCGATCTGCGCACGCTCGAGCAGCTCAAGGAACTGCCCTTTACGCGCAAGCAGGAACTCGTACAAGACCAGAGCGAGCGTCCCCCGTTCGGCTCGAATCTCACCTATCCGCTCGAATGTTATGTGCGGTATCACCAGACTTCGGGCACGACCGGCGCGCCGCTGCGCGTTGTGGATACGACAGAGAGTTGGGAGTGGTGGGCGAAATGTTGGGGCTATGTGCTGACGGGCGCGGGCTTGTGCGCGGGGGATCGCTTGTTCGCCGCGTTTTCCTTTGGACCCTTTATCGGCTTTTGGGCGGCGGTCGAAGGCGCGCGCAAAATTGGCGCAATGATGATTCCCGGCGGCGGGCGCGATTCGCTCCAGCGTCTCGAACTCATGCGCGATACCGGTACGACCGCCGTTTGCTGTACGCCCACGTACGCACTGCGCCTGCTCGAGGTCGCAGGCGAAAATCATTTTGACGTGCGCACGCTGAATGTGCGCGCGACGATTCATGCGGGTGAACCGGGCGCGAGTGTGCCTGAAACCAAGCAGCGCATTCAGATGGGTTGGGGCGCGAAATGTTACGACCACGCGGGCGCCTCCGAAGTTGGCGCGCACTCGTTCGAGTGCCAAGCGCAGCCCGGTGGAATTCATTTGATCGAGAGCGAGTTTATCGCCGAAGTTGTGGACCGGAACACCGGAGAACCCGTTGCGCCGGGCGAGATGGGCGAACTCGTCATTACCAATCTGGGCAGAGCCGGGTTCCCGATTCTGCGCTATCGCACGGGCGATCTGGTGCGGCTGAATGTGGAACCGTGCGAATGTGGGCGCACCTTTGCGCGCTTTCAGGGCGGCGTGCTGGGGCGCGCGGACGATATGGTCACGGTGCGCGGCGTGAACGTTTATCCGATGGCAGTCGAGAGTTTGCTCGTGCACTTTCAAGAGGTGGGCGAATATCGCATCACGGTGCATCGCATGCGCGAGATGGACGAGATGGACATTGAAGTCGAACTCGCCGACGGCGCGGACCCCGCGCTGCCTGACGCCATCGCGCAGTCCATCTATGCCGCGCTCTCGTTTCGCCCGAACGTGCGCGTCATCGAACGCGGTACGCTGCCGCGCTTTGAACTCAAGGCGCGACGCTTTTTTGTGAAAAAATAATGGAGTAACGAATTCATTCGTTCGCGGCGCTAAACGAATGAATTCGTTACTACAATCTACCATGCTCCGATTGCCTCCGTTTGAATATCTCACTCCGCGTTCGGTGGAACATGCCGTTCAGTTGTTTGAGGAACACGCGCCCGACGCGCTGTACGTCGCGGGCGGGACGGACTTGTACCCGAACATGAAGCGGCGGCAGGTCGAACCGAAATTTCTCATCGGGCTGAATGGTTTGACCGAGCTGCACGGCATCACAAATGGCAACGGTGTGGCGATTCGCGCGGGTACAACGCTCAACCGACTAGCCGACCATCCGACCATCCGACAAAACTACCCCGCCTTGGCGACTGCCGCGAATCTCGTCTCGACGCCACAGCTGCGCGCGATGGGCACGCTGGGTGGAAACCTTTGTCTCGACACGCGGTGCAATTATTACGATCAGGATTTTTGGTGGCGCAAGGCGCTCGGCTTTTGTCTGAAAAAAGATGGCGACACCTGCGCGGTGGCTCCGGGTTCCGCGCGCTGCTGGGCGGTTTCGTCCACCGACTGCGCGCCGGTGGTCATCGCGCTCGATGGGCAGGTGCGGCTCGTCGGTCCGCGCGGCGAACGTGTGATCGCGGCGCAGGACTTGTATCGTGATGATGGCATCCAGCATCTTGGCAAAGAACGCGACGAACTGCTCACCGAAATTCTGCTGCCGCCTGCGGAGGGCATGAAATCGGTCTATCTGAAATTGCGCCGCCGCGACTCGTTCGACTTTCCGATTCTGGGTGTTGCCGCCGCGCTGCGATTTGCAGCGAATGGTGAAATCGAATACGCACGCGTTGTGCTGGGCGGCGGTGGCTCGCGTCCGCTTGAATGCGAGGAAACATCACAGCGGCTGCTTGGACAGAAATTAACGCGTGAGGTTATTGACGCAGCCGCCGAAGCCGCGTGGAAACCCGCGCGCCCGCTGGACAATACCGATTTGACGCATTCGTATCGCAAAAAAATGACTCGGGTGTACGTGGCGCGCGCACTGGAAGCATTGACACAGTAAAACACAGATTCATGGTCATTTCGAGATGGTCAGCCCGCGTGGGCTGTATGAGCTAAGGATTCGTCCAACAATAACTTGAGCAGTTTGCCATTAAAGTGCCCCAAGAATC
>JACQWQ010000081.1 GCA_016209205.1 Chloroflexota bacterium
GCCTGATGTTGTGCCATCACACGTTCACAGGTTGCGATTTGGTCTGCCAAACGGGCTAAACGGGTTTGCCAACCTTGCATGCGGTGGGTCAATCTGGCGTTTTCGCTCGGTGAAATAGCCCTTTTTTGCGCCTGTGCCGCTTGTGCGATTTGCAGTTGCAGACGCAGTTGGGTGGCTTGCAGCCGGGCATGTTTGGCTTCTTGTTGGGTCAGCAAGCGTTGGGGACGCGCACGTTGGGTTTCGTGTGTGGCAATGCGTTGTTGGACTAACTCGGTGCGTCGCCGGGGGCGGATGCCCGTTTGAGTTTCTGCCGCGCGAATCAATTCTTGCATACAATGGAGCGAGACCGTGTCACCGGGATGATGAAAGCCGCGCAGCCAGATGCGCTCTGACGTGGTGGTGCGGAAACAAATCCGTGCGATTTGATAGCCGAGTTGCACGCGTTCATCCATCCACCCGAAGGCGACTTCAGGATAAGTGGTGCTGGTTGGACTCACCACTTGCCCCATCAAGTCCAAATCATACACCACGGGGGCGTTCGTACGCATAAGTTCGTGTACGGCGGTGCGAATAAAGAGCTGACTGAAGGATTCGATGGCTTGCTCAACGCTACGCAGCGTGTCGTCATCACAGCTATCGAGCGTGCGACTCACACTACTGGAATGGGCAAACGCCTTCTGCCCCCAGGCGTGTGCTACGACGCGGTCTGGTGCGAGCGGCTGCGGACCATCGTTCAGGTCAGAGAGATATTCGATGCCGCTCAGGATGCCTGCCAAGAACTCAATCAGTTTAGTTTGGGGCGCAAACGTGATCGTCTTTTGTGCAATGGGCACTTGCATCAATTTTTGAATCAGTCCGTGCTGTTGCAGAAATTCGCCAAAGGCCACCAGCAGACCGTGTTCGGTGTTGCTGGCAGGCCAATCTGAAGTCGTAGTCATGGCAGGGGTGCCTCCACATCGGAGACTAAACCCTGTGCCAAGTCTTTGCAAAATTACAACGAATTCATTGAAAGTGCCTCTGGTTGCGCAAAACCTGCGCTAGTCATCCTCGATGAACCGAGTGCGTCGCTGGATGCTGAAGCAGAGTTCGATTTGTTCAATGAATTGATTCAATATGGGTCTGAACGAATCAATGTGCTCATTTCGCATCGTTTCTCAACAGTCCGCGCAGCGGACCTTGTTTTAGTGCTTGAGTATGGCAAGTGTATAGAGTCTGGCTCCCACAAAGAGCTCATGAATTTGTCTGGTCAGTACCATTACCTTTTCAATTTGCAAAGTCGTGGATACCAAGATACTACAATAGGCGCACCATCAATGAGAAAGACGGCTCATTCGGTGTACAGCCGCGAAAGTTTTGACTAATCCAAAGATGATTGTTCCCAATGCGGGTAGAAATGATCAGAGAAGGACAATGAGGATGCTCTTTGGAATATATCATGGGAAATGATAAAAAAGCGATTGGCACACTCGCGAGTTTTTATGCATGGCGTCGGCATTTGGGCGTGATTCTTCTGCTCGGGCTCTTGTTTTTGCGGCTTCCCTTTGCTGCGGGCATCCGCTTTTTGGGAGAGCGGGATTGGGTCTATCCGGTGTTCGAGATTGGCACGTATGCCTTGACCGCCGCACTCATTTGGTGGGAACGAGAGCGATTGGCAGATTTTCATATTGGTCAACTGTCAGTCTGGATCATTATCATTTTTAAACCGCTTGAAACCATCATATTGCGCTTTGAGGGACGTGCATTTCCGCTGGCGTTTCCGAGTGTGCCCAGTCTGATCATTTGGATGATCGCAATCACGCTTGCAGCGTTTCTTTGGAAAACACGCCCGAATTTAAAAAAGGCGAACTTCGCGACCTACCTTTGGTTCGCGGTTGGTCTCGAAGTTGGCATTCTGATGGCGATTCTTTTTGCCATTCCAGAATCGTTCCAGATTGATCCCAGTCCACTAGGCAAGACGTGGGTGAGTTTTCTGCTCGTTGTCCCCATTGCGCGCGACTTGGTCTATCAAATGGGATACGCGGCGGTTTCCGAAGAACCGCTGTTTCGCGGATTCCTCTGGGGATACTTGCGCAAAATGGGATGGAAAGACGTTTGGATTTGGTTGTTTCAGGCGCTATTGTTTACGCTCGCGCACGTTTATTACATCAACAGATTTCCACTCTCATTTTGGTTCATTGTGCCGATTGGCGCATTGGTGCTTGGGCTGTTGGCATGGCGCTCCCGTACGATAGCGACCAGTATGGCGGCGCATAGTGCTGTGAATGCATTTACGCGCATGATTGCCAATATGATAGCCGTTTACCTACGATAGTTCGATTCATCATGCTGGCGCGATGGGATCAAACCTTGAAACCGCTGAAATGAAAAAGGACAGCGAATTATCTGGCTGTCCTTTTGTTTTCACAATTCCCAAAAATGTTTGACACACGACGGTCAAGTATGGTAAAATCGCCCCGAAGTTGAGAATCAGCCATGGCAAAAGCGTTTTCTAGCTCCAAACGCTGGATGCCGTCCACTGCGACGGAATGCCTTGGTGCGCGGTAGTTCGGTCTGAGGTTTGGTTTCACCCATCGCGGCGTGGAGCTCGAGCTCACGCCGTTTTTTGCGCCTCAGTCAAGCGCGTTAACAAAAGCATACGGGCCGCTAGCTCAATTGGCAGAGCAACAGCCTTTAATTATGGAGCCACCTCGGGGAAACTCGAGGTTGTGAAGATTGCTGTATGCTGGGACATCCTAAAGCCCTGATTACGCCCCTTTGCGTGAAAACATCAGGGATGGAACAATGGATAATCAGCAGGCAACCTTGAAATGATCACAGTATTCGTGCAAGTGGATTTTGCAGGAGGGCTGCAAAGATGCAACTGCACTCAAAACAACTGGGAGCATTTTGAGGAGTCCTCAGAGATCATACGCAATCTGCCCCAGCGGGCAAGCCGGGGGTAATGATATGATCCAGACTACAACAGGTCTGTCGCAAGACGGACTTGGCTCGTGAAAGCGGGTGTGGTAGGTTAAGCTGCAGGTTCAGGGTTCGATTCCCTGGCGGCTCATTTATAAGACCTTTGAGATTTTCAAACAGTTCGCGTGGATTCAGCACGCGTCGCCAAAATCTCGAAGGTCTCTGCGCCACAAAAAGAATTGGCAAGCAGGTGTTCCGTCGCTCGCTGTGAGTAACATCGCAGTGAGAGGAACTTCCCGACTCTCGGTGTCGTCTTACGACGGCACAAAGTTGCCTGACGAAACAGCAAGTCAGGGCGGACCTCACCCCGACCCACTCCTACGAGGAGAGGGTCGGGGTAAGGACTGACGACAACTGCAACAGAAAGTATTCCCGCCTGTAGGGGCGAACCCTTGTGGTCGCCCTTATGGGTCAGGGGCGAAACGGTGGGGTAATAGCCTACCAGCGTCGGCAGCAATGCCGGCGGCTAGGTGAATGTCCAACTGGGAGCAAGGCAGGTGGGCTGTTGCAGCAATGCAATGGTCCTGTCGCAGCGGTGCTGTCGCAATCGTTAGATCGCTGCAAGTACCGCCGGTGCGCAAGTATCGAGACAGATGACGGAAATCAACAGAATCGGGGGTACGACCACTTGCCATGTAATTTCAGATTTCAGATTTCGGCATGGTTCAAGTTAGATTGACACTGTCATTCTGAGATATCCAGCCCACGCGGGTTGCGTGACTTGCAGAAACTGTCTGTTGAACGGAGTGAAACATCTGGGACGAAGCATCCTTCGGCTGCGCTCAGGACGGCTGCGCTCAGGACAGCATCCTTCGGCTGCGCTCAGGACAGGTTCTCTGGTTTGGCGTAGAGATTCTGGCGATGTGCGATGTATTCCCATCGCCTACATCGCATGTCCCTTCAGAATGACAGATGGAAGTTTCTGTGCAGCCCTTCATGCTTCAGGGTAAACTCCGCGAAGAATCTCTGGCTGACCGAACTAGAGATTCTGGCGATGGCATACATCGCATGTCCGCTCAGAATGACAATCTAACTCTTCCGCTTTCTGAACCATGCCCAGATTGTAGATTGTAAGGCGAGCATTTCGCGGACAATCCGAAATCAAAAATCTAAAATCTGAAATTCCCAGGGCGTGCGATGGGTGTCGCATCGGAATAAAGCCAACGCGCCATTCCGGTGACTCGGGTTCGAATCCCGACGCGTCCACTCTGAATCGGTAAGGAGAATTGCGGGCGGGATGCGCCCGCGCGATAAAGCGCGTAGCGGCAAGCTCCTTCGGTTCCAGTTGTGGCGCCTGACCAACAGCGTTTGGGACAGCGCCTTTTTTTGCGCAACGTTCGCCCGGCTTTATTTCCGGGGGCAGCGCAAAGCTATACACTGTGACGCGGCTCTTGCGTCATTACCATCTTAATTCGACCCGAGCAATTTCACTCCGCAGATTGCTCGCTTCAAGGAGTTGGCACGATGCGTGCGGAAATTCTCTTTCCTCACAAGAGCGTTCATGCGCTCGCCGGGTTACGCGAACCGAAATGGCGTGAACTCGCCAAACGCGTCGCAACCTTGCCCGAAGATCATCCGGACAGTCTTGCGTTTTGTTTGATGATGATTCGACAATGCGGCTGCCTCGACTGCAACCCCGATCGCTACAAGGCGTTGATGGGTTGCTCAGCATGTGCGAAACGGAATATCGCCGGCTTTAAGGGACCGGATGAAAATCTGTTCAAAGCGTTCAAACAAGCCCGCGGCGAAATCGTAAAGTTTCTCGAGTCAGAGGAGTTGGCACAGGCGGCGTAATTTCAAGACGCCGCAGGAGTAATGGCGGTGAATGGGGTACTCGTCCTTAACGCTTCGTTCGAACCACTAAATATCGTCTCTGTCAGGCGCGCGATTGTGCTCTTGCTCAAAGAAAAAGCAGAAGTCGTCGAAGCCGCGCAAGCGAAAATCCGCGCGGAACGCTTTCACATTGACGTCCCATTGGTGATTCGTCTGGTTACGTTTGTCCCCATTCCGCGTCGTCTCCCGTTGCCGCTCTCGCGCCGGACGGTGCTGGCGCGTGACTTGTACACGTGTCAATACTGCGGCGCACAGCCCGGACGAACCGAACTGACGATTGACCATGTGGTGCCGCGCTCGCGCGGCGGAGGGACGAACTGGGAAAATGTCGTCACCGCGTGTGGTCCGTGCAACCGGCGCAAAGGCAATCGCACGCCCGACGAAGCGAACCTGAAATTGCTGTCCACACCCGGCCGCCCGCGTTTTGTCGCCGTCGTCATGTTGAGCGAAGCCAGCGTGCATGAAGTGTGGAGCAAGTATTTGTAATACTTTTGTTTGTCATTTCGAGATGGTCAGCCCGCAGGGGCTGTATGGGCTCAGGACTGTCATATCGAACGGAGTGAGATATCTCGCTCCGCTCGATATGACAAGTCCTGTGCAGCGGAGCGAGAAATCTCGGTTTTTTCACCTTGAGATTTCTCGCAAGACCGGCTCGAAATGACATTGACGGAAAAAATGGACACGACACTTTATCTCCCGCGTACGCCATTGAGTACGGATTGCGATCCGGCTCTGCGTCTCGTCGCGTCCCGTGACGACGGCTAGTCCGTCGTGTTTGTCTGCTCATCGAACCGTGGACACGCGAACGTCCACGGTTTTTTGTTTTGTACGAGACCGTGGGCAATTTCGTGCCTGCGGTTTTTTAACGAATGAATTCGTTACTACAGGTTATTCTCAAGGGAGGTGTTTTATGCGCAACCTTATGGCTTATCTCGAATCCGCGCGCGGGATGAATCGAAACGCGCATCTGTTTCTCGCCCATACGCTTCTCTCCGGTTCGAGCATCGCGCTGTTGGCGCTGCTGTATAATCTTTACATCACGAGTCTCGGATACAAGCAGGACATGATCGGAACGGTGACGCTGGTCGCGTGCACGGTCGGCGTCGTCGCGGCATTGCCTGCCGGATACGCGTTGAATCGTCTCGGTTATAAACGCGCGTTGATCGTCGCCGTACTGCTGACGGGTTTCTCCATGGTACTGCCGCTGATGTTTCCGGTCAGCGCGGTGTTGATCGGCTGCGAATTGTTTTGGGGCATCGGTTTTACGCTGCTGATCATTGCGGGCGCGCCGTTCATGACCGAGAATTCAACCGAAACGCAGCGCGCACCGCTTTTCAGTCTGCAATTCGTGTTGACCATGTTGACGGCGTTCGTCGGAAACTTGGTGGGTGGTGCATTACCGCGTTGGTTTGGGGGATGGTTGGGCGCGGGCGCGGAATCGGCGCAAGCCTATCAAGGCGCGTTGTACGTCGGCGCCGCGCTCATGTTCTTGTCCGCCGTTCCCTTTATTTTTGTTCGCCAAAATCGTCCGGACAAGAACGCGCATCCCGCGCGCCCGCGCTTGCGCATCGAGCATCCCGTTGCGGTGACGAAATTGTTGGCGCCGTACATTATCGGCGGGGTTGGCGCGGGGATGTTTGTGCCGTTCGCGAATGTGTTGTGGAAGACGACGCAAAATGTTTCCGACGCGACGATTGGCAGCATCTTTGCCCTGTCGGCGCTGGTCATGGTCGGCGCGGGAATGTTCGCACCCATGCTCAGTCAACGCTTTGGGCAAGTGCGCGTGATGGTGGTTTTTCAAAGCGCGGCGGTTATCGGTTTGTTCGCGTTCGGCGCGGCGCCGTTCTTGGGCATTGCCTTGCTCGGTTATCTGACGCGCGATGTGTTGACGAATCTGGTGCGCCCCATCTTTGGGCAGTTTATGATGGATCACAGCGCGCCTGCCGAACGCGCGGCGGTCTCGGCGCTCGCGACGATGGGCTTTAATTTCGCGTGGGGTGTCAGTTCCTGGGTTAGCGGGGTGTGGCAGAGCGAGAATCAATTGCTGTGGGTCTATGTGGCGAGCGCGGGTTTCAGCGTGCTCGCAATTGGCGCGATGCAGTATTTTTTCGGCGGCGCGGCGGCGCGGCGTGCAGTGCAAACGGCAAAGCGCCCGCTCGGCTCCCCGGCGGAATAAGCTGTTGATATACAATAGGCGTCACTATGTTCAATCCCTATCGCACATTGTCGCGCAACACGATCGTGCTTCCGCTGACTGTCGGTTTGGTCTTGACAGCTTATTTCGCGTGGTCGCCATTGATTGCCTTGCATCTGCGCAACCTCGGCGCGAACGAATTTCAAGTGGGCGTGGTGTTTTCGATCTTTACGCTCGCGCACGCGCTGCCTGCGATGTTTGGCGGAATGTTGGCGGACCGCATCGGACGCAAGTGGGTGATTACCGCGCCGGGAGCGGTGCTCGCGCCTCTGTACGTGCTCGCAGGGTTGACGCAAGACTGGGTTGTGTTGGCGCTGCTCTTGACGTGTACGAATTTCATGGGGGCAATGCAGTGGCCCGCGATGCAGGCGCTCATGTCCGAATCGGATGAAGCACAGCGCGCCCATGCGTTTTCGTTTATCGAGATTTTTGTCCTGGGCGCGGCGATTGTCGGACCATTATTCGGCTCACTGCTTTTGCCGTGGTCGGGCATCGGCGGACTGATCGTGCTGCACGGCGTCGCGTTGATTCCTGCGACATTGGTGCGGACGATGGAACTGCGCGAGACGCATCACGAAGCGCACCGCGTCGCGTGGGAATTTCAGGCGTGGCGCGATTCGATTCCCCGCGCGGCGCTTTGGATCATTGCGGCGAATGCGTTGTTTGCATTGACACTCGGTTTGTCGTTTGAAGGACCCTTTAGCGCGCTGCTTGCCAATGATGTCTGGAAACTGAACGAGCAGCAAATTCAATGGGCGAACGCGGCAGGCGCGGCGGTGGCACTGATGGGCGTCTGGTTGGGCGGCAAAGCGGATCAGTGGGGCGGACGCCGGATTTGGATTTGGTCCGTCATTGGTTTTTCGGTTTCGTTGGTCGGATGGGGTTTGGCGCCGCGCTGGGAAATTGGCGTTGTCTTTTTCCTCGTCGCGCATATTTTTTACGAAACCATTTTCATTGTCGCCGAAACCTTGTTGGCGCAGCACAGCACGCGCGCGACGCGCAGCTCGGTATTCGGTTTGATGACCACGCTCAGCGGCTTTACCAGCGCGGCGGGCCCAACATTGGGCGCGTGGGCCGCTTCCCGCTCGTCGTTAGCTGCGCCGTTTCTGATTGGCGCGGTGTCGCTGGCGGCGAGTCTTGGCTTGTTGGCGCGCGTACCAAAAGTGCAAGCGCAGGCGGCAGCGGCAATTGCGCCGGAAGAATTTGTGGCGGCGCAATTGGCGGAATGAGCAACCGGAGTTGGATGTCAAAGCGCAAGTTGCTTGCTTGGCATACAAGCACTGCGCGTCGGTTGGCGCGGCTGGAGAATAAAACCAACGGGGCGCTGTATTCGCCCCGTTTTGATTTAATGTGTATCGTGCTCGCCGCCGCGCGCAAAAAACACCAGCACCACAATCACCGCCGCAACGCCGACGCCTTTTAACAACACCGTTCGAGCATCTTCACGTTCTTGGACAAACGTAAGGAAGCTCACCGCGAGCGTGAGAATGATGATGTTGGCGAGCGAGGACTTGAGTTGTCCAATCGTCGTGAACTTGAGGGCGTTCGGCAAGTCGAGTTGACGAATAAAAATTTCGTACAGCCCCAAACCGAAAATCAATAGCCCAGTGGCGACCAGAAAGCCGTCCACCAACTTGATGAATTGGACTTCTTCGATTTCCAGATTTGGATCTGCAAGGTGGGAGACAATGTGCCAAACCAAATTGAAGGTTTCGGCGACCGAAATAAAGAACGCTGCCAGCGATGCAATCAAGAGTCCAAAGACGCCAATCAGGATGATGTACCTGGTGCGGGTCAACAGCCGATCCATTGTGTCACCTCGTTCTGCGGTTATGAATGCGGTCAAGTGCGCAGCAAGATCGAATCAACGACCATCAAAATAAACAATGTAGCAAGATACGCATTCGAATAGTGATACAGCTTGCGCGCGAGGAACTTGCTCGCATCGCGGGTGAACCACAAGCGCGCGGCAAGCGTGAGAAAATACGCGCCCAGCAAAATCGCTCCCACGAGATAGATCCAACCCAACCCGCGAAAAAGAAAGGGCATGAGCGTCACGATCACGAGCAGGATGGAATACAAAATAATGTGACGGCGCGCTTCGGCTTGGCCCCACGCGGCAGGTAACATCGGGATAGCCGCTTTGCGATAATCTTTTTCGACCAACAGCATCAGCGCCCACGTGTGCGGCGGCGTCCACAGAAAAATTATCGCAAACAAATACCACGCGAGCAAATTCAGGTCATTCGTCGCCGCTGCCCAACCGACGAGCGGCGGAAGCGCGCCTGCCCCGCCGCCAATCACGATATTCTGCGGCGTCAGTCGTTTCAACAAAACAGTGTACACGAACGCGTAATACACAATCCCAACCGCCGAAAGCATTGCCGCCAGCCAGTTTACACCAAAACCGAGAATGACCATCGAGAGCACGCAGAGCGTCAGCGCAAAAAGCAAGGCGTTGCGCGGGGCAATTTTCCCGCTGGGCAAGGGACGGCGCGCGGTGCGTCCCATTATCTTGTCAGTGTCGCGGTCAATAAAAGAATTCAGCGCGTTCGCGCCGCCCGCTGCGCACGCGCCGCCGAGCAGCGTCAAGAACAAAAGCGAAAGCGGCGGCAACCCGCGCGCGGCAATCAACATGCCGCACAACGTAGTGGTCAAGAGTAATGCGACGATCCATGGTTTGGTCAGCAGCAAATAGTCGCTCGCCGTTTCAGACCAAGGTTTTTCTTTACGCGCTGCCTGTGAGATTTGGGACATGTACTATTTGGAATCCTTGGCTAGAGCAAATTCCTGATTGATGGAAGGGAGAGACCTTCGAGGTTTTTGTCGCGAACGCTTAAATGACGCGAATTGTCCAAAAACCTCGAAGGTCTTGCGCTAGACGAAATAGGAATCTGCGCTAGATAAAGCTGTGCTCTCCGGCGATGGGACCGTTTGCGCCGAACCAATGGAAAAAGACGATGGTCAGTGCGAGCAAGAAAATCAGACCTGCGCCGACCCACATGATTAGTCCCGCCCAGATTTGGTCTTCGAGCGCGGGAATCGCCCAAAAGCGCGGCGCCTGTTCATAAAAAATATAAATCGGCACGCGCGCAAGTGTGATGAGTGCGCCTAAACCGGTGCTGATGACGCTTGCCAGAAAGATGTACAACACCTGAACGGGTAGGGGCGCGCGCGGCAGCAACGGCGTCGGACTGAGGATAGGCATCCACAATCCAAGCGCCGAAGCCACCATTGTCAAGTGTTTGAGCAAATGGACTGGGGTCGAATAGAGCGCGAGATTGTAAAACGCCGGGATGTGCCACACGACAAAGACGACGTTAAAGGCGGCAAAGGCGGCGAACGGTCCGGTCAATTGGCGCGCCAAACGCAACAGCAGCGGAAACTGGCGCAGCGGATCAAAGACCCATCCGGGCAAGCCCAGCAGCAGCAAGGGTGGCGCGACAAGCGTGAGCAAGACGTGTTGGAGCATGTGTGCGCTGAAAAGGTACTGGTCTGCCAACAGGGAGAGCGGCGTAATCAGCGCCACAATCAGTGTCAAAATTCCAAGCGTCCAAAACACGAGTTGTCGTGACGCGAGCGGTTTGCTGGTCGAGAATTTGCTGCGCAGTGGACCGACGACGAGCAAATATGCGCCGTGCATAGAAACAATGCTGAACCAAATACCTGGATCAAACGTCCACGCGCTCCACCAAAAATCGGCGGGAGGAAAATAAACGTTCATCTTGACAAATACACTGCGCGTTGAGCCGTGAGTTCACTCAACGCGCAATCTCTACGAGACTTTGGGAATAGGCAGGATTTAGGCGATGAAGGCGATGTGCGATGTAGGTGATGGGAATACATCGCACAGCGCTTCATCGCACATCGCAATTTACAGGATTGGTCTCGAATTCAAGTTCAAAAAATCCTGTTAATCCTGTAAATTGTGTCAAAAATCTTGTTCCCGATATACGCGGCGTCGTGTGCTGCATTTTTATTTCACGACAAGCGTGCCAATCATGCCCAATACCGCGTGTCCCGGCACGCTGCAATAAAAAACATATTCCCCTGGCGCGGGGGCTATAAAGCCGCCGCGTCCGCTCGCGCCAGCCAGTGCTTTGGCAACGGCTTGAACTTGCGCCGTCGCATTGTTCCAGGGTTGCGGCTCTTCAGACTTGTTCTTATCCCCGATCGTCCAGTTGTGCTCAACGCTGCCAGTATTCTTGAGGGAGATGGTGACTGCTTGCCCGGAGTTGGCGTTGACCACATCGGGCTTGAAAAAGTAATCGCCCACTTCGGCATTGAGGGCAAGCGGCGGACCCGCGTTGGGATTCGCCGTCGGACGCGCGGTTTGTTCGCCTTGATTTTCGCCTAGCGCGGCACGTACGGGCGCCAACTCGGGCGGCGCCATGAGGAAAATCATGGCGATGACAAAGGGCAGCGCGAATGCCAAGACGCCCGCGCCAAAAAAGATCGCATAAAGGCGGCTGTCGAATTTGAGATGCATGTAATACAAAACGACCAGCAGCCCTTTGGCAACCGTCAAGAACAAGAGCACCGGCACGCGTCCAATCGTATTCGGAAAGTACGTGGTGATGGCGACTTCGATGGCAGTCAGAATGCCGAGAAAGATGAAAACGCCGACATAATTCGGTTTTGCCTTTTTGATGCGCGCTTGTTCGGCGACAAAATCGCCGGGGTCGGTATGTGGTTGAGAAACTGCGTGTCCGTGTTCCATGCTGTTTTTCAAAACCTGTGAGGTCTGCAGGACCTCACAGGTTTCGAGTATCAAATGAGATAAATGATCGTAAAGAGCACCACCCATACGAGATCTACAAAGTGCCAATACAAACCGCCGAGTTCGACGGCGAGGTGGTTTTGCGTGTTAATGCCGCCGCGCAGCGTGCGAATAATCAACGCCGTAATCCAGATGACGCCCACAAAAACGTGCGTGCCGTGAAAACCGGTCAGCGTATAAAACGTGGCGCCAAACAGATTGGTGTCTATCGAGACGCCGTGCTGCAGCAGCTCGTTGTATTCAAAAACCTGTCCGCTTAAAAAGACCAGGCCAAAGAAGGCGGTTGCGAGGAGCAATAAAATCATCCGTCGCTTGTTTTTGTTTTCAATGGATTGTAATGCCAGCACCATCGTCAGACTGCTGAACAACAGAACGAAAGTATTGATTGCCGCGACATTGAGATCAAGCAGCCCCAGTCCTTCGGCGCGTGGTGTTTTGCCGCGATACACCAGATAGGTTGCCATCAACGCCGCGAAAAAAATCGTTTCGGACGCGATAAACACCCAAATTACGAGTTTGCGATGATCAAGCCCCGTCGAGGTATCCGCGTGCATCGCTTGCGCATGCGCCGCATCTACTTCGTGCTCGATTGCCTCGCCAACATTTGAACCGATGTGTTCGAGTTTTCCGATTGCTGCCATAGTATTCCTCTCAACTGGCGGGTTGCGCGAGCCAACCGAGAATGCCTGCCAAAAATGTGATCAGTCCCAACGGCGCGATAGTCCATCCAAGAATTACTTGGAGCAGCGAAGAATCAGCCGTGAGCGTTGTGGGTCCAAAGATAAAGCCGATGGCGAGCACGGCGAGTCCCAATGCGAGCAAGGCGGGCCAGATACTCGGATTGGGCAAGTGGACGCGTGCCTTGCCGTCGCCTGACAAGTCAATCCGTTTTGGGTTACTGGCGAATTCGCTGTGCGCACCATATTTGGCATCCCAAAATGGACGCGGGCTGTTGACCGGAACCATCGCGGCGAAATTATAGACCGGCGGCGGCGACGAAGTTGCCCATTCGAGCGTTTGACCATCCCACGGATCGTTCGTCGCGGTCGCTTTTTGGCGCAGACTGATCACGATATTGATGACGAGAATCAACACGCCCAATGCCACGGTGAATGCGCCGATCGTCTCGATCATGTTCCACAGATCCCAGCCCTGATCCCCGGCAAACGTATAGATGCGACGCGGCATGCCCAACACGCCAACATAGTGCATCGTCAAAAACACTGCCGTCATGCCAAACATCGTCAACCAAAAATGCGCTTGACCGAGGCGCTCGTTCAAGAACCCGCCGGTGATTTTGGGGAACCAATGATATGCTCCGGCGAACAGACCGAGCACCGCGCCCGCGAACAGGGTGTAATGAAAATGCCCCACCACAAAATACGTGTCGGTAATTTGCCAGTCCACCGGAACGGTGGCGAGCATGACGCCGCCCAAGCCGCCGATAGTGAATTGACCGATGAAACCTGCCGCGAACAAAAAGGCGGTTGTCAGATGAAGCGAACCTTTCCAAATGGTGCCGAGCCAGTTGAAAATCTTGATGCCTGTGGGCACGGCGACAATGAAACTCATTCCGGCAAAGATTGCGTCGGCAGCGGGTGAAATGCCGGTGGCAAACATGTGATGCGCCCACACCGTAAAGCTTACAAAGGAGATTCCGGCGAAGGCAAACGCCATTGCCGCGTAACCAAAAATCGGTTTGCGCGAATAGGTTGCCAACACTTCCGAGACAATGCCAAAGGGCGGCATGATCATGATGTACACTTCGGGATGTCCAAAGAACCAGAAGAGGTGCTGCCACAAAAGCGGATCGCCTTGCGCGGACGGCAGATAAAACGACGTGCCAAAGTTGCGGTCGAACAGCAGGAGGAACAATGCGACCGAGACGCTCGGAATGGCAAACACGGCGAGCAATGAAGTCACGAGCGTGCCCCACACAAACAGCGGCAAGCGGTTAATCGTCATGCCCGGCGCGCGCATATTCAATATCGTGACGATGAAATTCAGACCGCCGACGATGGACGAAATGCCCAGCAGTTGAAGGGAAAGAATCCAAAAGTCAATGCCGCTGCTCGCGTTAAAAGGGCGCTCACTCAGCGGGGCATAGCCGAACCAACCGGCATTCGGCGCGCCGCCCAAAAAGAAACTCGAGTAAAGCAAGATGCCGCCAAAGAAAAACAGCCAATAGCCCAACGCATTCAAACGCGGAAATGCCATGTCGCGTGCGCCGAGCATTAACGGCACAATAAAGTTGCCGAAACCGCTGTTCAGGGGCATGACGGCGAGAAACACCATCGTCGTCCCGTGCATCGTAAAAATCTGGTTGTACGTTTCTGGGTCAACCAGCGTGTTGCCCGGGACCGCTAGTTGTGTGCGGATGATGAGCGCTTCGATTCCACCGACGATAAAAAACGCGACCGCCGTAACGATGTACAGGATGCCGATGCGCTTGTGATCCACGGTCATGATCCAACTCAGCAAACCGGTTGGCACGGTCGTGCGCGGCAGCGTCATAACGTTCGATGTCATACAATCTCCTAATGGTTTCGTTCTTAATCTCGCTACTTTAAACTTTCCAAATACGCGCTCAGCGCATTGACTTGGTCCGGCGTCAAGGGATTGATTTTCATCAGCGAATTGGGTTTGACCGCCTGCGGGCTGCTGAGCCATTTGACCAGATTCGCGTGGTTGAAATCGAGCAAACAGCCGGCAATGCAGGTCCGTGAGGCGACATGGGTCAGATTGGGCCCTGTAACGCCAACTGCTTTGGTGCCGTCAATCGTATGACAACCGATGCACAAGTTTTGGGGATCCAAAAAAATCTCTTTACCCTGTGCGGCGAGACTCCCCGCCGCTGGTTCAACGGGCGGCGCTTGCACGTCCTTGAGCCACGCGTCATATTCCGCCCGACTTGACGCGACGACCTTGAACAGCATGTTCGCGTGTTGCGCGCCGCAAAATTCGGCGCATTGTCCGTCGTACGTTCCCGGATGGTTGGTGTATAGCCATGTCTTGTTGGTATGACCCGGCACCACATCGGTCTTGCCCATGAGTTTAGGGACCCAGAAACTATGGATGACATTCTCCGAAGTGAGTTCGATATTTACGACTTGGCCCACGGGGATGTGCAAATCGTTCGCGTATTTGACTTTGCCGTCGTCGTATTGAACTTCCCACCACCATTGATGCCCGATGACCTTGACGGGGATACCTTGCGCGGGGGGATTGGTTGGACCAACTTGAGCCATCGTGCGAATCGTAAATGCAAACACGACGACGAGAATCAGCGCCGGGATAATCGTCCATGTGACTTCGAGTTTAGTATTGCCATGATACTGTTCGGGATGTTCGTCCGCCGCGCGGCGTTGATAACGCAGCACAAAAAAAATCAGCAGCCCTTCCACGAGCAAGAAAATCAACGCGGCGACAATAAAAATGCCGGTAAACAAATTCGCGGATTCCTCCGCCGCGGGCGAAAAGGGTTCTAGGATATTCTGCGTGGATGAGCAACCCGCCAACGCGAACAGTGCAAGGGCGGTGACGAGTACTGCGCACCGACGCTTCCACTTGCTCCAAAACAAAATCATTCATCCTCCTCTGAAAATAACCTACCCCCCTACCCCCTCCCTACAAGGGAAGGGGAGATTTTCATCCCACTGTGGGTGCAACAGGTGCATCAATCGGCAAGCGTGTGCGATGTATTCCCATCGCCGCAATCAATTTTTGGCACGCGCGCAGACAAGCCGCGCGCGCTTCCGGCAAACTCGAATGGCTGCGCGCAATAAGCATGGCGCAGCTAGCTTACGAGCCCGAGCGGAATTTCGATTAGATTGTTCCTGTGCGACGGATTCGTTCTTGCACAGATGAAAGCAAGTTCACACGGCGCTGGGTTGGAGCATGAAGGAGGGCTGGAGAGGGGGAACTATGCAAAACTTTTTAGTCAAGGCAACAGGCGTGTTCGGCGTAATGCCATGTGAAAGTGAACGTGATAACTAGTACAAACGGACGCTATTATATGCAATTTTCAACTCAATGCAAATGACCCTTGACAAGACCCTATAAATGTGCTTGCCCTATTTTCCCGTATTGCAAGTAGCTCTATAATGTTCCCATTATGTCGCTCAGGCCATTTTTTCTGCCCATGAACATTTCTCATTTCACAAAACGCGGATGGTCGCTGGTTCTCGCGTTTTTGATTTTTTTCACAAGCCCGCTGCAATTGTGGGCGCATCCGCTCGGCAACTTTACGATCAACCACTATGCGCGCCTCGAGCCGACGGCAAAGGAACTGCGCGCCCGCTACGTATTGGACTATGCCGAGATTCCAACCTTTCAAGAAGAGCAGCGCATGGATGCAGACCAGAATGGCGAGAGCTCTGTCGGTGAACGCGATACTTGGCTTGCGGGGCACACGCCGCAGCTGATAAAAAATCCAAGCGTCACCATTGACAATCAACCCGTCTCGCTTGAACTCGTGCCCGATACCGCACAAATTGAATTTTTGCCGGGGCAAGGTGGCCTGCAAGTGATGCGCCTCGCGATGTGGCTGCGTGCAGCGCTGGTTGTGAATCCTTCCGGCACGCCAATAACCTTCGCGGACTCGAATTACGGCGAGCGTTTGGGCTGGCGCGAAATCGTCGCGCGCGCGGGAGCTGGGATAACGCTGCAATCTTCCACAGTCTCGGCAGTGGAGACGAGTCAGGAATTGACACAATACCCCGCAGACCTGATGAACAATCCCCTTAACCAACGTCAAGCCAATCTGGTGGTCATCCCCGGCTCTGGTGCGTCGAATTTCTCACCGGTCAATCCCTCCAATCCGATTACGACTGGCGCGCTCGGCGCGTTTGATCGCACCCGCGAAGAATTTGCTAAACTGATTACGACGAATCAAGAACTGTCGCTGCCAGTCTTGATGGTTTCACTGCTGGCCGCCATGGCGTTGGGCGCGCTGCACGCCTTTTCGCCGGGCCACGGCAAAGCAGTGGTCGGTGCGTATCTCGTCGGTTCGCGCGGCACTTGGCAGCACGCGTTGTTCTTGGGCTTGGTCGTCACTGCCACACATACCGCGGGGGTCTACGCGTTGGGGTTTGTAACGCTCTTTTTGTCCGCGTATATTTTGCCCGAACAGCTTTTTCCGCTGCTCGGTTTTCTTTCTGGACTGCTCGTCGCCATCATCGGCGTGCAATTGTTGATCCAACGGTGGCGCGCCGCGCGCACACACACAACCTCTTTTGACCGCGCGCGTCAACACGCTCACCCGCGCGGGGATGGCAAGGCCCAAGCGCATATCCATGCTCACGCGCTGCACAGGACTTGTCATATCGAGCGGAGCGAGATATCTCACTCCGTTCGATATGACAGTCCTGAGCCCATACAGCCCCTGCGGGCTGACCATCTCGAAATGACGCATACACATATCCACGCCGATGGGACATCACATGCACATCTAGGCGACGATGCGCACGACCATGAGCACATCCACAACCACGCCGACGGCGCGTCACACGGGCACGGCTCTGACGACGCGCACGACCACGAGCACGCCCACACGCACGCCGATGGGACGTCACACGCGCATCGCGCCGACGACGCGCACGATCACTCCCTCTCTCCCTCTCTCCCACTCTCACTCGCACGATTTTGCTACTCCAGAAGAACAAGCGGCGCACGCGCGCGAACACCTTGCCGATGTCGAGTTGCTGGGAAAACCCTCGTGGCGCAATCTACTTTCGCTCGGCATTTCGGGCGGACTCTTGCCGTGTCCCTCGGCGCTCGTCGTCATGTTGAGCGCAATTGGTTTGGGACGTGTTTTGTTTGGACTGTATTTGATTTTGGGTTTTAGTCTTGGGCTGGCGGGAGTTTTGGTGCTGACCGGGTTGGCGTTACTGTATGCGGGGAAATTCGCGGGGCGGATGTTGAGCGGCAAACGTTCGGCAACTTTTTTTCGTTATGTGCCGATCCTCGGCGCAGTTGGCGTGACCGTTTTGGGCATTGGCATCGCGTTCGATGCGCTCTGGCAAACCAACCTGTTCCGATAAAAAAATGCGCTGGTGGATACAGCGCATTTTAATGTGTTTATTGTTCCCTCGTTGGCGCCGGAAGCAGTGTGCTGCCCAGCAAAACGCCGTTTGCCCAGTATGCGCCTCTCTCTCCAGAAGACAAAAGATCAAACGTCACACCTGCGGTGTAGGGCATGGGGTCCGCCCTGACAATGTGCGCGCCGTCCAACAACTTTCCAACTGCCAACACACCAATCGGTTGCCCTCTAAACGTCGGATGACCTGCCGAGACAAGCAGGTCCCGACCATCATCCAATACCAAGTGGACGAGGGATACATTCGCGGGCACGCGGCGACTTGCCGTTTCCAAGATCACGCCAACACGTCTCATGCCCAACTCGTCCACTGTCCAGATGGACATTCCTTTCCGCAAATCCTGCACAGGGATTGCGCCGGCAGGAGTATCAATCAACGTGGATGCAGCGAGACAGATCGGGCATTGCAGGATCGTCAATTCTTTTTTCGTGACCGTGATTGCGGCGCCCGGTGCGATCACACCCTCTATGAAAAATCCACGCTCAGCGGACTCTGCAATTCTCAGCGTAAAGTGATACGCTTGTTCTTTCGGCGCGAGCTGGATAGCATTTAACCGTTTGTGCTCGGCATCAATCTGACGCTTCTGTTCCGGCGATAAATTCGTAACGTTCTGCAAGCCGAGACGTTGCAAGATGGCTTGGTATTCTTCGGCATTCTTTTGAATCTCTGCAACACGTTGTGCAATTTCCTGATCGCTCACCTCATGGGCGACAGGATAGAGATCGGGGTCGCAGAAAAAAATTTCGCCGAACTGGTCAATTAACTGGTATTTGAGTGCGGTGGGCAAGAAACTCGACGGAAAAATCAGGGGCTCAGTGGCGGCTGGGGATGGGAACGGTGTTTGCGTTTCCGCGGGTTGAATTGTCGCGCTGGCGTTGATTGTGGCAATCGGCGAAATTTTTATCCTCGTGGGGCTAGTCGCCGCCTGCGTAAGTGTGGGCGGCGCGATCGCAGGTGTAGCGGTGGAGCTGGCGCTTGTGGCAAGGAATGGGGCGCAACCGAACAAAAGCCCCGAGCCGATGGCGAATGGAATAAGCCAGATTCGAGGTGACAGATATTTCATGAGCTCTTCTCTTGTTTCTCAATCAATCTTTCCTGCTGCGCGTGCACGCGCCAACACGCGCTCGGCGGCTTTGATGACCGGCATGTCCACCATCTTGTCGTCCAACGCGAACGCGCCGCGTCCGTCTGCCAAATGTTGCGCCGCCGCGTCGGCAATGCGTTGCGCTTGCGCAATCGCAGCATCGCCCGGTGTAAACACCTCCTGCACAAGCGCCACCTGATTCGGGTGAATCACCTGTGTACCGGCATAGCCCAATTGCGCGCCGCGCAATGTTTCCGCGCGCAAACCATCGGGGTCGTGAAAATCGAGAAACAACAGGTCAATCGCCTGCAAGCCAAAGGCGGCGCACGCGGCGACGATGGCGCTGCGCGCATACAACACTTCCAGTCCTTCGCGCGTGCGGATTGCGCCCACATCCGCCGCGTAATCTTCCGCCCCAAAAATCAGCGCCTCCAAGCGCGCGTCGGCGGAAGCAATCTCGCGCAAATTCACTACCCCGCGCGCGCTTTCGATCATTCCGATCAGCGCAATCGAGCCGCGCGTAATTCCATCTCTAATCTCCAGTTCTCCAATCCTCTCGCTCACCCAACGAAGCTCGTCCGCGTCATTCACTTTGGGCACGACGATGCCGTCGGGGCGCGTGGGCACAACCGCTGCGAGATCGTCATTTTCAAAACCCGAGCCGATGCCGTTGATGCGCGCGAGTTTTTCGCTGACGCCGAAATCGCGCGTGCGTAATGCGTTGGCGACGAGGGAACGCGCTTCGGCTTTGCGATTTGCCGCGACCCCGTCCTCCAAATCCAGACACACGCTGTCCGCGCCGAGTGTGACCGCTTTTTCCACCTTGCGCGTGTCATTGCCCGGCACGTACAGAATTGCGCGGCGCGCTCTGATTTCTTGCGTCGCATTCCGACGCGCTGTTTCTCTCATTTCCCTTTGTTCCCTCAAGCCGCTGCCGGTCTCTTGAAAATCAACGCCGTGCGCTCGAGTTCGACAATCACTTGGCCCTTTTGATTGCGCCCCCAATGTTTGAAACGCACGATGCCGCGATCCGGTTTGGATTTTGATTCGCGCTTTTCGAGCACCTCGGTTTCGACGTACACGGTGTCGCCGTGAAACGTGGGGCGCGGGTGAACGACGTGATCGTAACTCAAGTTCGCGACGAGCGTGCCGTCGGTCAAATCATTCACGGTCAAACCGACGACCAGCCCCATCGTAAAAATGCCGTTCATGATGCGCGTGCCGAATTGCGATTTCGACGCGAAATCTTCGTTCACGTGCAGCGGCTGTGGATTCAGCGTCAACCCACAAAAAAGTAAATTGTCTGTTTCGGACACGGTGCGTCCCTGTCCGTGCTGGAACGTCATGCCCACCTCGAGGTCTTGAAAATACTTGCCTGCCATACTGTGCCTCCGTAAAGTGTGTGATGTTTTAACGCATAGTGACGAATTCATTCGTCCGTGTGCGTGCATAACGATTGAGGCGATGGAATACCTCGCACGTTACTATGCCAGTTCAGGAATTCTATATTCGTTGTCACGCCGAGCAAAATGGCAAGCGCGTCGGCGTGTGCTTGCGCTACGTCAATTCGCGCTTCGATGGTAAGATACGCCTCGCTCGGCGGAGAATCATCGCGATACAAAGATGTTGGAGAGGGTTGACGCAGCTTTGACCGTGCGTAAACGATCACGCGTCACGCGTCACCTGTTCAGGAGTAGCTATGCGTCCCGTGTATGTCCTGTCGGGCGGTGTGAGCAAATTTGCCAAAGCCCGCCCCGACAAAACGTTTCCCGCAATCGTCAAAGAGGCGTACGACTATGCCATTGCGGATCTCGCGCTCGACGTGCCCGCGTTTACGCAGTGCGTTGACGGCTCGGTTGCCTCGTACTTTTCCGATCACTTTGCGCGCCAGTTGATGGCGGGCATCATGGTGCAGGATTATCTCGGTTTGTGCCCCAAGCCCGGACATCGCGTCGAAGGCGGCGGCGCGACCGGCGGCTTGTGCTTTCAAGAGGCGTGGAAATCTATCGCCAGCGGCCATGCCGATGTTTGTGTTGCGTATGGCTTTGAGACGATGAGTCACGTCGAAACATGGAAAGGCAACGAGTTTATCGCGCTCGCCTCCGATGTGTCGTTCGATTATCCCGTCGGCGGATTCTACTCAGGGTATTACGCGATGATGGTTACGCGCCACATGAAAGAATTTGGCACGACTGTCGAGCAAATGGCGCACATCTCGGTGAAAAATCACATCAACGCTTATTCCAATCCGTATGCGCAAAAACGCAATCGTTACACCGTTGCCGACGTGCGCCATTCGCCGATGGTGGCGTGGCCCCTCACGCGGCTCGACATTTGCGTCATGTCCGACGGCGCGGCGGCGACGATTCTCGCCTCGGAAGAAGGTGTGCGCAAACTCGAACGCGCGGGCGCGCGCATTACGCACCCGCTGGTAAAAATTACCGGCATCGGGCGCGGCACCGACGCGATGCGCATGGCAGACCGTCCGCACGTGGATTATGATACATTCCTGCGCGATTACGCGACCGAGCAAGAACGCGCCTCCGACGAGACCCGCGCCTATTATCGCAATTTATGGGAACACGGCACGCGCTATCCGGGTGTGCATTCTTTTCGCGCGGGGCGCACCGCGGGCAATATGGCGTACCGCACCGCCGGCGTTCGCGAGCCGCTCCGCGAACTGGATTTTATCGAGCTGCACGATGCGTACACGTCGAGCGAGTTGCAGACGTACGAAGATTTGGGCTTGTGTCGTTACGGTGAAGGCGGCGCGTTTGCCGCGTCGGGCAAAGCATTTATGCCCGGCATTGATTATGGCTTGGAACTCGCCGCTGCGCCTCAATGTCCGGTGAATCCTTCGGGCGGTCTGATTGCATGTGGACATCCCGTGGGCGCAACCGGTTTGATGCAAGCGGTGTTTGCGTTGTGGCAATTGCAAGCAACCATCGGCAAGCATTTCGGCGACGCGACGCTCCAGGTGAAAAATGCGCGACGCGGCGCGATTCATTCGCACGCCGGGACCGGAACGTACGTGACGGTCACAATTATGGAAACGGAAGGATAGAATTCAAAATTAGAAATTCGAAATTAGAAATTCAAAATTGGAAAGCAACGCACTCTAACTTCTAACTTCCAACTTCCAACTTCCAACCTCCAACTTCCAACCTCCAATTTCCAACTTCTAATTTCGATTTTCTCCCAACCATGTCCAAATTTCCCTCTCAACAATCAGAAACACTCAGCGGCTATATCCTGCACGGCGTTCCTTTCCCCAAAGAGAGCGATCCCGAAACATTGGCGTTTTTGAAAAAGATGACGCCCATTACGCTCGAACAGGAATACAAGATTACGTATTTGCATTCGTACGGGCAGGACAGCCCGTGGTTCGCCGCGCTGGCAAACAAACACTTGCTCGCGTCGCGCGATGTAGACAGCGCGTACACGTACGCGAATCCGCGCGGGCATGACATGTATTCGGGGCGTGAGACGGAATGGATTGACATTACCGACCGGCCCGCGCGTGTGCATGCGTTTACGGTGTGCTATTTTGGCTCGGAGGAATTTTTACCCGAGACGCCGTTCGTGCTGGCGCTGATTCAATTTGAAGGCGTGAACACGCTGCTGCTCACGCGTTTGCTGGGGGTTGATCCTGCTCAGCCCGCGCTCGATTGGATAGACTTGCCCGTCGAGCCGCGTTTCTTGCGCAACAGCAAATTCAAACCGACCGATGTGTATTTTGTGCCGAAATCGTAGAGACGTTTCGGTGAAATGTCTGGGTGCGGCGCGAAACAATGCGTAGAGACGTTTCACCGAAACGTCTCTACATCACATCCACAACCCTGGTGCATTATCCCGGTCCGATTCCCATTTCGCGGGATTGTCGCGAATGTATTGCCGCACATTGTTCAACCCGCGTTCATCCCAAATAATTTCATCCCAAAAACGTTCCTGCCAATCAAAATCGGGATATCCTGCCGCGCGAATTTTTTTCGTCGCGTTCGATTTGATTTGTCCGATCATCGAACCGATCGTGTTCGGTTTTAACCGCGATGGTGACGTAGAGACGTTCCGCTGGAACGTCTCCCCTCTGGGGTCTACATCTCCCTTGTTTATCGCATATTTAATCACAATAATCCCGTGCAAATGATTTGGCATGATGATCCATTCATCCATCTGTACGTTTTTGCGAACCTCTTCTGCTTTCATCCATTCCGCTGCGACAATTTCACCAATCGGTGACAGGTGTGCTTCTGTCTCAACCACATCGCCCAAACAACACACACGCCCTCGCGTGCAAATTGTAACGAAATAAAATCCTGCTGCCGAATAATCCCAACCGCTTAACCGCGCAGATTCGATGCGATATTTGTCTTTGAACAACGACCTGGGGCGCCTCCTTTCTGAATTTTGCATAAACGCGCACATCATCGGCGCGAAAAATTTTTCCTGACCAATAAGCAATTTTACCCACGCGCGAAGATGTCATTGTCGCGCGGGGGGAGACGTTTCACCGAAACGTCTCTACATCTCGTTGTGTCATTCCAAAAATTCAGCGACGCGTATTTTAAAACCCTTGAGCAATCCCGAACGCGCGGTTTGCGTCCTGCCGAATCGTCCCAGCAACTCGAAGGCGCCTTTGTGGAGCACCAGCACGTCAACCATGCCTGCTTCGGGATCCACAATCCAGTACTCTTGCACGCCGAATTGTTCATACAAGGCGCGTTTGTCAATCGTATCGCGCCGCCAACTGCCCGTGGAAACGATTTCGACGACGAGATCGGGAACGCCACGAATGGCATCGGCAATAATTGATTTTTTTGCGTTGGACACAAAAATAATGTCGGGTTGCACGACGCGTCGCGGTGACAATACGACATCAATCGGGGACACGTAAACCACTCCCAAATTTCGCGTTTTCACGAAATTGTGCAGGGCAATGTAAAGTTCTCCAACGGAAGCTTGATGTTTTGGCGTCGGTGCGTCTCCCATGACCATTTCTCCGTCCCACAATTCGATGGGTTGATTTGTCTCTGGCAATTCCGCCGTCATTTCGTCGTACGTCCATAAACGCACGCGGCGTGGTCTGATTTTTGCAGATGGGGTCTGAATCATCGCCATTCCTTTCTGCTCAACTTACAAATTGTACACCCGCACACTACTCGGGCACAACCACCACTTTGCCAAATTGTTTCCGCTCGATAAGATGTTTTTGCGCGTGCCCTAATTCCGAGAGCGGAAATGTGCGATCAATCACCGCTTTGAATTTTCCTTGCGCGTACAATTGCAGGACTTGATAAAACTCGCGGTGGGTGCAGCCGTTGGAACCCATGAGCGTCAATTGCTGCCAAAAGACACCCCAAATATCGGTCTCGCCCCAACGTCCCGATGAGCCGCCGCACGTAACCAGCCGTCCCGTCGGGCGCAGTGACGCGACGCTCGCTTTCCACGTCATCTGTCCGACGTGCTCGAACACCACATCCACCATACGCCCGTTGGTGATGCGTCGCACCTCATGTTGGAAATTTGGCTGCTTGCTGTAGTTGATCACCGCGTCCGCGCCCCAATGCGTTGCCATTTCCAATTTGTCGTCGGAACTGGATGTCGCAATCACCTTTGCGCCGAGCACTTTGGCGACCTGGACCGCCGCGCTGCCGACGCCGGACCCGACCGCCAGCACCAAAACCCATTCGCCGGGCTTGACTTGCGCGCGAAAATTCAACATGTGCCAGGCGGTGCCGAATGCGGCGGGAATGGCAGACGCTTCGACAAAAGACACAGTGTCCGGTAAACGAATGCACGCGCTTGCAGGGACCTTGACGTATTCCGCAAAACCGCCGTCCACTTGGACGCCGACGATTTTGCGATTCGCGCACAAATTGTCGTGCCCGGCGAGACAATACTCACAGCTGCCGTCCGATGTGAACGCGCCGATCAAAACGCGTTCGCCAATATTCCGATCATAGACGCCGGGACCGAGCGCGGCGATTTCGCCCGACGGTTCCAGCCCGCCGATGTGCGGCAGCGGCGCTTTGACGCCGTGCGATCCTTCGCGCGTGTAAATGTCCAGATGATTCACTCCGCACGCACGCACGCGCACCAACACTTCTCCCGCTTTCAATTCTGGCTCTGGCACATTTTTATATTCGATGACCTCCAAGTCACCGCGTCGATAATAAATCGCTGCCTTCATTGTTTCTCGTGGATTGCAAATCGCGTATCGCAAATAGCAAATCGTAAGTCGTAATTCGCCATCTGCCATCTGCTATCTGCCAATCTCCAGTCTCTAGTCTTGATCTCTCTTGCGTTCCAACCATTCATCGCGAATCATTGCATACACACGTGTGTCGCGCAATTCGCCTTGTACGCCGCGCGCATCGCGCCGGTGAATGCCTTCGAGCGTGAATTTCAGACGTTCGGGGATGCGCCAACTGCTCTCGTTGCGGTTGTCCACTCGAATTTCGATCCGTTCGGCGAACAATTGCTCGAACGCGAAATTCGCAATGCCCGCGACCGCTTCGGTAATATAACCCTTGCCTATTTCCCTCGTACGCACCCAATAACCAATTTCAAAACGCGGCACCGCCCAGTCAAAACGGTGCAGCCCGCTGCCGCCGATGAATGCGCCGCTTTTTCTGTTGAAAATAAAAAGCGGCAGGTCCTCGCGCTTTAAAAAATCTGCATGCATACGACGCGCGGTCCCTTCTTCGGCTTCGAGCGTGATGGGTTGGTGCGCCCATGGCATCCACGGTTTCAAATGCTCGATGGATTCAGTCACGGCAGCAAACAGCATTTGCCCATCGCCGGGCCGCGGCGAACGAATCAACAAACGTTCAGTTTCAAAATGATCGGGAAAATCGCGCAGGATGGGATTCATGGGATTTTGATTTCAGATTGCAGATTGCGATGTCCTGCAAATCCTAGTACTGACTGACGACTGACGACTGATGACTGATCACTGAATTTTATCTGCGTGCCCCGACGCGCGTCGCTGGAAACGGAAATGTCGCCGCCGTGCGCTTGAACGAGCAATTTGGAAATTGCCAAGCCCAGGCTGCTTTCGCCTGCCGCAGCCGTTTCGGCATGGCGTTGATAGAACCGATCGAAATATCCGGCAAGCAGCTCGGGCGCGATGACTGCCGCGCGGTATGCGACTTCGATTTGGGCAAATGCTGGCGCTTGCGGCGCGGGCGCGTTCCATTTCGTGACTTCGACGCGAATATCGCTCTTGATGTTCGCGCGCAGCGCATCGTCCAGCAAGTTGCCGAGCGCCTGCTGAATGCGCGCGGGGTCTGCATTGATCAGCAGCGGTTCGTCAGGCAGCACGGCATGTAAATTGACATGCCGTTTCGACGCGTCACGATGATACAACGCGATGGTGTCGCGCACCAACGCATCCAGTTCGATTGGCTCGCGCTGCAAAATCAAGCCGCCACTTTCCGCCAGCGCGAGCATGCGCATCTCTTCGACCAGATTCGAGAGCCGAATCGTTTCCCCCAAAATCAGATTCAGGTGCGCATCGTCGCGCGCAAAATTCCCGTCGAGCAGCCCTTCGATATTTTCCTTGAGCATGGTCAACGGGGAACGCAATTCATTCGCAATGTTGCCGATCAACGTGCGGCGTTCATTGTCGTGCGCGCCCAGTTGTTCCGCCATGCGATTGAACGAACGCGCGAGCGAGCGCAATTCGCGCGGACCTTGCTCGCGGACGCGCGCCGTATAATCACCCTGCGCGATCCGTTCCGCGCTGCCCATCATTTCGCTGATCGGCAGCGTGACGCGCCGCAGCGCGCCGACGATAAAAAAGATGCCCGCTGCGCCCAACACGAGCGCCACGAGACCAAACGCGCGAATGAAAAACAACTCCTGTGCGCCGAGATTAAAGATGCCGGACGCGCTGGCGAGAATCCAGAACGTCAGCGTGCAGCTGCCGACGGCGAGCACGAACAGCGTACCCCAATACAGACCGAGACGTACAAGCAAGCCGCGCGTCACGGGCGCGGGACGCGCATTGGACGCGCGGCTTGCAGAACGGGCAGTGCGCGTACGACTCACAGAGGTTTAACCTTCCCTCACGCGACCGCGTTCGGCAGCGGGCACGAAACGCGTATCCGCCATATCTCTTGCGGAATCCAATACAATGTCCAGCTCACTGCCGTCTTCGAGCTCAAGCACTAGCTGCATGAATTCGTCCATATATTCTTTCGAAAGGACTTGATTGTCGGGCACATTATTCGGCACGCGCAGTACGAGCGTGCCGCTGCGAATGGCGATGGTGACTTGGTCCGGACCGACTCCTTCCACCTGCGTCCCTTCTTGCGCCGTATCTGGCTCGCCGTGAAAGGCATTGCGTAATGCTACGCGCTCCATCTTGTCCTCGCTTTCGCCTCGAAACACTTTTGCGAAAATTTACACCGCCGAATGTACCACCGCGCCGCCGCTGATGGTGTACGACACTGAAACTTGCGGGATATTGCGCAGCGGAATTTCGAATATGTTTTCGTTCAGTACAATCACATCCCCACGCTTGCCGACGGCGAGTGTGCCCGCGCGCGAGTCGTCGCCGACCGACTGCGCCGCGCCGAGCGTATACGCGTGCACGGCTTCCATGACCGAAATTTTCTGTTCGGGATACCATCCGTTTTCGGGGACGCCTTGCGTGTTTTGTCGTGTCACCGCCGCGTGAATGCCGAGCAAAGGGTCGAGCTTTTCGACGGGACAATCGGAGCCGAATGCGAGCGTCGCGCCGGCGTCCTGCAATGATTTGAACGCGTACGTCCACGCCGCGCGTTCCCGGCCCAACAGCGCGTCGGCGACAAACATGTCGCTGGGTTGATGCAGCGGCTGCATCGAAGCGATAACGTCGAGTTCGCGAAAGCGCGCCACATCGGACGGATGCAAGTGCTGGACATGTTCGACGCGCAAGCGCGTATCGTGAAATCCTTCCGTGCGCAGTGTGGCGAACACATCCAATACACGCGTAATCGCGCGGTCGCCGATCGCGTGAATCCAAACGTCGAGTTTGGCGTCTGCCGCGTCGCGCGCCCAATCCAACATCGTCTCTGAATCCGTTACGCCGACGCCGCAATTGTCCGGCGTGTCGAGAAAGGGTTCGCGCAGTTCTGCCGTGTGCGAGCCGAGCGAGCCGTCCGCGAAAATTTTGACGGCTTGTACGCGAAACCATTCATCGCCCAACCCGCGTTGGATGCCGAGTTGACGCGCCGACGCGAGCTGGTCGGCGGGAATGGAATGCACCACGCGCAGGGTGAGTTTGTTTTGGGCGCGCAAGTCTTGAAACGCGCGCATCGAATTCGCGCCCTCGATGTTGTGGATCGTGACCAAGCCGCGCGAATGCGCATGTCGAATCGCACGCTGGGGCGTGTCCGCGCGGATCGCGCCGCCGAACGCGCCGATGCCGTCGCCGAGTAACTCTATGGCATTCTCGCGCAAGATGCCGTTCGGTTCTCCGTTCGCGTCGCGGTCAATCACGCCGCCTTCGGGTGGAAGCGTATCGCGCGTGATGTTTGCCTGGCGCAGCGCGAGCGAATTGAGCCACACGCTGTGTCCGTCCTTGCGCGTCAGGATGACGGGATGGCGCGGCGCGACTGCGTCGAGGGCGCGCTTGTTTGGAAATGCGGGGTCGCTCCATTCGGCATTGTTCCAACCGCTGCCCCAAAGCAATTGACCGGCGGGAGTTTGCGCGACCCGCGCGCGCACGCGTTCCACCGCGTCTTGCAGTGAACCACAACCTGCGAAGTCTATGTTTTCTAAACTCTGGGCCAAGCCCGTAAAGTGGATGTGCGAATCGGTAAAAGCGGGGAGCGCAAGTTTGCCTTGCAAGTCAAGTGTTTCACTATTGTGTTGGCGATAGCTGCGTGCGGTTGTGTCATCCCCAACGTAAACGATTTCATCGTCGCGCAGCACGAGCGCGGCGGCGCGCGGCATATCGGGGTCGAGCGTGATCACGTTGCCGTTCAAGAGGATCAAGTGTCGCGGCATCACGCGCGATTCTAGCATAATCAAATGGGAATGACAATGATTTGTGACAGGATCGGGCGAATCAATTCGCGCACCACGAAAACACGAAACCTGCCTACGCAGGTTGAAATTCCAATGTGCGTTCGCGAATCGTAACCGTTCAGGTGTCATTTCGAGGAGTGTTTTTTGCGGTGTCGAGCGCAGCCGAGACAGAAATCTCTTGCCCAGCCGAGATTTCGCACGCGAACTCCGCGTGAGCAAAATAACGCTGCACAGAAACTTCCCACGCGCCGATTGAGTTATCGGATGGAAAACACGAATCCCTCAATTCCCTCAATACTTCGGGACAAGCCTTCGGGACAGGTCTGCGCGAATCTGGACGAATCTAAAAGAATCCAAGACATTTCGCGTAGAACCTAGTATAAGGGTGTAACCCGAAAGGGGATCCT